>JAQBPE010000353.1 GCA_028287685.1 Cyanobacteria bacterium RYN_339 | reverse complement strand
GGGCCTGGATTTGGCCGACCCGTTCCGCATCGACGTGAAGGTCGACGCCGAAGCCAAGACGCTGACCATCAGCGACAACGGCATCGGCATGAGCGCGGAAGAGGTCAAGAAGTACCTGAACCAGGTGGCCTTCTCCGGCGCAGCGGAGTTCATGGAGCACTACAAGCTCAACGAGGAGAGCCAGCAGATCATCGGGCACTTCGGGCTGGGCTTCTATTCCGCCTTCATGGTCTCCGACAAGGTGGAGGTCATCACGCGGTCCTACAAGGGCGGCGAGGCCAGCCACTGGGAGAGCGAAGGCGGCTTGGAGTACAAGCTGGGCCCCGCCGAGCGGGAAGCCCGCGGCACCGACGTGGTGCTGCACCTGGGCGAGCATGCCCACGAGTTCCTGGAAGACGCGCGCGTCCGCCATGTGCTGGAGAAGTACTGCAAGTTCCTGCCCGTCGACATCCACCTGAACGGCGAGCACATCAACGAGCAGGCGCCGCTGTGGACCAAGTCGCCCTCGTCGTTGACCAACGACGACTACCTGAACTTCTTCCGCGCCAACTACCCCTACGAGGATGACCCGCTCTTCTGGATCCACCTCAACGTGGACTACCCGTTCCGCCTGCAGGGCATCCTGTACTTCCCCACGCTGCGCCACGAGATGGACGCGTCGAAGGGGCAGATCCAGCTCTACTGCAACCAGGTCTTCGTGGCCGACAACACCCAGGAGGTCATCCCCAAGTTCCTGACGGTGCTCAAGGGGATGATCGACTGCCCGGACATCCCGCTGAACGTGTCGCGGTCGCAGCTGCAGAACGACCCCTACGTGAAGAAGATCGCCGGCCATATCACCAAGAAGGTGGCGGACCGCCTCGTCCAGCTCCACAAGAACAACCGCGAGGAGTTCGAGGGCTACTGGAAGGACATCAACCCGTTCGTGAAGTTCGGCATGCTGGACGACCAAAAGTTCTACGAGGCCGCCAAGGACGTGGTGATCTTCGAGAGCAGCAACGGCGGCTACACCACGCTGGCGGATTACGCCGAACGCAACAACGAGAAGCAGAAGGGCCGCGTCTACTACGCCGAGGCCGGCGACGCGCAGGCCACCTACCTCCAGCTCTTCAAGGCCCAAGGCCTGGAGGCGCTGCTGACCCACTCCGTGTTGGACAGCCATTTCATCCAGTTCCTGGAGCAGAAGCAGCCGGAGCTGCGCTGGACGCGCGTGGACGCGGCCGTGAACGAGCACCTGGTGGAGACCGACGAGTCGGCCAAGGTGGTCGACGCCGAAGGCAAGACCTCCGACGACCGCCTGAAGGAGCTGGTGGCGGCCGCCTTGCATGACGACAACCTGGAAGTGCAGGTGCAGGCGCTGAAGACCCGCGACGTATCGGGCTTGATCACCCAGTCCGAGCAAGAGCGCCGGATGAAGGAGATGTCCGCGCTCTGGCAGAAGAGCATCGACCTGCCGTCGCGCAAGACGCTGGTGCTGAACAGCAACTCGCCGGTGGTGCAGCGGCTGCTGTCGACCACGGACGCGGGGCAGCGCGAGGACTTGGCCTCGCACATCTACGACCTGGCGCGGCTCGCGCATGAGGGGCTGAAGGGCGAAGAACTGGCGAAGTTCATCGCACGGAGCCACAGGCTGATCGCCCCGGAAGCGTAACGGCAAGGCCAGCGGCGTGACGGTGACAGGCACCTCGACGCGCAGCGCAGCCTTCAACGTCATTGACGGAGCCGACGGCAAGGCCTACCCCACCACGCTCACCATTCCCGCCGGGCAGGGCATCGTGGACGGCATGGCCGTCATGTTCCTCCCGCCGACCGCTCCCTCCGGCGCGATCTCCCAGGTGATCAACATGGCACCGGTCCCTGCGTCGGCCTGCAAGTAGGAGACCAGCTGACGCTGGCTTGCTTGGGCGACGGCGCCGGAGGAAAGATTACGAAGATTCGGGCCGCTACCGTGCGAGCTATTCTGCAAGGTTACCGTACGGTCGTTCGTGTGTTCGGCCTCGTGTTTCGCTTGCACACCGGTTTTCGAGAATGCTATTGAAATGATGTCATTCCTCGGCAATCTTGATTGCGCTTTACAGGAGTCCTGATGTCCCGTCAACTCGCTTCGTTCGCTGTTTTCGCATCCCTTTCGGGCTGCACGTTGACCGCGCTTCCGCCGGCGGTCCCCGGCAACGAAGCCGCCGTACCTGCCGCGCCCGCCGTAGCGGATGTCGGCGACGGCTCCCGCGCCCTGCCAGATGGCAAGTCCCCGTGCGTCTTCGTGACGCAATCGCCGAGCCTTACCGCCTCGAACCCGCTGCCCCCCGTGGGCCAGATCAAGAGCATCACGTCGACGAGCCCTGTCCCGGCCAAGGCGGGCGCACCGGCGACCACGATCGTCTCGGGTACCCTGTCGAACTCGGTGGACGGCAGCACGTTGACGTTCACGAAGGAGACCGTGCTGACCCCCGCCGGCGCGCCGTTCGTGGTGGGGCAGTTGGTCACCTACCAGGCCAAGGGGACCGCGGCGATCCAGTTGAAGCCGCTGGCCGGCAATGGCCTACTGGTGGGGACGATCGAGTCCGTGAGCGGGCGCAGAATGGTGAAGACGGGTTACCCTGCCGTCATCCCGGCCAAGGGCTTTGCCCCTGCCACGCTGGCGTCCGGAACCCTCAAGGAGGGGGCGATGGGCAAGATCTACGCCTTCACGGACGCGACGATCGATCAGGGCGTCGAATTGGTGAAGGGTACCGCCGTGCGGTTCAGCGTTGTGCCGGCCGTGCCTGGCGCGGCGTCCAGCGCCCCAGGGGCCGAAGCGATCGAACCGCTGGTGCGCCTGCCGGGGCCGGTGGTCTTGTGCATGCCGGCGCCGGCGGAGACGGCGCTGCCCGTTCCCGCGAAATCCGAGAAGCCGTCTGCGGCGCCGTCCGGCGTCCCGTCACCGAACGGCACGTTGATGGGGGTGACCATCATCGGCGCCAACGTCACCCAACACATCTACTCCGGCCAGATCGTGGACACCAAGCTGGCGCGGGCAGTCGGGTTCCAAAGCATGGCAATTGATAGCCAGTACTACCTGGCCCCGGGCATGCAGGTGTATTACGAGGTCGGTACGGCCGGTACCGTCACCTTCCTCGCCTTCTTCGTGATGGGATCCCAGGTCGTCGCCACACCGGCGTCGCCGACGCCGTCTCCCTCGGCCACGTCCAAGTCGAAGTAGCTCGGGCCGAAGCGAGCCTGGCCTTGTTTACATATGTTTACAATTGCTTCACAAAACTTTTGTTGCCCGGAGAAGTGGGTCGATGTAGGATAGGTTCAGACCATGGGAAACGGGCCGCCAAGCCTGAAACCCGGTCGAAACCTTACCTCCTCTCTTCCTTCTTCTCCTTCCTCCTCCGCTTGACCCTCCGACGCCTCGGCGTAGGGGGGTTAGGCATTTGGAGAGGGTTGCTTGGCGCTAGGGGCCAGGCCCGGCGCTGGCTAGCATGGG
>JAQBPE010000188.1 GCA_028287685.1 Cyanobacteria bacterium RYN_339 | reverse complement strand
CCCGCCATGGCCCACATCCTGATCGCCCACCCCGACGCCGCTGTCGGCCGCACCCTGCTCGGCGCCATCGAGCCCGCCGGCCACGTGGTCCAACACGAGACCCGGCCCGCCGAAGTCCTGGGCCTGGTGGAGCACCAGGAAGCGATCCACGACCCCTTCGACCTCGTGCTGCTGGGCATGGACGTGCCGGCCTTGCTGACGCAGCTGGGCGCCCGCCGCGTGGATCACGGCGTGGGCCTGTTGGGCAGCCAGCTCACCGACCCGCGCGCGCTGGGCACGGTGGATCCGGCCGCGGGAGCGGAGGGTATCGTGGCCAGCCTGGTCGCCATCCTGGCGCGCCGCGAGCGCTACCTGGGCCGCGTCGGCGAGTGGGACCAGGCGCTGGACTACTTGCTGCGAGTCAACCAAATGGAGCAGCACGCGATCGTGGTGGCCCACCGCCCCAAGCTGGCCGCCGCCCTGGAAGCCGCGGACCCCTCGGAGCCGGCCGTGGCGCAGGCGCTGGAGGGCGTGGAGCACGCCGTCAACGCTGCCCTGCAAGGCGCCCCCGGCGAACTGCCCGCCGCCCTGACCCCGCTGGCCCCCTACCAGGCCACCCCCAGCTTCTGGACCCAGCTCCGCAACGCCTACGCCCACGAGCGCATCCGCGCCTTGGCCCTGCTCCACACCCTGCGCCGCCTGGACGCCGACAAGCTGGCCCACGGCCGCGTCGTGGCCCCAGGCCACTTCACCCTGGCCGTGGGCGGCACGCACAGCGTCTTCTTCCGCTGGTCGAACGGCCGCCGCGTCCTCGAAGCCTTCGTGCCCACCACCCAAGCCACGGCCACCATCGAGCGCCTCACCCACGCCCCGGAGCCCCCGGTGCCGCTGGTGGAGCAGCCGGTTCGGCCGTAGTCCCCCTCCGCCCTAAAAGAACGTCCCCAAATCCACGAAGAACGCCGGGTACAGCGGCCCGCCGGTGCTCACCAGCGGCTGCCCAACGCCCAACCGCACTTCCGACGGCGCCTGCATGAAGTGCGTCTGTGCGCGCAGCTCCACGCCCACGTCGTAAAGGTTGTTGCGCCAGTCCAGCGGCGCCTTCCAGGCCTGGCCGCCTTCCGCGAACACCGCGCCGTGGATGTTGCGGATGAAGACGGGATAGATCCCATAGCCGCGTTGCACGCTGTAAACCGGGAACCGATACTCCGCGGACAGCGCGTAGGCATAGGGCCCGGTCAGCGCCCCCAAAGTGTAGCCGCGCAGGGGCATGGTGCGTTGCCCCACGGAGCTGGCCGTGCGCAGATCCACGTTGGAGAGCAGGGTCGAGGAGTCGTAACCGCCCAGGTAGTAGTCGCCCGCCTTGTCGCCCATCGTCGCGCCGCCGGTGGCCCGCACGGCCAGCACATGGTGCTTCCAGGGCAAGGCGTAGTAGCGGCGCCAGTCCGCCCAGAAGCGGTCGTACTCGTAGAACGAGCCGATCAGCGGCAGGGCCTTTTCGTAGCCCAGCGTGACCAGGTTGCCGCCCTCCGGGCTGATCGAGTAGGCGAAGCGGTAGTTGTCGCCGTAGCGGTAGGTCAGCGACACCTTGTTGGTCTGCCCGGTCGTAGGCGTCTTGGCCGCGGACACTTCCGGCGGCAACGGCGTGATGTTCTGGACGTTCTGCATCTCCAGCCCCACGGAAAGCGTGTCGCCCGTGATCCAGTTGCCCTGGAGGAACACGCTGGGCAAGCCCGGGAAGGTGGCCGACAGCCCCTGGTACTGCCCGTGCTGGGCCATCATGAACTGCACGCCCTTGTCGGTGGGGAAGGCGAACTGGGTGGCGTCCGTGGCATAGGCGTACAGGCTCGGGTAGAGCATCTCGTTGCTGTAAGCCACCTGGTAGTACGGCCGCAGCGACGGCACGCCCAGGCCGAAGGCGCCGAAGACGTAGTGCTTCATCAGGCTGTCCTGGCCCAGGGTCGTGAAGCCCAGGATCGGGCCCTGCTCGTCCTGGAAGGCGAAGGGCGCCCAGGTCTTGGGTCTCAAGCTCGGCCACGGGTCGTAGGTGACGATCGGGTAGTCGGCCTTCGACGGCGGCGGCTGTGTGATGTCCGGCTCGCTGGCCGGTAGGGGCACCTCGCGCCAGGTTGCCGGGTCCCAGGGGATCGTGGCGACGTCCCAGCCCTTCACGCCGTAGAGGCTGGCCGCGATCGTCTTGCCGTCCGGGCTCAGGGCGGGCTCGATCAACCCGCTCGCCACGTTGGTCATGCGGAAGAGCTTGCGCGCCTTCTCCTCGTACGCGTACAGGTTGAACGTGCCGTCGCGGTCGGACGCGAAGACCAGGTACTTGCCGTCCTTGGTCCAGGTCGGGTTGATGTCGACCGCGCGGTCCCGCCACAGCGGCTTCATGGCCCCGGTGTCCGCGTCTACGAAGTACAGGTCGCGCGCGCCGTCTCGCCAGGCGGAAACCACCACCTGGTTGCGCGTGGGGTGCCAGGCCGCCCCGCCGAACTGGCTGCGATCGTGGACATCAGTTAATTTGCGGAAGCCCTTGCCGTCGGAGCGCAGCTTCACGAGGTTGTTCTGGCCGCCGCCGCTCTGCACCGCCACCACCCAGCGCCCGTCGGGGCTCACGGAGGGGTCGTCCACGCGCGCACGGTTCGTCAGCCGCAGCAGCTTCTTGTCCTTGGTGTCCCAGCGGAAGATGTCGTCGAAGCTGGTGAAGCGGTTCTCGTCCCAGTTGCGGGTGTGGAAGATGTACCGGCCGTCGGTGGTCCACAGCCCGCCCGTCCCCTTCGAGATGATCCGCTTGGGCTTCTTGTCGCCTGGCTTGAGCGAGACGAGGTAGGCGTAGTCGTGGCCGGTCCACTCGGGCCACGTCAGCGACCCGTCCGGCATGTAGCGCGGGTGCCGGTGGATCATCCCACCCTCCGTCACGCGCGTCGGCTCCGTCAGCGGGCCGCGCAGCTTCATGGCGTCGACCTGGGCCTTGGCGTCGGTCTTCAGCTCCGACTGCATGTCGGCCCACAGCGTCATGGCGTCCTTGCCCGTGATCTCGCGCAGCACCTGGTCGATGCCGTAGACGCCGAAGAAGGGGTAGTGCGCGTAGCGCTTGGCGAGCTCCGCCGGCGCCTGCATGCCCCAGTGCTTGATCAGGTGCTTGTAGAAGGCGGTGCCGTAGATGTAGGGCAGCTCGCCACCCGGGTGGTCGATCGTGAAGTAGCCGCTCGCGGTGTCGATGCTCGCGAGCTTGTCTTCCAGCGCCGCCATGCGCAGCACCATCCCGTAGTACGGATCGCGCCCGCGCCCGCCGTGCGAGTAAGTCGTCTCGTCCGTGACGGCCAGGCCCTCGATCAGGAAGATCGGCTCGAACAGGTTGGGGAAGTAGCTGCGGCCGAAGATCTGGTTGATCCACTTGGGGATGCCCTCGGTCTTCTCGAAGTGCAAGACGTGCGTGTACTCGTGCAGCAAGATGTCGCGCAGCCAGCTGTCGTAGTGGCTCATCAGCTCGTCTTCGCGCGGGCTGGAGAGGTAGATGTAGATCTGGTTGTTGGGCAGCGGGAAGCCGAAGCCGTTGACGTTGTCCTCGTGGTCGAACAGCGTCAGCTCCGTGCGGTTCACGGGCTCCGAGGCCAGGTACGGCGAAAGCAGCTTGTGGGCGTCCTCCGCGTAGCCCGCGGCCAGGCTCGCCACGTCCTCCTGGCCGGCCATGAAGTTCACGCGGAAGTGCGGCGTGACGATGGTCTTCCAGCCCACGGCGGGGTCGAACATGTTGGCGGCGTGCGCGGGCGCGGCCAGGCCGACGAGGGCCGCCAGGGCGAGTAGCGTGCGGGGGAAAAGCTGCTTCACCCCCCGGTTATACCCTTGCTAGGGCGATAGCGCCACGCCGCCGTTGTAAGCGGGCACCATCCGGCCGTAGGGATCCGTGCCCAGGCTGGTGGTCAGGGCCTCGTCGAGCTGGGCCTGCGAGATGTTGATCGGGTGCGCGGCCAGGGGATCGTTCAGGCAGATCTGCTGCCCGTTCACGGCCGTCACCAACGCGAAGTGGCCGCCGTCATAAGGCACCGTCAGCTGGTCGACGTAGGCCGGCGTGGGGTTCAAGTTGACCACCACCATCCGCCCGGGCTCCTGCATCGCCTCCAGGATCTTGCGCGAGGAAAAGACCAGCTCCGCCTTGAGCCCCAACAGCTGCGCGCCGTGCTCGACCTGCGAGGGGTAAGTCCAGGTCTGCTCGTTTTGCGCGCCGGTCATCACCTTTCGCACGTACTTCACGAGGTCGTGCGCCTGCGCAGGGGCGGCCAGATCCTTGGGCTCGCGCCCGAAGGCCTTCAGCGCCATCGCCAGCGAGGCCGGCCCGCAGTTGGCGTTGGAGCCCGGCGGCTGGGCGGGGTTGTAGCGATCGGAGCGGTTCTGCGTCAGGAAGAAGTCGTCGGCAAGCGAGAGCGCGTCGGAGGTCGACAGCGCCGTGCGGTGCGCCGCCTGGGGTTGCGGCAGCACGGCCTGGCACCCGATCCCCGCGGCGGCAAACAGCACCACGGCCCAAGCTTGTTTGCCCCAAGATGGCATCAGAACGACTCCTCGACCACGCAACCTAGGGAACCATACCCGCGCTGGGCGGTCCCGCGGCCGGCCGGGCCTTTAAGATGTGTAAACCGGGCATCTAGACAATCGACGCGATTCACCGATGCGATTGACCTGCTGCCACGACCCCTTTGCGAGGCCGGAAAGTTGTCGTCTGTCGACAGGAGGGGGGTTTTTCGTGAATTATGTTGACATAATTGCGACAATGTGGCAGGATGAGGCACCCACGCCACGAGCGACCGGTGTCCCTAGAGGCCCGACATTCATCCGCGCTGGTCTGATGTCAGGGATCTAGCACGCAAGGAGGACCCAGTTTGGGCCAGCCCGTACCTTTGAAATCGCCCGCCCCTGGCCGGAGCCTACGCGCCCGCTTGATGTTCTCGTTTTGCATGGTTGCAACGCTCCCGGCCATGCTGGTGTTGAGCCTGCAAGTCCATGACAGCGAACAACTCCTCGTGAGCACGGTCTCCAGCTTGGCAAGCCACGAGAGCAGCGCCATCCAGGACACCGGGGCGGAGATCACGCGGGTATCGCTTGTCACGCTGGATGCGACCAACCAGCGCCTGATCGGCGCTAGCGAAGCGGAGATCGAGCGGCTGAGTCACTCCATGAATGGCTTGGGCCAACAACAGCTAAAGAGCACGAGTCGGCGCATCATCGAGCTGGGCCAGACCAAATCCAAGCAGCTCACGCGGGAATTGGTGGCATTGGACCGCAAGGCCCTGACCGGCTTGGCAGACGAGATGAAGCAACTGAGCGCCGACTCCAACCGTGAGTTGGTTCGCGATACCTCTGACCGCGCCGCGGTCGTGATCCAAGAAAACACCCACAGTCTCATCGAGTTCAATGACGGGTTGAGCCGGGGGCTGGGCACCTACCTGGATGCGGCGAGCCGCGAGACCACCGCTCGGGTATCGCAGAACCTGAAAGAAGAGTTGCGGCAAGAGCCGCTCGTGAACTTCCGGCTGTTGGCCCAGATCATGGCCCAGTCATTCGGAGGCGCCAAGACCACCAGTGTCCAAGGCGCTCACGTTACGCTGGTGAATCGCGGCGGTGAAGTGGTTGCCAGCACGCGGTACAAGCGCGGTGTCATGATCGCCGGGCTCGAGATCGTGCGCCGCGCGCTTCATGACGAAGCGTCGGTGGCGGCGACGCGGCCCCTGGTGACCTTTGCCGATGGCTCCGAGCGTTTCATTGGTGTCTACGACCGGCGGCCCACCGGTGGCGCTGTCATCGTGGTCTACAGCATGGACCTCGCCGAGGCCGACGTGCGGAAGGTCGAGAGCTTGGTCGATGGATCGCTGATGAGCCTGGCTGCTACCACCTCCCATGGCGCCGAGCGGGCGATCGCCCGCAACGTCCCGCGCATCCAAGAGCAAGAGCGGCGCCTGGCCCTGGAAGCGCGTCAGGCGATCCAGGACGGGTCGAATCGTGTCAGCAAGGCGGCCGCGGCCAAGATGACCGTCAGTGCGCAGAAAATGGCCCGCGCCGCGGAAGCCAGGATGACGCAACAGGCCGCCGTCATTTCGCAACAGACCACCGACGCCATGAACGCCGAGGCCAAGGCGATGCTCGCCAAGGACGTGGGCGCGATATCTTCGTTGGCCGCCCAGTCGGCGATCCGCGCGCGGGACGCCATGACGCAGCGGGCGCATGCCGCCACCGGCGCCGTCTCTCAACAGGTACAGCCCCGGCTCCAACAAATCGGCCAGAGCGCGGCCGACCAGATCCCGAAGCAAGTCGCCGACGCAATTGCCAGCTCTCGCCGTCGCTCGCTGGGCGTGGCGATCGGACTGCTCTTGATGACCACGTTGTGCGGTCTCGGCGCGAGCTTTTGGCTCTCGACCCGAATTGCCGACCCCATCGAGCTCGAAAAACGGCTCCGGCAATCCGAGTTGGACCGGTTCGGCCAGGAAATGGAAATTGCCGCGCAAATCCAGACCGCACTTCTTCCTCGCGAACTCTCGGCGCAGGGATTCGACCTGGATATCGAGGTGCTAGCTGCCACGGAAGTTGGCGGGGACCTCGTGGATTACCTCCCACAGAGCGATGGCCGGTTCTGGCTGGCCATCGGCGATGTGACCGGTCACGGGCTCACACCAGGCCTGGTCATGATGATGGCTCAGAGCCTCATCACCGGCTTCGTGACCGAAAGCCCGCACGCCTCGCCCACGACGGTGCTGGGACGGGTCAACCGGTCTCTGTACAAGAACATCCGCGCTCGGATGAAGAACGACAATTTCATGACGCTGCAACTCCTGCACCACGAGGGTGACGGACAGTTCGTGGCGGCGGGCCTGCAATGCGACATCTTGATCCACCGGGCCACCACCGGGGCGGTGGACCGGATCAACATCGAAGGCTGTTGGATCGGTCTCTTGCCCGAAGTGGAGGACCTGCTCAAGGACGTCAGGTTCAGCTTGGGTGCCGGCGACACCATGTTGCTCTACACGGACGGCTTGATCGAGGCCGGCAACGCCCGCAAGGAACAGTACGACGTGGGCCGCCTGGAACAGGCGTTGGCCGCGGGAGCCAGCCTATCGACAGCCGCATTGAAAACGTCCATCCTCGCTGACGTCAGGTCATGGATGCAATCCCAGGCGGACGACATCTCGTTGATCGTGCTACGACGCTCGGTACTCCTGGAACCTGGCATTCTGGGCACGGTTCCGGACGGTGACATGATGTATGTCTAGCGCCGCCCCACGACCGCCCGCTCGATTGAATGACGACAAGCACCAAGCGCTCGGCTTCGAGGTTTCGATGGGTTCGCGCTGGTGGACAAGCGTCGCCGCCATCCGCAAGCTCATTGGCGCGTTTCTGAGACCGCTGTTGCCCCAGCCCACCATGGCGGACCTGGTAGGCCTGGCCGCCCACGAGCTCCTCGAGAATGCCCTCAAGTATTCCGTTGGAACCGAGTCCCAGGTGCGCTGCCGTGTGTTCGTGCAACGCGATCGGGTCTGCCTTCGCGTGCAAAACCAGGCTCACCCGGCTGTCATCGTGCTCCTTCAGGAGGTGTT
>JAQBPE010000330.1 GCA_028287685.1 Cyanobacteria bacterium RYN_339 | reverse complement strand
GGCCAAGACGGAGCTGCTCGGCCGCCTGAGCGCGCCCACCCGGCCCCTGACCCTGCCCAGCGAGCCGGCCGTCGCACCGATCGCCGCACAACCTGGCGCCGATCCGGTCCAAACGGCTGCCGAGGGTGCCCTCCAGCGGCTGGCGGGCGCGGTGAACGACGTGCGGCATGTCTCCATTTACAACGCGGACCGCGTCGCCATCGTGGAGCGGGGCGTGGCCGTGCATGCGCGCCCTGGCGAACGGCCGGAGGTGGTCTGTGCCGGCGTGTCGGGCCAGGTCGTGGCGATCGCCACCGCGCTGGCGATGCTCTTCCGCGAGCGCCCTCCCGTGCTGCAACGTTCCCAGGTGGCCGTTTTCCAGGCCACGGAGCTGCGCCGCGAGCTGTTCAAGACCGATCAGGAGCTCAAGCAGTTGCAAGGCCTGGCGCCGGCCCGCGCGCTGGCCGCCGTCCAGACCTATCGCCTGGCGCCCTTGCGCGGCAAGGCGCTCCCCGTCGCCAATTTCCCCCGCACGTTCGCGGGCGACCCCATCCTGGTCGCCTTGTTCCCGCCCCTGACCGGCAGCCCAAGCCCGGAGGCCCGATGAACCAGATCGCCCCCCTCGATCGCAACGCCGCCGTCCGCCAGGCCCTGGCGGCCTACCAGGCGCGCCCCAAGGCGCCAGCCGAGCCGGCCAAGCAGGCCGCCGAGCTCAAAACCTTCGTGGCGGACCAGGCGAAGGCGACCGGGGTGTCGGAACAAGAGCTGACGGCGTTGTTCCAGAAGCATGACCGCGGCGAGCTGCCGACGCTGTCCAACCAGGAGCTGGACCACGTGCTGGGCGCGGCGAAGCGCTTCGTCGAGGCCAAGCCGCCGGAGCAGAAAGCGGGCTGGCTCGCCAGCGCTGCCGGCTGGGTCACGCACAGCGTGGGCCAGGTCGTGGACAAGGGGCTGGACCTGGCGGGCGACGGCATCAAGGCCGTGGCGCACCACGAGGCCGGGCTGGTGGCGGGCGCGCTGCATGCGGTCGGCGCGGACGGGGCGGCGGCCAAGGTCCAGGCGGTAGGCGACAAGGCCGGTGCCTTCGTGGACGGCACGCTCGACAAGATCGGCCACGGCGCGGGGGCCGTGCTGGAGGTGACGGGCACCTTCCTCGCCCATGGCGCCCCGGCCGCCGCCGAGGAGATGGCCGAGAAGACCCTGGGGCCGCAGAAGGCCGAATACCGGGATCAGCTGGCCGGCGTGGTGGGCTCGTTCACCAACCGCATGGCCAAGGGCGACAGCGTCTACGTCGCGTTGAGCGGCAAGGTCACGGTGCCCTCCGAGCTGCTGGGCTTCCCCAACGTTGCGGGCGGCGTGAAGGTGGCGGCCTCGCTGAAGCGCGACCAGGACGGCAAGATCCAGGTGATCCTGAGCGGCGAAGCCGCCGCCAGCGCGGCCTACGAGGCCAGCGCCAAGGCCAAGGCCAGCGTTACGATCCTCGGCCAGAAGGTGGGCGGCGAGGCCGGCGTCATGGCCCGCGTCGGGGTGGAAGCATCCGCGTCCGCAGAGCTGACGTTGTCCTTCGACCCGAACAAGCCCGAAGACGTGGCCCGCCTGCACGCCTTGTTGGATCCGCCGAAGGCGTCGGCGGAGAACCCGGGCGCGTTGGGCTTGAACGCGGGCGCCGCGCTGGCCGACGCCCTGAAGCACAACTACCAGTCCGTGGAGGTCGGCGCCCGCTTCGGCGTAACGGCGGAGGCCCGCGCCTATGCAGAAGCCGGAAAGCTGGACGGCGAAGGCCCCGGCATCGCGAAGGGCTCGATGACCGCCGGCGCGGAGCTGGGCCTGACGCTGAAGGCTGGCGTCGGGGCGTCGATGAAGCGCGATCGGGACGGCAACGTGACCACCAAGCTGCGCCTGGACGGCAGCGTAGAAGGCCAGGCGGGGCTGTACGCCGATGGCGGCAAAGCGGGCCTGGCCCAAGCTGGCGGCACGCTGAGCACCGACCGGGACGAAGCCTTCGCCATGACCAAGGGCCCCGACGGCAAGGTGCGGGACCTCGCCATCGAGTCCACCCAGGCCAACCCGTCCGGCTCCAAGGTCGAGGTGCTGACCAAGCGCCTGTCGCCGGCCGGCCTCGAAGCGGCCAACCGACTAATAGCAGGCGGCACCGCTCCCTACGCCGCGTTCCGCCAGCTCGAACACCAGCCCGGCATGCTGGACTTCGCGCAGAAGTCCATCGCCCGCGACAACTTCACGCTCTTCGCGGCCAACTTCGAGGTGACGTTGGGCGCCAAGGCGGAGGTGGACGTGAACCTCTCCGTCGGTCAGGGCCACGAATCGGTCAAGGACCACATCTCGCAAGCGGACTACGAGCGGGCCTCGGGCAAGCAAGACGCCTGGAACGCCAAGGCCGGGGTGAACTACAGCGAGGCCGGCTCTACCAACGAGCACACCCGGAAGCAAGACCGCGCCCAGCTCGGCGCGGAGTACGACTTCAACAAGGGCACCATCGACGTGACGGCCGCCGCGCGCCGCCACGTCGAGGCCAAGGCCACCTACAACCCCAACGCCAAGCCGGGCGAGGACGCCGTCACGTTCTCCGTAACGAACAAGTCCGCCCGGTCTGGCGCGAAGGACGCGGTCCAGAAGGCCCAGAAGCTGAAGGCGGAACGCGTGGAGCGCTCCGAGGCCGCCCGCGATCCCGAAAAGCAGGCCGCCCTCGACACGCGCCTGGCCGCGGAGCGCGCGGAGAAGATCGCCAAGGGCGAGAACCCGGACGAGAGGAAGATCAAGCTCACCGTGTTGGACGTGCAGGCCGAACGGAAGGGCGAGCGCCTCGCCTTCACCCGCTTCGCCGTGAAGCAAGACCAGCCCCAGGTCGCGCCGGACGTCACGCCGGATCCGCTGCATCCGCACCACTAGGAGACCCCAATGGCCACCATGGTCCACGACGAACAGACCGGCGAGCGCACCTTCCATGTGCCGTTCGACCAGACCATCCCGGGCGGTCCCTTCCATGGGCGCTCGGAGCTGCTGATCGCCACCGCGTCGCCCGGCGATCGCCCCACCCGCCTGGCGCTGCGCTTCTTCCCGACGGCCTACGAGTTCCAGGTCAAGCTGCCGCGGCTCGTGGAGGAAGGCCAGTTCGACGTCTACCCGCCGGACCTGAGCCGCGCCGCCCAAGAAGCGCAGCCGGTGGTGGTTTACCAGGCTGACGCCGCATTGCTGGCCGCCGTGCCCCGGGGCCTGAGCGACCTGCCAGGGCTGGAGGCCTTTTTGGGGGAGCGGCCGCCCCTCTTCGACCTGGGGCGCTACGCCCTGGCGGCGATCGAGTTCGAGCCGCTAGCGGGTAAGGAAGACTTGGAGGACCTGCCATGAACCTGTACGTTCGCCTGGGAGTCTTCGGCGTCCTCGGCCTGGCGGCTTGCGCCCCGGTCAACGTCGTGGTCGAGCAGCAACCCGCGCTGCGAGCGGTCTCGTCCAAGCTCTTGACGTCTGCCAGCCTGGCGGGCGTAGCGCGTGCGCCCGTGGCCCTGGCGGGCGCCGAGAGCGTGAAGGACGGCGTGCTGGTAGGCAGCGCGGGCAAAGTCATCTCGAATGACGGCGCTTCCGTCATTTCCAACGACGGCGCGTCCCTCATCACGAACGACGGTGCGGGCTTGCGGCTGTTGGCGGCGGAGGGGGACATGGCCGAGCTGCCGCTGGCCGGCGCCGTGGCCGTGGCCCGGGATGCCCGCACGCTCCGGCTGCTGCCGTATGTGAAGCCCGCAGCCACCGACGCCCAGGGGAAGTTCACGCTCAAGGGGCTCCCCGCGGGCGTCACGGTGCTGGTGGAGGTCCTCTTCGTCGGCCGCCAGGGCAAGGCCCTGCGCGTGACCTCGCTGGTCCATGTCGAACAGACCGCCAAGCCCCTGGCGGTGGGCCTGGCCAGCACGTTGGCGACGGCCGCCCTGACCAAAGGCAAGTCCAACGGCCAGATCTACCTCATGAAGCAGGCCGACATCGAGAACACGGCCGCCGCGATGGAAGGCGCCATGGACAAGGATCAGGCCCACCGCCGCGAAGCCGCAACCGCGCTGGCCCTCCCGGTCGATGCCAAGGGCGACGTGGTCATGAGCCAGGACGCCCCCGTCGCACCGGCGGCCTCGATGGCCGCCCAGGCCGACGCGCTGGGCAAGGCCGATCCGGCCGTGGCGCAACAAGTCAACCAACGGCTCGACGTGCTGGACAAGCCGGTCGCCGAGGATCAGAAGCAGCTGATTGCCGCGATCGATGACGCCGCCAAGGGTGGCCAGCCCCTCGGGCCGGCGCCCACCCCGCCGGCGGTCAGCGTCCCCTCGCCACCCGTCGCGACGCCGGAGCCGCTCCCTTCGTTGTTGCCGCCACCCACGCCAGGGCCGACGTCCTTGCCATCGCCCACGCCGACGCCGGTCTTCCTGCCCACGCCGGTGCCCACCTTCGCGGCGACGCCGGTCCCCACGTTCCTGCCGGCCGGTGGCGGTCCGCAGATCCTGGGTGTGGCGCCGTTGCTGGCGCCGAATGGGTCGCTGGTGACGTTGAACTGCGTCAATGCCGGCGATGTCCGGGGCACCTTGACGGTAAAGTACCTGGGCCGGAACTCCGTCGTCGTGGATTCGGAGAGCTGGACGGACAATAGCGTCACGTTCTACGTCACCGAGCCGATGCTTTCGGCGGCGGGCGCCCTCGACCCCATTCCGCTGACCGTCACGATCACGACGGCAAAACGGCAGGTTTCCGGGCCCGCATCGTTCAACGGCTCGAACCGCCAGACTTTCTAGGGCTTGGGCTTGGCCTTCTCGGCCATGAAGTCCTTGATGCCCGCGTAGATCGCGCGGGCGGCCTTGTCCTGGTAGGCCGCGCTGGAGAGCAGGCTCTCCTCGTGGGCGTTCGACAAGTAGCCGATTTCCACCAGGGCAGCGGGCATCTGGGTGTGGTGCACCACGTAGAAGTTGTTCTTGCGCACGCCGCGGTCCGGCTGCTTGAGCTGCAACAACAGCTGGCGGTGGATCGCGCGCGCCAGGGGGTAGCTCTCGTCGCTGAAGTAATAGGTCTCGATGCCCTCCACGCCGTGCTGGTTGCCGAAGGAGTTGGCGTGGATGCTGATGAAGAGGTCGGAGTCGTTGTGGTTCGCCATCTCCACGCGCGGGCGCAACAGCACCTCGAGATCCTTCATGCGCGTCATCTGCACGCTGATGCCGTTGGCCTTCATCACCGCCGCCAGCTTGGTGGCGATGGCGAGCGTGACGTCCTTCTCGCGGATGCCCTTCTGGCCGATCGTACCGGTGTCGGTACCGCCGTGGCCGGGGTCCACGGTCACGCGCTTGCTGCCCTGGCGACCCAGCGAGATCAGCAGCGAGCGCTGGTTGGGCATCAGCTTGGCGACATGGCGGACGGGCTGGTCCAGGTCGATCGTCAAGCGCTGGTTCCCACCAGGGCCGGGGCCCACGCGCACGCGGGCGATCAGCCCGTTGTCGATGTAGACGGAGTCGCGCGGCAAGGCCACGTGGCCACCCGCGATGTCCACGCGCAGGCGATCATCCCCCACGGCCTGGGTCTTGAAGGCCATGCGGTTGTCCGCCGTGATCAACAGCTGCCACTGGTCGCCAATCTTCCGCAGGGCCAGGGGCGCATCGGGAGCACCTGGCCAGCCCGCGGGCACGTTGGAGCCGGGCTTGAACGAAGGCTTGGCAACGACCTGGGGCTTGGTGGTGGGGCGCGCGCTCGGGCGCGGCGTGGGCGACGGCTTGGCGGCCACCTGGGGCTTGGGCGACGGCTTGGGGTGCTCCGTGTAGAAGTGCCAGCTGCCGTTGTTGGCCACGATCTCGAAGTGGGGCGCCTTGGCGAGGTCGAACTCGATGCGCGCGTCCGGGCCGGCCTGGATGGCCTTCCACTTCAGGATGCCGGCGGCGTTGACCGGGTGGCTCTCGCCCACCAGCTCGGGCGTCAGCGTCGTCTTGGGGAAGACCACGACGTAGCGGTAGGGGTTGCCCGGCACGATGTGGGTCCAATACGGCGTCAGGTGCGTCAGCGCGAAGGTCAAGTCGCCCTGATGGAACACGATCGCCTGCAGCCGCGGGCCGGCGGCCACGGGCACGGGCGAAGCGGCGCCGGTGGCCGCCACCGTCGGCACGGTCGCGACATGGCCGGCCTTGATCGGCACCAGCACGTCGTTGCCAGAAGCCACGGCCTGGAATTCCGCGCCATGGGCGAGGTCGAGCACCACGCGCGTGGTGGTGGCCTGGAACTGGCCCACGCGGATGCGCTGGATCGGCGAGCCCGGAATGCCCGCCATCGGCTTGAAGTTCTCCGACAGGTGGGAGTTGGGGATGTCGATCACCAGGCGGTCAGGGTGATCCAGCTTGCTGACGTGCGGGTGCAGTTCCTGGTCGCCGTTCACCACCAGCACCTCGCGGGCGGCGTCGTAGTGCACGCCCGTGACGGTGGCCATGGCCGCCGCGACGGCCGGGAAAGGAGCCGCAACTGCCAAGGCGAGGGTCGCGAGGGCGGTCAGCACCACCGGGGAGTTGAACTTCACGTCAGGGTCCTTTGGTCGAGGCCGTGTTCGCGCCGGCCGGGCGCGCGATCGGTTTGGAGAGGTCGAAGGGGCCGGCCGTGCCGGCGGCGGGCGCGTCATGGCGCCAGAAGCGCACGGCCTTGACCGTGGGGAACTCCGTCAGGGTCAGCACCGTGGCCTTCACGAAGCGCTCGGCCGCCGCGTCCTTGGGCAGGTCGGCGTCGAGGTCGATCTGGGCCACGTCGCCGTCCAGCTTGGCCCACTTGGCGACCAGGCCCTTGGGGGCCACGGGCTCCAGGAAGGTGGCCGCCTGGGCGGGTGGGCCCGCCAGCAACTTTTCGAAGGCGTCGCGCGGAGGGATGCCGCTGCCGCCGGTCAGGGGGAGCTTCACGGGCACCAGCTCGCCGCCGCCCTTGGTCTGCCACCAGAGCGTGGCCGACACGCTGGAGGCGCCCGGCGCGGCCTCGGACTGGTTGGCGAATTCGGCCGGCGTGAGCGCCTCCGACAGGTCGAGGTGCTGGCCGGCGAAGGGCTTGTTGTCATCGCCCACCAGGTGCAGGCGCACCTTCTTGGCGCCGGGGTAAGAGTCGACGTAGCTGCGCACGAGCGCGCCCGCCAGGATCGTCTCCGTGGTCGTGCCGCTGGTGCTGGGCAGCTTGACCGTCAGGGTCCACTGCGGCGGCGACCAGGCCGCGTCCACCAGCGTCATGCGACTGCCGACGGCCGGGATCAGCGATGCCTGCGGCGCCGTAGCCAGCTTCTGGAACAAGGCCTGGGCCCAAGGGCCGGGCGCATCCGGGCGCTCGAAATCGACGTCCTGCTCGACGGGCACCAGCACCCGACCCTGTGGGTCGGCGTAGTACAGCGAGAGGTGCTGGTGGACGGGGCGGTGGGCGTACCACCAAGCCCCACCCGTGCCACCGGCAAGGAGCACCAGGGCAGCGACGGCAAGGGGAATGGCGCGAGAAATAGGCGGCGACAAGCGAAGGGTCCTTCGAAGGGGAAGCGGCGTCCCCTCATCTTACCCGATCCGCCGTGGCGTCTATTGGGACGTCGTAACCGTGAGCCCGCGGTCGTTCAAGACCACCACATGGCCCGCGGGGTGGCTGAAGTGCCACTCGCCGGCGATCTGGACGGCGCTCCAACCGCCCCGTGCGTCCAGATGGTAGGTCGCGCCACCGGCGCCCTCTTCCAGCTGCAAGCCGCCGGGCAACACGGTCGCGGCCACGCCCTGGACCAGGCGGCGGCGCAGATCGGCGGGGGCTTCCGTGGACACGTCCAGGACCAACGTCTTCAACATAGGCGACTGCATGGGCGACAACTCCTCGATCTCTCCGATAATTATCTAAATTTTACCTCTTCTTAACCTCATTTTGGAACTGTGTCCAAGCACATTTAATCATCATTTAATAATCCCGATCCATGGGGGCAGGCTGGTGAACGACAGCCAACGCCCCGTCACCGGGTGCGCGAGCCCCAGCTGGTAAGCGTGGAGCTTCATGCCACCGGGCTCGCCGTCGCCGTACCAGGGGTCGCCCACGACGGGGTGGCCCATGGCGGCCAGGTGGACCCGGATCTGGTGGTTCCGGCCGGTCTCCAGCTTCAAATCGAGCAGCCCGGGCGCGATCGACCGCCAGTGGGTGCGGGCCTGCTTGCCCTCCGGCGCGACGATCACGCGCTCGGGGTTCGCGGGATCGCGGGCGAGTGGCTGGTCGATCACGCCTTCCCCGGTGAGGGCGCCGCGGGCGATCGCCACGTACCGGCGCAGGATCCGTCGCTCGCGCATGGCGTCCAACAGCGCCTGGTGCGCGGCATCGCCGTTGGCGAAGACCAGCAGGCCGGAGGTGTCCCGGTCCAGCCGGTGCACGATCCCCGGCGTGGCAATGCCGCCGACCGGGCGCCAGCGCGGCAGGTGATGCAGCAACGCGTTGACGGCGCTGCCCTCCCACCAGCCCGGGCCCGGGTGGGTGGCCATGCCGGTGGGCTTCACCACCACCACCAGGTGCTCGTCGGCGAACAAGATCGGCAGCGCCAGGTCCACCGGCCGGGCTTCGGCCGTCAGGGGCGGCGGCGGGTCGGCCAGCACGCGGTCGCCGGCTTGCAGCCAGGTGGACGGCTTGATCTTGGGCTTGCCGTCGATCGTCACGCGCCCGGCCCGCACCAGCGCGCCCGCGGCGACCCGGTCCACGCCGGGCAGGTGGGCCGCCAGGAACACGTCCAGACGCTGGCCATCATGATCCGCGGTGCCTTCAAATGCCATGGCCTCCCCATGCCCGTGCGCGGCCCCGAACACACGTCCGAGGCTTTTGGCGCTATAATCCAGGCGATGAACCGCGCCCTCCTCGTCGCCACGATCCTGCTCGTGCTGCCCCTTTCCCAGCTGCCGCCCGCCGCGCTGGCGCAGCAGCCGCCGGCTTCGCCCGTGCCAACGCCGGCCGGCTCGCCCACGCCCGTGGGCTCCCCCACCCCGCCGCCGTCGCCCACGCCCACCCCGAACCTCGAAGACGTAGGCCCCGAAAGCCTCCAGCAGCGCATCGACATCTTCCAGGACCGCCGGCTGATCTACGAGCTCGACGAGAAGACCAAGGCGTATAGCCTACGACAAGGCCCGGACCCCATCTACGACGTGGATTTCATCGAGCTGATGCACGACGCCAGCCTCTCGCAGTACTGGTATGGCGAGCGCAACCGCGACTGGGGCATCTGGATCGGCCTCGGCGCGGTGGGCGTGCCGGTGGGCTCCGCCTTGTTCTTCCAGAACTTCCACGCCCAGGGGCCGCTGGCCATCTTCGCCTCGACGGAAACCACCACCAGCGCCTACGCCAACGTGAGCGATCCGCGCAGCTTCGCGCTGTCGCTGGCCGGCGTGGCCCTGGCGATGTACGGCCTGTACAACCTGGGACTCTGGCTCACGGAGCAGTTGGACACCTACCACCCCAACCGCCTCGACGAGCCCGCGATCCTGCCGCGCGTGCGCCAGTTCAACGAGGACCTGCGCGAGCGCCTCAACCTCGAGCCCTCCCAGATCCCATCGCCGCCAACGCCGCGGCCATCGCCCACCACGACCCCCAGCACCAGCCCCAGCCCCGGCGGCTTCCCCTTGCCCAACACGCCCGGGCGCGCCAACGACACCAACCCGGACGGCGAGGCGCCGTTCACGATCCCGACGCCGCTGCCCGTGATGGAGCCCGGCGTGATCCCATCGGCGCTCGTCCCCACCCCCAAGCCGCGGCCTTCGGAGTTCCTGTTCCCCGGCGCGCCCGGCCGCGTGGCGGGCAGCCCGGCCGTGTTGCCGTCGCCGGCCGGCTCGCCGGCGGTGAAGGCTTCGCCCAAGGCATCGCCCAAGGCCGCGTCGCCGAAGCCGTCGGCGGCGCCTTCGGTGGCCTACCCCGGCACGGAGCCTTGAACGAGCCCGCCCTGGCGCTGGAGGCCCGCACCGCGCGTGCCGTCTACCAGGCCACGGGCGGAGAATCGGTGGTCCAGGCCTTGATCAAGCTGCTGCCGGCCGGCCGAGGGGCGCCGCGCTTGCCGCTGCACGTGACGATCCTGATCGAGCGGGGGCCGGGCATGGCCCAGGAGGGCCGGCTCGAGGCCGTGGTGCAGGCCGTGCGCGCGGCCCTGGACGTGCTCGCCCCGACAGACTGGGTGTCGATCGCGACCTACGGCGACCGCGGCAAGTTGGTGCTGTCCGCCGAGGCGCTGGGAGACGGCCTGAAGGCCCGCCGGCTGTTGGGCTTCCTGGACGCCCAGCAGGTCGGCGAGGGCGCCGCCTTGTTGGCCGGCATGAAGGCCATGGCCGAGGACGTGGCCGCGCGGCCCGGCGCCGCCTGGGCCAGGCGCGTCTTGCTCTTCACGGCGAGCCCTTCCACGCCCGCCGTGGTTCTTCAAGAGGGTGACGTGGAGGTCCTGGCGCGCGGCTGGGCCGAAGCCGGCGTGGGCATCGCGGTCTTCGGCCTCGGCGCCGCCTGGAACGCGTCGTTCCTGACGCGGCTGGCCGACGTCGCGCGGGGCAGCGTGCGCCACGTCGCGCGCCTCGCGGAGCTCGCGCCGCTGGTGCGCGCGGAACTGGCGGAGCCGCTGGTGCTCGCGGACGTGCGGTTGCGCATGCGGTTCGCGCGCGGCGTGCGGTTGCGGCGCTTCATGCAGGTCTTCCCCGCGGTGGCGCACTGGCTGCCGCTGCAGCCTTCCGACCGCGAGGCCGTGGCGCGTGTGGGCGAGCTGAGCGGCGATCGCCCCAGCTATCTGCTGGCGGAGCTGGTCATCCCGCGCCAGGCCCCCAACACCTTGCGGCTGGCCACGATCGAGGCGATTTTCACCAGCGCGTCCGGCCGGCAAGGCAGCGCGCCCCCGGTGGACCTGGTGGTGGCCTTCGGCCCGGAGGCCAGCGGGTCGACGCCCGAAGCGGCCCGCCAGGAAGAAGCCTTCCAGGCCTACGCGCTGGTCGAGCGGGCGCTGGAAGCCCGGCGCGCCCAGCAGCCGGAGCGCGCCCGCACGTTCTTGGCCAACGCGCGCCCACTGGCGGGCGATCGCCCCCTGGCCAGGCCGCTGGACGAGGCCCTCGGCGCGCTGACGGGCGGCCTCCCGTTCACGGACACGATGGCCATCGGCCTGCTGATGGCCGCCCGGCACCCGGACGAGCGATCATAAGCGCCAGGTCTTGACCTCGTAGGGCCGGAAGGCGTCGGAGGTGTCGTCCAGTCGGGTTTCGTCCATGCGGAGCGGCTCGCCCAGGCGCCGCGCCGGCACGGTGTCGCCACTGGCGTTGTAGACGCGCAGGATCGTGCCGTGCCCGTCCTCCGCACGCTTCAAGGCGCTGACCACCAGCCGCGGATCGCCGGGATCGATGCCGGGCGCCTGCAGCCCGCGGGCGAGCCAGGCGCGGGCCGGGGCCAGGAACTGGTGGGCGGTGCGCAGGGCCTGCACCCAACCGGCGCCGCCGGGAATCAGGGCGTAGCGATAGGTGTGCGCGCCGCGGTCTTGCGCCTCCGGCGTGGGGAAGCGCGGTCCGGCGCCGCCGCCGCGCGTGCGCAGGTCGTCGCGGCTCAGCCAGCCGACAGCGCGCAGCAGCGTGAGGCCCAGCGCCCCGTGCTCAAGCCAGGCGCCCTCGTAAAGCCCCGGCGCGGCCACGGCCAGGCTGTGCTCGCCTACCAGCGCGGTGAAGCCCGACGTCGGGAACTCCGGCATCACGGCCTCGGTCCCCTTCGGCACGGGCAAGGCCGGCTGCGGCACGGCCGGCCGCTCGAAGACACCGAACGTGCCTTCCGCGAAGATGCGCGGCCGCTCCGACCCCCAGCGGGCGCACAGGCGCAGGCGGTGGTCGTCGGCCAGGTTCTCGAAGCGGGTCTCGACCTCGACGGCCTCCGCGCCGGCCCGCAGCGTGAAGCGCGAGATCAGCGTCAGGAGGACCTCTTGCTCCGAGCGGGCCTGCCGGTCCGACGTCAGGCCGACCGGGATCTCCAGCTCGTAGGTGGCTTCCAGCGTGGCGGCGTGGGGGCCGCTCTCCACCAGCCGGGACGACTTCAGCACGGCATGACGGGGGCGATCGCCCGCCAAGGGCGAGAAGTTGTACTCGTCCCCGGCGTCGCCTTCATCCAGGAACCCGTGGCAATCGGTAAAGACGCGCCCCGTCCGCTTATCCTTCAGGTCCACGGCCTCGCGGATCGCGAGCAATAGGTGCTCGTTCTCCACCCAGTCGTCGCCTGCCCGCACCCCGGTCGCCATCGCCGGCGAGCCGGCCACGGCCTGCAGCTGCGTGCCGCCCAGGGCCGGCAAGGCCAGGCGGGCGGCCAGCTTGAAGCGCCGCACCGGGAACCAGTCCGGGTTGAAGTCGATCTCCGCGCGGAAGACTTCGGTGTCTTCCTGCCCGAGCGCTTGCACGGCGAGCACGCCGGGCCCCGTGAGCGTCACGGCCTCGGGTGGGGCTTCCTTGAGCGGCCAGTCCACGCTCAGCTCCACCCAGGCGTCCGCCGCCCAGCCCGTGGGGTTGAACGCGAACACGCCGGGGGCCGCGAGCGGCTTGTCATGCGCGCCGACGGCCTCCGCAATCAACTCCTGGCCAATCTGGTCCACGGCGGCGAAGCGCGGCCACATCTCGCGGTGGACTTGATCGATCGAGCAACCGCAGATCGAGTCATGCGGGTGGTTGAGCATGAGCGTGCGCCAGGCATGGCCGAGGAAGGGCCCGCCCAGGCCGGCAAGGGCCGTGAGGGGCTCCACATAGCGTTCCAGCAGCGTCTGGCAGGCCGCGTTGGCCAACTTCAGCGGCACGCGGGCCGACAGCACACCGGGCAGAATGTAGGCCATGCCCACCGGCTCCCGCAGCTCGCCGGCCACGGCCGCGGTGGGGGCCGGGCCCGTTAGCGCGTCGCGCAGCGAGGTGATCTCGAGAGCGACGTCGGGCAGGCCGGCCTGCACCTCCGCCACCAGGGCCGCCAGGTCGGCGCGCGGGGCCATGTGGTCGGCGCCGGCCAGCAGCCAGGCCGATGGGGCAGCCCCGAAGGCCGCCAGGTACTTCTCCAGCTGGGCCTGGCGCTCCGCCAGCGGCAGGTCCTCCATGAACATCGTCTGGTAGTAGCCCGCGGGCAGCCAGGCGGCCGTCACGCCGGAGCCGTCCGGCGCGCGCCAGGCGAAGCGCGGCGCGGGCGGCTTCACGCCGCGCCACACCACGGCCTGGTCCAGGCCGAAGCCCGCCAGGATCTGCGGCATTTGGGCCACGTGGCCGAACATATCGGGCAGGTAGCCCACCGCGTCCGTGGCGCCCAGCTTGCGCATGGCCGCGCGGCCCGTGAGGAGGTTGCGCACCAGCGCCTCGCCGCTGACGAGGAACTCGTCGACCAGCACATACCAGGGCCCGATGCCCAGCCGGCCCTCGCGGATGCGGTCGCGCAGCAACACCTCTTGCTGAGGCCGCAGCGCCAGGTAGTCGTCGATCACGGCCGTCTGCCCGTCCAGCAGGAAGTACGGCAGGTCGCTGGCCAGCACGCGGTCGAGCGTCCGCACCAGGCGGTAGCGGTAAGCCTCGAAGGGGCGGTACCACTCGCGGTCCCAGTGGGTGTGGGGCACGACATGGAGCGGGCGAGCACGGTGCGGGGCGGTGGTCTCGGGCATGCGACCATCATGGACCCACAACGGTCCGGCCGCAAGCCCCCGCGCGGCTCCGCATGCGGGACGCGAGGGGAGAAGGGAGGGTTGTTCCGGCCCCGAAGTTTTGTTAAGGATCATGGGGCAGGATGGGCTGCGCTGGGAGGGCACCATGGGCGACGCAGGACCCCGCGAAGGGGCGGAGGCCATGGCGGACGGTGCGGGCGATGTGCCCGCGCGGCTGCCGCTCCTGCCGTTGCGCGGCAGCGTGGCGTTCCCCGGCTTGATGATCCCCCTGGTGGTCAACCGGCCCGGCTCCATCGAGATGGTGGAGCGCGCCGCCGCCGGCGACGGCTGGTTGGGCCTGGTGGCCGTGCGCGACCCGGACGTCAGCGAGCCGGGCGCGGGCGACATCTTCCGCACGGGCGTGGCCGGCCGGATCCAGCGGGTCTGGCGCACGCAGGAGGGCTCCCTCCAAGCCCTGGTGCAAGGCGTCGAGCGCGTCCGCCTGGGCAGCGCCGTCGCCGAGAACGAGGCGGGCTGCCTGGAGGCCGGCGTGGACGTCTGGCCGGATGCCTCGATGGAAGGGGCCGAAGAGCGGGCGCTGTTGCACCGGATCATGGCCACCTTCCACGAGCTGGCCCGCGTCAGCCCGCACTTGCCGCCGGAGCTGGTGGGCGCCCTGGTGTCCGCGGACGGCAGCCCCGAGCTGATCTACATGATGATCACCGCGCTGCACCTGCCGCTGGTCTGGCGCCAGGAGCTGCTGGAGTCGCGCACGCTGCGCGACAAGCTCGAGAAGGTGTTGGCCCGCCTGATGGACGAGGTGGGGATGGCGCGCCTGGGCATGGAGCTGGAGAGCAAGCTGGGCGAACGCGTCCAGCGCCAGAACCGCGAGGCCATGCTGCGCGAGCAGCTGCGCGCGATCCAGGAGGAGCTCGGCCAGGGCAAGGCCGACGGGCTGGTGGAACGCCTGGAGGCCAAGCTGAACGGCGGCCTGATGCCCGACGAGGCCGAGGGCGAGGGCCGGCGCGAGCTCGAGCGCCTGCGGCAGCTATCGCCCGG
Organism: Cyanobacteria bacterium RYN_339; assembly: GCA_028287685.1. Taxonomy (GTDB): domain Bacteria; phylum Cyanobacteriota; class Sericytochromatia; order S15B-MN24; family JAQBPE01; genus JAQBPE01. Next base: position 2,883 of record JAQBPE010000330.1, on the reverse strand, counting down.
CTCGCCGGAACACGGCATGGTCCACCAGTACCTGGAGTGGCTGGACCGCATGCCGTGGGGCACCTTTACGGAAAAGGTCCCCACGCTGCCGGAAGCCCGCAAGATCCTGGATGACGGCCATGCGGGGCTGGAGCGCGTCAAAGACCGCCTGCTGGAGTACCTGGCCGTCAAGCGGCTGCGCCTCGAGCGGAACCTGCCCCTCGACGACGTGCGGGCGCGCGAACCGATCCTCTGCGTGGTCGGCCCTCCGGGCGTGGGCAAGACCTCGCTGGGCCGCTCCGTCGCCCGCGCGCTAGGCCGGGCCTTCGTGCGCGTCTCGCTGGGCGGCGTCCATGACGAGTCCGCCATCCGTGGCCACCGGCGGTCTTACGTGGGCGCGTTGCCGGGCCGGATCGTGCAGGCGCTGGCCCGCAGCGGCACCAGCGACCCGCTGATCCTGCTCGACGAGGTCGACAAGCTGGGCATCGGCCCGCACGGCGACCCGGCTTCCGCCCTGCTGGAGCTGCTGGATCCCGAGCAGAACCACGCCTTCAAGGACCACTACCTGGACGTGCCGCTGGACTTGAGCCGCGTGATCTTCATGGCGACCGCCAACACGCTCGACGGCGTCCCGCCGGCCCTGCGCGATCGCCTCGAGGTGCTCTCCCTGGCCGGCTACAGCGAAGACGAGAAGGTGGAGATCGCGCGCCGGCACCTGCTGCCCCGCCAGCTCGTGGCCCATGGCCTGGCCGCCGCGGAGGTGGTGCTGGACGAGGCCATGCTGCACCACCTGATCGCGCAACACACGCGCGAGGCCGGCGTGCGCGACCTGGAACGGGCGATCGCCACGCTGTGCCGCAAGGCCGCCCGTACGCTGGCGGAGGGTGGCACCTGCTTCGAGCCCACGCGCGAGGACGTGCGCCGGCACCTGGGACCGCCGGTCCACCCGCGCGAAGCGGTTGAACGCGTGGATCGGGCCGGCATCGCCACGGGCCTGGTCTGGACGCCCGTCGGCGGCGACATCCTGTTCGTCGAGGCCGTGGCCTTGCCCGGCAAGAAGGGGCTGAAGCTCACGGGCCAGCTGGGCGACGTCATGCGCGAGTCGGCAGAAGCCGCCCTTTCCTACGTGCGTGGCCGGGCGGAGCGTTACGGCCTGGACCCCGCCTCCTTCGAGAAGCTGGACCTGCACGTCCACGTGCCGGGCGGCGCCATCCCGAAGGACGGCCCCTCGGCCGGCATCACGCTGGCGACGGCCTTGTTGTCGGCGCTCACCGGGCGGTTGGTGCGCGACGACGTGGCCATGACCGGCGAGATCAGCCTGCGCGGCAAGGTCTTGCCCGTCGGCGGCATCAAGGAAAAGGTGCTGGGCGCCCACCGCGCGGGCATCCGCACCGTGATCCTGCCGCGCGCCAACCTGGCCGACCTCGAGGAGTTGCCGCCCGAGGTGCGCACGGCGCTGCGCTTCGTGCCGGTGGAGGCCGTGGACGAGGTCTGGGACGCCGCCTTGCTGCCCCCACGCCATGGGCGCCGCGCTGCCTAGCGCCCTTCACATGGCATCTAACGGGACATTTGTCCCGGCGGACGCTTGCTTGGCAGGTGGTAGAGTAGGCGACGTGACGATTCGGATCTTGCTGGTCGAAGATGACGCGCTCTTCCGCGGCACGCTGGGAGACTGGCTGGAGCGCGCCGGTTACGAGGTGGCCCGCGCCCCGGAAGGCGCGACCGCGCTGACGCTGCTGCGCGAGCGTAGCTTCGACGTCGTCGTGACGGACCTCGCGATGCCGGAGTTCGGCGGGCTGCAGCTGCTGGACGCCATCTGCGAGGAATTCCCGGGCCTGCAGGTGGTGTTCCTGACGGGCCAGGCCACGCTGGATGTCGCGATCGTGGCGCTGCGCGAAGGCCGCGCCTTCGACTTCGTGCGCAAGCCGTTGCGCGACCTGTCGGGCTTCCGCCAGACCATCGAGAAGGCCGCCCACCGCACCCAGGACCGCCGCCGCGAGGCCGTGCGGCTGGTCCCCCAAGCCTCGCCCCTGGCGGAGCGCGACCTCGACATCCTGCGCTTGCTGGGCGCCGGGCTGGAGAACCAGGCGATCGCCGACCGCCTGAGCCTCAGCGAGAAGACCGTGCGGAACCGCCTCAGCCAGCTCTACGACCGCGTGGGGGTGGAGAACCGCACGCAGGCCGTGCTACTGGGCCGGGAGCGCGGCTGGATCTAGCGGCAACAAGATTTCCACCACCGCGCCCGGGTCGCCGTTGCGCCAGGCCAGCGTGCCGCCCGCGTCTTCCACCAGGCGTCGCGCGTTTTGCAACCCCAACCCGCTGCCCGACGCGTCGGCGCGTCGCCCATCGCCCAGCCGGTCCAGCAGGCCCTCCGGGATGCCGGGGCCATCATCGGCCACCACCACGCTGACCCACGCGCCTGCCGGGGCGGCCACGCACGAGATCGTCCCGCCGGCGGGCGTGAACTTCACGGCGTTGCCGACCACGTTCACCAGAACCTGGACCAGCTCGATCTCCGAGAGCGGCACCACGGCTTGCGGATCCGCGACCTCGAAGTGACACCTCTGGCCCTTGGCCTCGACCACGGCGGCCAGCACCGTGCGGGTCGCTTCGACGCCGACGGCCAGGCGCGAAGCACGACGCGGCGCGTCTTCCTCGAGCTGGGCGCGCTTCTCCGCCAGGAAGCGGTCGATGCGGTCCAGGCTGGCGTCCAGGCTGCCCCAGGCCTGCGCGTCGCCCGGCGATTGGCGGGCCAGGTCCGCGGCGACGGCGATGTTCGAGAGGTCCGTGGCGAGGTCGTGCACGACCTGCTTGAGCAGCGCGTCGCGGGCCTCCGCGCGGGCGCGCGCCGTGGCTTCGCGCAGCTCCAGCGCGTGGCGCCCCTCGGCCAGGGCCAAGCGCTCG
>JAQBPE010000303.1 GCA_028287685.1 Cyanobacteria bacterium RYN_339 | reverse complement strand
GCCAGGGGTTTGGGTTTGGCGCGATGGCCCATGGCCGTGCCGCGGATCCACAAGGCCACCGCGGTGAAAGCCTCGAACAGGCGCTTGAACACCGGCCGTTAGCTCGGGCCGGCCGCCATCATCGGGCTCGCCAGCATGCTGGCGCCGCCCACGGCCTTGCAGACGAACACGCGCGCCTTCCTGCCGGTGGCCTGCTCGTAAGCCGGGATCACCTTGGCTTCATACGACGCAACCGCGTCCGTCTTCATGATAGCCACGGTGCAGCCGCCGAAGCCGGCGCCGGTCATGCGCGCCCCGAATACGCCGGGGTGCTTCTGCGTGAGGTCCGCCAGCACGTCGAGCTCCTTGCAGCTGACCTCGTAGTCATCACGCAGCGAGGCGTGCGACTCGTTCATCAGCTTGCCGAACGCCTCCAGCTTGCCCTTCTCCAGCGCCTCGACGGAGTCCAACACGCGGTTGTTCTCCGTGATGACGTGGCGGCAGCGCTTGGCCACCACCTCCGGCAGGGCCTTCTCGTGCTTCTTGAAGTCCGCGAACGTCACGTCGCGCAGGGCCTTGGGCGAGGTCTGCTTGAGCTTCTTGGCCAGCAGCGCCACGCCTTCCGCGCACTCCGCGCGGCGCGCGTTGTACTCGGAGTCCACCAAGCCGCGCTGCACGCCCGTCTCCGTGATCACGATGGCGGCGCCCTGCTCGGCCAGGCGCAGCGGCACGGCGCGGAATTGCAGCGAGCGGCAGTCGAGCAGCAGGGCGGAGTCCGCCTTGCCGAGGGCCGAAATGAACTGGTCCATGATGCCGCACTGCACGCCGATGAAGCGGTTCTCCGCCTTTTGGGCCAGCATCGCCAGCTGCTTGGGCGGGATGCCGGAAGCCATCATCTCGTCCACCAGCTTGCCCACGGCCACCTCGTAGGCGGCGCTGGAGCTGAGGCCGGCGCCCTGGGGCACGTTGCCGGAGAGCACGGCCTCGAAGGCGCGCACCTTGAAGGCGCAGGCCTGCCAGATGCTCAACATGCCCCGCAAGTAGTCGCTCCAGGGGTGCTCCGCGCTCTTCTCCAGCTTGTTGTAGGCGAACTCGTCCAGTTGGTCGTAGTCCATCGAGTACAGCCGCATGCCGAAGTCCTTGCGGTCCGCCTTGGGCCGCGCGGCGATGATCATCTCCCGATCGATTGCCACCGGGAAGACGAAGCCGTCGTTGTAGTCGGTGTGCTCGCCGATCAGGTTCACCCGGCCCGGGGCGCGCACGATGTAGTCCGGCTCGCCGCCGAACTTCTCGCGGAAGGCTGCCTTGACGGCTTCGACCCGGTCGCTCACGGCGCTACCTCCTGCAATTGCGGCGCGAGCCCGCGCAGCTCCTGGGCCTTGTCTTCCGGCAGCGTGTCGTTGATGAACGTGCCGGCGCCGGACTCGCAGCCGGCCAAGAACTTGAGCTTCTCCTTGGTGCGGTGCGGCGGATAGAACTCGATGTGGAAGTGCGACCCGGGGTGATCCTGGCCGTCCGTGGGCTTCTGGTGCATCACCATCATGTACGGGAACGACATCTCCCAGAGGTTGTCGAACTTCTGCAGCACGGCCTTCAATATGCGCGCCAGGTCGCGCTCCTGCACCGGCGTGAAGTCCGCCATCGACTCCAGGTGCCCCTTGGCGTAGATGTGCAGCTCGTACGGGTAGCGCGCGTAGAACGGCACGAAGGCGATGAAGTGCTCGCTCTCCGCCACGATCCGGCGGCCGTCCACGCGCTCTTCCGCGATCACGTCGCAGTGCAGGCAGCGGCCCGTCTTGCGGTGGTGGTCGTTGCCGCTCTGGAGCTCGCGCTCGATCTTGGGCGGCAGGTAGGAGAAGGCGTAGATTTGCCCGTGGGGATGCGGCAGCGTCACGCCGATCGCCTCGCCCTTGTTCTCGAAGATGAAGACGTACGAGACCTCGGGCCGCGAGCCCAGGTCGACGTAGCGCTCGCGCCACACGCCCACCAGCTTCGAAATCTGGTCGACGCTGCACTGCGCCAGGGTGGCGTTGTGGTCCGAGGTGTAGCAAACGACCTCGCAGACGCCTTCGGCGGGCATCACGTGGAACAGATCCCCGTCCGGCACCGCCGGCTCGGGCGGCGGCAGGCGGAAGCTGGGGAACTTGTTCTCGAAGACCACGATGTCGTATGCCGGCAGCGGGATCTCCGTCGGGAAGCCGCCCTCCTGCGTGGGGCAGAGCGGGCAGAAGCCGGGCGGCGGGAAGAAGGTGCGATCCTGGCGGTGGGTGGCGGTGACCACCCACTCGCGCGCGATCGGGTTCCAGCGGAGCTCAGACATGGGCGCTCGCGTGGTACCCCTGGGGATGGGCCTGGTGCCAGCGCCAGGCGTCGGCGATGATCGTCTCGACGTCCGGGTACTTGGGCTCCCAGCCCAGCTGCTCGCGGATGCGGGCGCTGGAGGCCACCAGCACGGCCGGGTCGCCGGCGCGGCGCGGCGCCACCTTGGCGGGAATGGGGTGGCCCGTGACTTTGCGGGCGGCTTCCACCACTTGCTTCACGGAGAAGCCCGTGCCGTTGCCGAGATTGAACGTGCCGGAGCGCTCGCCCAGGATCGACAGCGCCCGCACGTGGGCATCCGCCAGGTCCACCACATGAATGTAATCGCGCACGCAGGTGCCGTCCGGCGTGGGGTAGTCGTCGCCGAACATGCTGATGGCGTCGCGCTTGCCCTGGGCCACTTGCAGGATCAGCGGGATCAGGTGGGTCTCGGGGTCATGGTCCTCGCCGCAGCAGCCCGTGGCGCCGGCGGCGTTGAAGTAGCGCAGCGTGGCGTAGCGCAGGCCGTAGGCGTTCTCGTACCACTTCAGCACCTTCTCGAAGGCCAGCTTGCTCTCGCCGTACGGGTTGGTGGGGTTGTGGGGGAAGTCCTCGTGGATGGGCCACTCCGTGGGCTCGCCGTAGACGGCGGCGGTCGACGAGAACACGAACTTCTTGATGCCGGCGCGCCCCATGGCGTCGAGCAGCACCAGGCCGTTGCTGACGTTGTTCTTGAAGTACTTGTCGGGCTGGGTGACGGACTCGCCCACCAGGCTGAGCGCCGCGAAGTGCATCACGGCGTCGAAAGTGTGCTGGCCGAAGAGCTTGTCCAGCGCGGCGGCGTCGCCCATGTCGCCTTCCACGAAGGTGGCTGCCTCGGGCACGGACTCGCGGTGCCCCTTCAGGAGGTTGTCATAGACGACCACCTGGTGGCCGGCCGCCAGGAGCTGTTCCACCGTGACGCTGCCGATGTAGCCGGCACCGCCTACCACCAAGATCTTCATGACGACTTCCCTTCCTGCGGCTTGAAGACGTAGACGTAGACCTTCCGGCCGTCTTCCTTCGTGATGACCTGCTTTTCCATAGCTTACCTCACCAGCAAATCGACCGACCACGCCTGCCGCCCGTGCGGGGGCAGCTCGCCGTGCTCGTTGTAGTGCTTGACCGCCAGCGCCAGGTCATCCTGGGCGCCGATCGCCGGCTCGATGCCGACGTTATAATAAGGCGCCGTGCCCGGCACGCCGGACCAGCCCCCGTAGTTGAGCCACAGGCCCATGTGCGTGACCTCGGACGGGTCGAACTGCAGCCGCAGTTCGCCGCCCTGCACGATGTCCTGCAAGGCCACGTAGCCCTGCGACGGGCTGCGGCCGTACAGCTTGACCGCTACGCCGGCGCTGGCGTCCGGCAACGCCGCCAGGTCCCAGGTCCGGCCTTCCACGTCGGAGACCAGCGGCCAGGTGACGACGCGGCCCAGCGAGCCGAAGCGCTTGTCCTTCGAGCTGAAGACCGTGAGGTCGCGCAGCGGCGCGACGATCTTCATGCCGGGCGTGGCCGCGAAGAGCGGGTGGGCGCACCAGATGAAGGGGAAGGCGAAGGGCGTGAGGTTCGCGACGCTGTAGGACAGCCTGATGCCGCTCTCGCCCTGGTCCATCAGCAGCGTGCGCTCGAAGCGGTAGGGGAAACGCACGCCATGCACCACCAGCCGCACCTCGATGCGCGAGCCGTCGCAGAACGTCTCGGCCTTCCAGGGCAGCGCCCACAGCTCGCCGTGGTCCGGGATCTGCGTGCCTTCCCAGGGGTAGCTGGGGTGGGCCGTGGCGGCGACGCTGGGGAAGCACTCGTCGAAGCCGCCCAGGTCGTGCTTCTGGGTGTAGCTGGCGCCATACTCGGCCGCACGGGCCTCGAGATGCGGGTTCCGCCACATCCACTCGCGCATGGTGGGCAGGTGCACCAGGCTGGCGATCTTGCCGCCCAGGGCGGGCACCACCACGCACCGGATCAGGCCGTTCTCCAACATGAAGGCCTCGAACCCCCGGTACGTGATCTTCTCGAGGCGGCAAGCAGGCGAAGACATCGTCCCGCAGCTTATCACAAAGGCCGCAGCGCCAACAGGGCTTGGCCTGCCGCCACGCGATCGCCTGCCTGCACCCCCAGCTCCGAGACCACGCCAGGGGCCTTGGCGGTGACGGCGAAGCGCATCTTCATGGCTTCGACCACCACCAGCTCCTGGCCCACGTCGACCGCCTCGCCGATGGCAACCAAGATGGCGGTAACGACGCCCGCCATCGGGCTCTTCACCGGGCCAAGCGCGTCCGGCGCTGCGGCGGCGCGCGTCACGACGGTGCGGCCGCCGCCAGGCCCGGTCACCGCCCAGGTCCCATCGGGCAGCGGCGTGACCCACAGGTCGCCCACCTTCCAGCTGCCGCCCTTGGTCATCGCCAGGCCCGCCTCGCCCAGTTGTGGCCGGTGGCGGCCTCCACCAGGCCCGTGGTCGTGCAGGCCGCCACCGCCCGCTCGGCCTCCGCCAGGGACGGTCCCGCCAGGGGCACCGCCACGGTCTGGGTGTCGACCTCGCCCGCGACGAACGCCGCGGAACCCACCACCGCGCGCAGGTGGGCCAGGTTGGTGACGAGCGTGCCCACGATCTCCGTGCGGTCCAGGGCCAGCAACAGCCGGCGCCGGGCCATCTCCCGGGTGGGGCCCCAGGCGATTACCTTGGCGAGCAAGGCGTCGAACCCGGTGGGCAGCTCCTGGCCTTCGTTCACGCCTGCATCCACCCGGATCCAGGGGCCCGATGGCCAGCGCAGGTGGTCGATGCGGCCGGCCGCCGGGGCGCCCGTGGTGGGGTCTTCGGCGTAGATGCGGGCTTCGATGGCGTGGCCGCGGGGTTCCCAGCTGGGTAGGGCCTGGCCGGCGGCGATCGCCAGCTGCAGCCCCGGCAGGTCGACCCCGTACACCAGCTCCGTGACGGGGTGCTCCACCTGCAGGCGCGTGTTCATCTCCAGGAAGACGGGCCCTCCGTCCACGGTCCACAGGAACTCGACGGTCCCCAGGCTGCGGTAGCCCACCGCGCGGGCCAGCTGTTCCGCGAGGGCTGCCACGTCCACCGGCGCGGGGCATTCCTCGACCAGCTTCTGGAAGCGCCGCTGCACGGAGCACTCGCGCACGCCCATCGCCCGCTCGGACACGAGCTGGACCTCGACGTGGCGCGCCCCGGGCAGGAACGCCTCCCAGTACAGGCCGGGGTTCGCCCGGAAGGCCTGGGCGGCCTGTGCCCCGGCAGCGGCCACGGCCGCCTCGAAGTCTTCGGCCCGATCGACCCGCCGCAGGCCCAACCCGCCGCCACCGCCCGTTGCCTTGATCATGATCGGGTACTGCGTGGGCAGTTGGTCCACCGGCCCGCCCGCCAAAACGGGCAAGCCCGCGGCTGCGGCGGCTTCGCGGGCCCGCCATTTGTCGCCCATCAAGGCGATCAGCGCGGCCGGCGGCCCGATCCAGGTCAACCCGGCCGCGCCGACGGCCTCCGCGAAGCCGGCATCTTCGGACAGGAAGCCGTAGCCGGGGTGGACGGCGTCCGCCCCGCTGGCCGTGGCCACGGCCAGCAACGCCGCTGCGTCCAGGTAGGTCGCCGTGGGCGTGTCGCCCGGCAGTTCGTAAGCTTCGTCGGCCAGCGCGACGTACGGTGCATCGGCATCCGGCGTGGCGTAGACGGCCACGGCCAAAAGGTTGTGCTCGCGGCAGGCCAAGATCAGGCGCGCGGCGATCTCACCGCGGTTGGCGATCAAGACCTTGTGCATCGACCCAGTCTACCGTTAAATAACGGCCATGGGTGAAGTCGTCCGCCTGACCCGCGAGCACCAGGACAGCGTGTCCGCGTTCCTCGCCACGTCCCCGATCGAGAACGTGCTGGTCATGGACCGGATCCTGGAAGATGGGCTGCCGGGCAAGCCTTACCAGGAGTTCGTGGGGTACCGCGAGGCCGGCCAATGGCTGGGCATCATGTACTTCTCGGGCGACATCTCGCTGTTCGCCCCCGAAGAGCGCGCGATCCGGCCGTTGGCGGAGTACGCCCTTCACCGCACGCCGCTGGTGCCGCGCATCATCGCCCGCAAGGAGACGGTGGACCGCTTCTGGGAGATTTTCGGCACGATCAAGCTGCCGCTGCTCTTCGATCGCCGCCAGCTGGTTTACGGCATGAGCCTGGCCGACCTCAAGGCCCCACCGGAGCCCGCCCTGCGCCTCGCCCGCCTCGACGAGGCGCACGCCGTGGCGCGCCTGGCCTCCGCCATGAGCTTCGAGGAGATCATGCTGGACCCCTACAAGGACTACCCGGCCAGCTACTTGAGACTCGTGGAGCAGCGCATCCGCCTGGAGCGCTACTGGGTGCTGGAGGACGACGGCCAGATCAAGTTCCAGGTCCACCTGAACGGCGTGACCGCGTTCGCGGGCCAGGTCACGGGCGTTTACACCCCGCCGGCCTTTCGCCACCAAGGCTACGCCGGACGCGGGATGGGCGAGTTCTGCCGCCAGGTGCTGGAGCGGGTGCCGCAGCTCTGCCTCTTCGTCAACGACTTCAACCTGCCGGCCATCAGGCTCTACGAGAAGCTGGGCTTCCAGCCCCTGATGGAGTACCGCGCCATATTCCTGGATGGCCGCCGGGTATAAGCTCCAGCAGCACCACCAAGCGGAAATGTCGGTCACATGGGACTCTATCTCGACGTCGAGGCCACCTATCAGGGCAAGCTGACGGTCATCGGCCTGCACCACTCCGCGATCGGCACCGTGCAGCTGGTGGGCCCCGAGTGCACGCGCGAGAACCTCGAGAAGATCCTGCCGCCGGCCATCTGCATCTACACCTTCGACGGGGAGCGCTTCGACCTGTCGCTGATCAAGAACCAGCTGGGCGTGGACCTGGCCAACCGCTTCCACTCCGTCGACCTCCAGAAGACGTGCCAGCGGCTGCGCCTCTACGGCGGGCTCAAGCGCGTGGAACAAATCCTGGGCATCAAGCGCCAGTTCGCCGACATGAGCGGCAAGGACGCCGTCGCCCTCTGGTACATCTACGAGCGTGACGGCGACGACGAGGCCCTCCAGAAGCTGCTGGCCTACAACCGGGAAGACGTGGAGAACCTCGTGCAGCTGCGCGAGGCCCTCGAATCGCGGACGGGCCGATGAGCGAGAAGCGTCGGGCCATGCCGCGGCCGGCGATCAAGGCGATCGCCGCGAGCGGCATCTTCTGCGGCTTCATGACCTGCTTCCTGGTCTACTTCGCCTGGCGCATGGGCTTCTCGCCTGCATTCGTGGTGCTGAACGCGGTGACGGCGGTGCTGATGTTCGTCGGCTCGGCCTGGATGCTGGCCCAGCTTAGAAGAGCCTAGCCTTCAGGGTCCCGCCGTCCGCGAAGGTGATGGTGGCGATCCCGTCCACGTCCCAGGCCACGTCGCCCAGCTTGAACGGCGTGGCGCCGGTCGTGTCTTCCAACAGGCCCATGCCGCCCTGGTGGGCATCGATGTCCGCCGTCAGCCGGAGGTGCGCGGCGGGGACGCCGACGACCTGGCGGGTGGCGCCATCGACGCGGGTCGCGATCGTCAGCTCCGTGGTGCCGCCGGCCGTGGCCGTGTGGGTCACCTGCACGTCCAGCGCGCCGTCCTTGTTGTGGAGCGTGCCCACGTAGGTGCCGCGCGCGTTCTTGCCCGTCAGGGCCAGCACGGTGGGCAGCACCAGCGTGGCCCCGTCGGAGCGCGGTAAGACCGTCAGGTCGGTTTCGCCCGCCACGGCCTCGAAGCTGGCGCTGTCGGCCTCGCCGCCTGCCAGCGCGACGGCCAGCGAGAACTCGATTTCCCACCCGATCGTGGTGGTGTCCACCCCATCGCCCGCGGCGTTCAACGCCAGCCGGAAGATCTCGCGCGAGATCAGCGTGTCCCCGAAAGGCAGGCGCTTGGAGCTGTTGCGCCGGAGGTGGTGCTCCACGGCCAGCTGGTCGGCGTGGCCCTTGTAGGCCTGGAGGTTCTTCACGTCCGTGAACGAGAAGTCGTCCACCAGCGCCTCCGCCAGCTTGCCGGCCTTGAACCCTTGCTTGTCGTAGCTCTTGAAGCCGCCCGTGCTGGGCGAGTCCGTGTCGATCTGGTAGACCAGGCTGGCCGTCTCCGTGGTGAAGTGTTCCGGCTTGAACGGCTCCACCGTGGGCCCCGGCGTTGGCGTGGCCGTGGCGAGCAGGGCGTAGCCGGTGCCATGGTCCGAAATCAGGTTGCCCGCGTTGTTGGCGATGAGGCCGGCCGCGTTGTTCGACAGCACGCCGCTGATGTCGCCCATCGTGCTGGAGATGCGGGCCGCGCGTGAGGCAGCCGCCGCGTTGGTCAGGGCGTCCAACAGGGACGACCTGCGGGAGGCGTCCAACGCGGGGACGGTCGTGGCGACGGCGGACGGACGCGGGGTGGGCGTGGCCGTCTCCTCGGCCTTGGGGCTGACGGCTTTCGATTTTGTCGTCACAGGCGCCGCAACCCGCGCGGCCTGCGAACAGGCAGCGAGCAGGCAGGCCCCCAAGCAAACGGATACCAATCCACGCATCACCTGGTTGTTATACCCGGTCAGGGCGCGC
>JAQBPE010000281.1 GCA_028287685.1 Cyanobacteria bacterium RYN_339 | reverse complement strand
TAGGCTGGGCCGGCTATGCCGCTCGAGTTCCTCACCGCAACCGTCGTCGCCTTTTCGCTGGCCTGGAAGCTGGACGCGGTGAACGCCATCATCAGCCCCGGCGGCTTCCCGCTGGTGGAGGCCAAGGCCGCGCACGCCAGCCTGGCAGCCTTCCTGGCCATGCTGCCCTTCTTGCTGCCGCCGCGCTGGCGCAAGGCCGCCTGGGTTGCCCTCGCGCTGGGGACCTCCGGGCTGGCCTTGGTCGACACCCTGTACCTGCGCTACTTCGACGCCGTGCCACCCGTGCGGGCCTTGCTGTATGGCTTCCAGGCGCTGGGGGTGCGGCACAGCCTGGGCGCGCTGGCCCATCCCGAGGACGTGAAGCTGCTGCTGGACCCGCTCGTCGTGGCCGTCCTGCCGGCCGGGCGGCGGCCCTGGCGGTGGGCACCCGCCGTGGCCCTTGGGGTGATGCTGGTGGCCGGGCTGCGGTTGCTGGGGCTGTTGGCAGCCTTCGAGGCGCACCACCCGCGCGCGCTGGCGGCTGCCTGGAACCCGCGCTACATCGCCGCCACGGTCGGGCTGGGCACTTACCACCTGGTGGACCTGGCGAACACGGCGCGCTCGCTGGCGGAGCGACCCGTCTCGGCCGAGGAGGTGGGGGCGATCGCCACGTGGCTGGACCGCCATGACCCGGACGCCGCCCGCGGGGCGCTGGCTGGCACGGCGCGGGGCGCCAACCTGATCGTGATCCAGGTGGAGGCCTTGCAACAGTTCGCGCTGGGGCTCACCGTGGCGGGCCACCGGGTCACGCCGGCGCTGGACGCCCTGGCGCGCGAAAGCGCCTACTTCCCCAACCTCTACGCCCAGACCGGCGACGGCAACACGGCGGACGCGGAGTTCCTGACGAACACCGCGCTTTACCCGCTGGACCACGGGGCGGCCTTCGTCTGCTACCCCCGCAACGACTACGCCTCCCTGGCGCGCCGGCTGGCGCCCGCGGGGTACCGCAGCGTGGTGATGCACGCCAACGCGCCGGCCTTCTGGAACCGCTACTTGATGTACCCGGCGCTGGGTTTCACCGACTTCGCCAGCGCCGACGCCTTCCAACAGGACGAGCGCGTGGGGCCGGGACTGAGCGATCGATCGTTCCTGCGCCAGGGCCTGGCGCGCCTGGAGGCCGTGCCGCAGCCGTTCCATGCCACCCTGATCACGCTGTCCAGCCACCACCCTTACGACGACACCGCCCACTTCCTGCCCTTCGACGCCGGCAACGCCCGCGGGCACATGCTGGGGCGCTACTTGCAGGCCATCCACTACACGGACGCCCAGCTGGGCACCTTCATCGCCGGGCTGCGGCGCGACGGCTTGCTGGAGCGCAGCGTGGTGGTGGTTTACGGCGACCACCCGGCCCTGGGCCGCGAGGACTTCCCGGACCTGGCGGCGTTGCTGCGGCTGCCGGCGGGCGATCGCCTCGCCTGGGTCAAGCAGCAGAAGGTGCCCCTGCTGATCCGGATGCCGGGCGGCCGTGGCAGCGTGCGGCCGGCGCCGGGCGGCCAGGTGGACATCCTGCCGACCGTTGCCCACTTGCTGGGCGTCAGCGTGCGCGGGACGTTCGGGCGCGATCTGCTAGGGACCGCCCCGGCCCGCGTGGTGCTGCGCGACGGATCGCTGATCGAGGACGGAACGTACTTTGACGCCACGGAACGCCGCAGTTACAAGCTTGCGGACGGCCAACCGGTCAATACCCCTGTGCGCGAGGCGTTGGCGCTCGCGGGCGAGCACCTCACGTACTCCAACGCGATCGTGAAGCACGATCTGCTCCACCGACTGGCCCTGGTTAGCGCAGCTGCGCGGCCTGTTCCGTGAGGTAGCGCTCCGTCTGGAGGCCGCGGGCCCACCAGAGCGCGCGCTGGGTCTTCGTCACCACGCCGTCGGCGCGCAGGAGCTGCTCGCGGCAAGAATCCAGGGCGGCCTTGGTCGGGGCGTAGGCGGCGCGGGCCTTGGCCAGCTCCGCGCGGGCGGGGGCCAGCTGCTCGTCGTAGGCATCTTGCGCACGGCCGGCGCGATCGGAAAGTTGCATCAGGCGGGCGGAGCACTCCGCGGCGGCCTGGGCGCGGCGCTGCTGCAGCTCGGTCAGCCGGGCTTCGGCCTGGGCCACGCCCGGGTCGCCGGCGGGGGCGGTGCGGGCTTGCTCCTGGCCCAGCTCGGCTTGCTTGGAGACAAGCTGCGCTTCCTTGCCCTTGAGGTTGTGCTTGTGGGTGGCGATCGCCGCGTACGCCGCCGCACGCTGGCCCGGCGTGCCGCTGCCGTCGTCGAGCATTCCCTGGTGTTGCTGCAACGCGGCGCGGTGGCCGGCGATCTGCTGGTGCAACGCGTCGCACTCCTTGCGCACGCGGTTGGCGCGGCCGCGGCCCGGGTTGCGGGCGGCGTCGAGGGCCTTGGCGGCCTGGTCGCACTGGGTGGCCAGGTCGGCGTCGAAGCGGGCCGCGTCGCCCTTGGCGGACGCGACGGAGGTGTTGGCGAGGGCCACGTCCATGCCGATCTCGGCGTCCTGGGCCTTCACGCAGGCTTCGGCGGCGACCAGGGCGGCGTAGGGCTGGGCGGCGCGCGCCTTGAGCATCAGGCCGGCTGCGACCATCGCGGCGACGTAGGCCTTGAAGTCTTCGGGGCCGGTGAACTGGGTGGGCTCCTGGGGCACGGCGCCGGGAGCGGCGACCTCGCGGGGTTTGAAGCGGGTCGCGTCGCCGGCCAGGCGCTGGGGCAAAAGTGCGGGCCGCACGGCGGGACGGGCGCCAACCGCGGTACGGTTCTGCTGCGTGCCAGCCAGGTTGGAAACGGGAGCGACGGCCATGCGTTGATTATCGCCTCCCTTCCTGGTTTATTCGTTTATCATCCGACCATCGTAGGTTTAACAACACGTTAAGTTAGCCCGACACCCGCACGGGGCAAAGTACGCTTGCCCCCTGCCGCTGGAAAGACCTCGCCCTTGAAACGTCTCGCGATTGCTGCGGCCGCTACCTGCGCCCTGCTGGCCGCCCTGCCCGCCTCGGCCGCCACGCTCGATCCCAAGACCAAGATGTACACCCTCGAGACGCCGCACTTCCGCGTCAACTACGAGGAGGGCTACGACGAGATCGCGCAAAAGGGCGCGGCCTTCGCCGAAGAGGCCTACGACAAGGTCACGAAGTACTTCAACGCCGAGCCGTCCGACAAGGTCGAGTTCACGATGTTCGACCACGAGGACGAGGTCAACGGCCTGGCCCTGCCGTACGTCAACGCGTCGATGTACGTGTACCTCACCACGCCGGACAGCGACCTGCTCTGGGGCCGTTACGACGACTGGTTCAAGCTCGTCATCACGCACGAGTTCACGCACATCATGCACTTCGAGACCGTCGAAGGCGCGCCAAAGCTCATGAACAAGATCTTCGGGCGCGTGATGTTCCCGAACCTCTTCCAGCCCACCTTCCTGATCGAGGGCCTGGCCGTCACCACGGAAAGCCTGTTCACCTCCGAGGGCAAGGGCGGGCGCGGCAACGACGGCTACTTCGACATGTACCTGCGCGGCGACGTGCTGAACAACCGCCAGCTGTCGATGGACCAGGTGGGCGGCTACTACCTGACGGACTTCCCGGGCGGCGACGGCGCCTACGTGTACGGCACCTTCTTCTACAAGTACATCTCGCTGCATTACGGGGCGGACAAGCCGCCGGCGATCGCCCACGCCTACGCCGAGGCGCCCTGGCTGGGCGTGGACGCGGCGGTCGCGAAGGTGATCCCCGGCCACAACTGCCAGCAGATCTTCGACGAGATGCTGCACTGGGTGCGCCGGCGGGCCCAGGCCCAAATGGTCACGATCAAGCAAGAGCCCGTCACGCCGACGGTGCCGCTGACGCACACCAGCTACCACCACCACCACCCGATCTACCTGCCGGACGGCCGCCTGGTCTTCATCAGCGGCCAACGGCACGGCTTCACCGGCGTGTTCGCCTGGGACGGCAAGACCAAGGACGCGGCCGGCGAGCCGGTGCTGACCAAGCTCTTCAACAAGAGCCAGTACGGCACCATGGACGTGTCCGGCGACGGCAAGTACCTCTACTACCAGTCCAGCCACGGCCCCAACAACTACTCCAGCTACGACGACATCTACCGCATCAACATCGCGACGGGCGCCAAGGAGGAGCTGACGGAGTTCCAGCGCATGAACAACCCGGGCGTCAGCCCGGACGGCAAGTTCATCCTGGTCTCGCAGAACGGCCGCGGCGACTCCAACCTGGTCTTGTTGGACGACAAGGGCAAGAAGCTGCGCCAGATCACCAGCCTGACGGACAGCAGCCAGTTCACGGCGCCGCGCTGGAGCCCGGACGGCAAGCATGTGGTGGTCTCGGCCTGGCGGGGCGGCAGCCGCGACTTGTACATGATCGACACCGCCACCTGGCTGGTCACGCCGCTTTGGAAGGACAGCTGGGTCGACGTGGGCCCGAAGTGGTCGCCCGACGGCAAGTACGTCGTCTTCGCCTCCGACCGCGCGGGCGGCGTCTGGAACCTGTTCGCGTGGGACTGGCAGGCGCGCCAGCTCTCGCAAATGACCAACGTGCTCACCGGCGTGATCGAGCCTGCCATCAGCCCCGACGGCAAGACCGTGGCGATGTGCTATTGCAACGGCCACGGCTACGACATCCATACCATGCCCTTCGACCCTTCCCGCTGGAAGAAGGTGGCCACGCCGATCATGGACCCGGCGGTGGTGCCGTACAAGTTCGTGCGCAAGACCACCTACCCGTCGCACCCCTACAACCCGCTGCCGTCGATGATGCCCAAGTTCTGGAGTCCGATCTACCAGAGCGGCCAGGACCTGCTCGGCGTCTTCACGATCGGCTACGACATCCTGCTCACGAACACGGTCTTCGCGCTGGCGGGCTACACCGTGACCCAGCCCACCAGCCTGCCGGAAGGCGCCAGCGTCAGCCCGCTCGATCTGGCGACGTACACCTTCCTCTACCAGAACTCCCAGCTCGAGAACAACTTCAGCGTGCTCGCCAGCGGCGCCTCGTCGAAGTACGGCATCCCGCTCGCGAGCGGCAACACGCTCAACCTCTACCAGCGCACGGACCAGGTGAGCCTTTCCACGCAGCTCTCCAACCTGCCGTCGCCGCTGACGAACAGCAGCTACCAGACCGGCGACCAGTGGAACCTGAGCTTCAACGTGCGCAACGTGCGCAACGCCTTCGACACCTCCGCCAACCCGGCCACCGACTACAACAAGGCCGCCATCGACGGCAAGCTGATGCCGGTGCCTGGCCGTGCGCACAGCGTGAGCTTGCAGTACAAGTACAACGACAACGGCAAGTACGGGTACTCGCACTCGCCGGAGTTCGGGACCATGAACAGCTGGGGCATCGAGGTTTCGCACCCCTACCTGGGCTCGGAGACGGAGTACTACCGGGCCGCGTACGACTGGCGCCACTACCAGGGCCTGCCCTGGACCCACCACACCTTGGCCTTCCGCAGCTTCACGGGCCTCAATTTGGGCAAGCCGTTCGGCGATTTCTACCTGGGCGGCGGCCGCAGCGTTAACGCGGCCGGCACGCCGGACATCCGCGTGGCGTCGGATCCCGACGACCTCGCGGTGGCCCTGCGCGGCTACCCGTTCGCGAGCCTGGCCGGCAACACGGCGGAGCTGTTCAGCGCGGAGTACCGCTTCCCGTTGCTCGACATCCAGCGCGGCGCCGGGCCGTTGCCGTTCTTCGCGGAGCGGCTGTACGGCTCCGTCTTCAGCGACACCGGCCTGGCCTTCACCAACGACTGGCTCTCGCTCGTGGGCCGCACCACGGACAAGGCGGCCAAGCGTTACCCGGAACTGGGCGACGTGCGCAGCGGGGTCGGCGCGGAGCTGCGCCTCAACTTCAAGATCGCGAACAACCCCTTGAACACCGTGCCCATCGCCACGGTCGCCCGCTCCGCCTTGCCGTTCCTGAACGCCTTCAACGACTCCGCCGGCGTGTTCCGGTTGGGCCTCGCGCAGCCGGTGCTGCCCGGCAAGGACGCCAAGGGCAACCCGTTGTGGACCCCGATCCAGTTCTACACGGAGTTCGGCACCTTCTTCTAGACCCTCCCTGGCTCACCTGCTAGAATGGCGCGCCCACTGACACGCGAGGTCCCAATGCAGCCCTGGTTGAACCAGCTCGAGGACGGCCTGCGCGCCGTGAAATCCTGGCAGGGCCAGTGGACGGAAATCCCCCAACACGCGGCCTTGCAGCTGGATCCGGCGGAGGCCTCCGCCGCGCTCGCGGCGTTGGCGGAGCGGTTGGAAGACAACTACCCCTTCCACCACCCCTCGTATGCCGGCCAGATGCTCAAGCCGCCGCACCCCATCGCGCAGGCGGCCTACGCCATGACCATGCTGATCAACCCCAACAACCACGCCCTGGACGGCGGGCCCGCCACGGCCGCCATGGAGCGCGAGGTGGTGGCCCTGATGGCCGCGATGGTGGGCTATGGCGAGCACCTGGGCCACCTCACCTCCTCCGGCACGATCGCCAACCTGGAGGCGCTGTGGGTCGCGCGCAGCCTGCACCCGGGCAAGGCGATCGCCTACAGCACCCAGGCGCACTACACCCACCCCCGCATGTGCGAGGTGCTGGGCGTGCGCGGCGTCCCGATCGCCACCGATGCCCAGGGCCGCATGGACCTGGCGGACCTGGATGCCAAGCTGGCCACGGAAGACATCGGCACCGTGGTCGTCACGCTCGGCACCACCGGGCTGGGGGCGCTCGACCCGCTGGACCGGATCGTCGAGCGCGACGTGCGCGTGCACGTCGACGCGGCCTATGGTGGCTACTTCCGGCTGTTGGCGGACCTCGACCCGCCCATGGTGGATACCGCGCCGTTCCTGGCGTTGGATCGGGCGGACAGCATCGTGATCGATCCGCACAAGCATGGGCTCCAGCCCTACGGTTGCGGCGCCGTGCTCTTCCGCGACCCGGCGGTGGGGCGGCTGTATCAGCACGACTCGCCTTACACCTACTTCACCTCCAAGGAGCTGCACCTGGGTGAGATCAGCCTGGAGTGCTCGCGCGCGGGCGCCTCGGCCGCAGCGCTGTGGACCACCCTGCGCTGCTTCCCGCTCTCGCCCACGCTGGGCCTGGGCCCGGTGCTGCAAGCCACGCGCCGGGCGGCGCTGCAGTGGGCGGCGCTGCTAGAGGCCAGCCCCTACGCGCACCTGGTCGTGCAGCCGCAGCTGGACATCGTGAACTTCCTGCCGATGGCCGGGGGCTGGACGGCCAGCCGCATCTCGGCGGAGACGGATCGGATCTTCGACGCCCTGATGTACCACCCGCAGGAGCCCGTCTACCTGGCCAAGGTCCAGCTGCCGCGCGCGCTCGTGGAGGCCCGGGCGCCCAAGGTCGAGTGGGACCAGGAGACGGTCACGGCCTTGCGGTCGGTGCTGATGAAGCCGGAGCACGAGGCCCTGGTGCCCTACCTGCACGGCCGCTTCGAGCAAGAGGCCTGGTGGCCGGAAGCCGAGCAGCCGCGGCCTTCCGCGCCGGGCGGCAAGGCGTTGACGGGGCCGCTCAACGTGAAGGCGGACTGGGGCAACCTGGTGGCGCGCTACCACGAGAAGGTGCGCGAGCCGCTGGTCGCGGAGCTCCGCGAGGTGTTGGCGACCAGCTACCACCCGGGTGTGGGCAAGCTACACTTCGAGCTGACGCCGCCCTACGGGCTGGGCGGCGCCTGCGGCCTGCGCCTGATCACGCAGACGGCCGACGGTGAAGCCTTCCGGGGTATCGGTGACGACCCCGGTTTCTCCGGTGTGCGCCCGCTGCTGGTGGCACACGCCCCGCTGATTCCGGCGGAGGTGCGCGGCTACGAGCGCTTCGCGACGCTGGTGAACGCGGAACAGGACCTGGAGTCGCTGGCCGGCAAGCACCTGATCGACTTCTTCCTGGTCTGCTGGGAGGCCGCCGGGGGCGATCGCGCCGCCCTGCCGGCGAACGTGGGCTTCGAGGGCGACGAAGAGGTCATCGACCTCGCGACGGGCGCCTGGGTGGAGGTTCCCGGCCGGGCCCTATAGGGCCCCCAAAACCTCCAGCACCGCCCGCGCCGCCGGCGTGGGGCGGATGCCCTTGCGGCGCACCACGTAGAGCTTGTCTTCGAAGTCGGCCACCGGGTCGGCCACGACCGCGAGGCGGCCCAGGGCGATGCGCTCGCGCACGGCCAGCTCCGGCAGGAAGGCCACGCCCACGCCGGCCTCCGCCAGGTGGATGGCCGTCTCCAGCAGCTCGACCTCCGCCACGATGCGGCGGGGGAACTTGCCCTCGGGCCAGCCATCCAGGCTCTCTTCGGATTGCTTGCGGAAGAAGCGCGGCACGATGTAGCCGAAATCGCTCCAGACGCCCTTGGGTTGGGGCCGTCCCGCGATCACGTAGGGCGAGGAGAGGCCGGCGGTCCAGGTCAGGTCCTGGCGCACGGGCGGCCGCAGCAGCAGCCCGATCTCCAGCTCGCCGGCGGAAACCCAGTGCTCCGCCACCTCCGGCAGCATCTCGTACAGCTTCGGGCACAGGCCCGGGTACCGTTGGGCGAGGTCCACCAGCATGGGAGGCAGCAAGTAATGGTGCCACAGGCTGTCCCCGCCGATCGTCACGGGGCCGCGCGGGTCGCCCGTGAGCCACTCCGCCATGCGGCGCTCCGCGTTCTCGACGCTTTGCAGCACCTGGCGCGCCTCCTCGAGCAGCGCCTCGCCCGGTGCGGTCAGGCCGCGCACGCGGTGGCCGCGGTCCACCAGGGACAGCTTCAGCTCGGCTTCAAGGCCGGCGATCGCCTTGCTCAAGGCCTGGGGCGTGATGTGCAGGCGCTCCGCGGCCTGGTGGAAGTTCTTGGTTTCAGCGAGTGCGACGTAGTAGCGCAGCCATTCAGGGTTCACTGCCAGCGCGCCGTCATCGTTCCCTGGGCCGGTTGGTAAAGCTGGTAGGTGGCGTGCACCTTCAACGGTGTGAAGGGGTGCTGTGCGAGCTTGGGGACCCCGTGGACGTCACGCGGGTTGGCGGCACTGACGCCGATCGTGACGTGCGGGTCATCCATCGCGCCGTCGATCGCGTGGTCCTTCAAGAAGACGCGGGCCTTGTCGACGCCCGTCACGGTCATGAAGGCCACCTGGTCGCCGGCCACGCCCCAGCCGCTGACGGCCAGGTTCTCTTGCTTGCCCTTGAAGTGGGCCTCCAGCAGCTTGACTTGCTCGGCCGTCAGGGCCTGGTGAAAGAACGCCACGGTGGCGTGCAGCACGGCCGGGTCGCGCGGGGGGATGGCGTGGGAGACATCGAGGAAGCCCAGGTCTTTGAGCGTGCCGTCCCGGCGCTTGGCGATCGCGGCCGTGGGCGCGAACTCCAGGCTGAGGTAGGAGCCGACCGAGTCGCCCTGGGCGGCCATCATCGTGGCCGGCGCTTGTACGGCGTGGGGCGCGGTGCCGCAGGCGGTCAGGAGCAGACATGCCAACAAGGCGCGTTTCATGGCTAGAACACCCTTTCACGGGCCAGGAAGCGGTGGATCGGGTTGCGCGAGACGAATTCCACGTTCTGGATGTAGCCCAACGTGTTCTTGCGCATGGCCGGGAAGGTGGTCTGGTCGCCTTGTTCCAGCGCCATGGCGCGGTCCCAGGCGCGGCCGCGGATGAAGCCGATCCACTTGATGGCGAGCGGCGTGTCCAGCCAGAAGAGCAGCTTGTCGCCCAGCGAGAGCAGGTTGATGGGGCCCAGCTTGCGCGAGTAGCTGGTGATGATCTTGTCCTTGGCCGCGGTCATGCCATCCTGGAAGAGCTGGTTGTAGCGTTCGAAATCGCGCTGGTTGGCGCCGGGCTGCGCATTGATGTCGGCCAACGCGCGCGGCAGGTCGTAGTTGATGTGGACGTCGATCGACAGCAGCAGCGTCTCCATCGTCAGCTCGTTCTTGTCCTTGGCGAGGTCGAAGACGCGCTTCCAGGGCTCGGAGACATGGGCCATGTCGCCGCGCTCGTAGGCGTCGTAAGCGTCGAAGAAGTACTGGGCGAAGCGGGTGGAGAGCTGCCGGATGAACTCCGGGTTCTCGTAGTCGTTGGGCCCTTGCAGGGCCTTCAGCGTGTTCTCCGTCTGCAGCAAGTAGGTAGTAGCCCAGACCACGCGCACGTCTTGCTTCTTGGCGAGCTCGTCGCGGATCGTGTGCAGGCGCGCGATCACCGCACTGATGTCCTGGGGCCGAGGCGCGATGGGCTGGTCCCAGCTGGTGGCGGGCTTGCGCGGCACGACCTGGACGGGCGCCGGCCGGTTGGCGGGCGTCACGCGGAGGGTCGGCGAAGAGAGGGGACGAACAACCATACAAAGTTATGGGCGGGTTAGCGTTTGACTGAAGTGGTTTAACCAAAGTTTAATGACTGATGCTTCCACTCGTCATGACCAGCTACGACCACATCCTGCACGCTTATGTGAAGGCGGGGGTGGTAGACTATGCCTCGATTTCCAGGCCCGCTCCGCGTGCGGCCCTTGAACGGTTCTTAAAGACGGTGGGCTCGGCCGACCTGGTCGCCGAGGGCGACGCCAAGGCCCAGAACGCGGCCTGGATCAACGTCTTCAACGCCTTGGTGATCGACAGCGTGGTCGCCGGGAACGATCCGGCCATCCCGAAGTTCTTCAAGGTGGACAGCTACCAGGTCTTCGGCAAGGACGTCACGCTGGACGCCGTGCGGAAACAGGCGCTCAAGGAGCCCCGCGCGGTCTTCGCGCTCACGCCCGGCGCGATCGGCTCGCCGAAGCTGCGATCGGAAGTCTACGTCGGGGCGCACCTCGATGCCCAGCTCGAAGACCAGGCCCGCGGCTTCCTGGGCGACCCCAAGCGCAACCAGTTCACGAAGCCGACCGCTCACCTGTCGCCGATCTTCAGTTGGTTCGGCACGCCGCGTGAGGTGCTGGTGAAGTATGCGCCGGTGGCTGCGAAGGCGTGGTTGCCGAAGGCCAAGGTGTCGTATGGGTCATTCGACTGGCACTTGAATGGCAAGGCGCCCTAACGAGCGTCGGCGCACATCGAAAGCAGCTCTTCGGCGAGATCGGTTTCCGCGAAGTAGTGCAGTGTGACGTAGCCGCGGCCGGGCGGGATGGCCAGGCGCAGCCCGGCCCCGCTGGCGAGGACGCCGTGGCTGGGCAGATGGACCTGGCCCTGGGCGGTCAGGGCGCCGGTCTCGAACTGGTGGTCCAGCGCATTTCGCGTGGGCTCATCGAGGGTCAAGGCGCTGACGGCGCTGCCGGTTTTGTGGTGGCGTTGGTCCAGGTGAAAGAACGAGAAGCTCTGGGGCGCATCGTAGGTTGCCGCTAGGTGAAGGGCCAACTCCTCGAAGGCGCGTGGGGCCGAGTTTTCCGGTAGAAGCCGGGCTTCCACGATGGTGAGGCCGCCCGCGGGAGCGTACCAAGGAATCAGGCCGGCGTGCTTGAACGTGAGAGGGCCGACCGAGACCGGGCCCTCGAAGACCTTCAGGCCGCAGTTGACCTTGCCATGCAGCTTGTAGCCGCCTTTAGCCAGGATCGCCTCCACGGCGGCCGGCTCCTGGCCCCATGTTAGGCCGAAGGCCCCGGTGATGGCGGCGGCGGTCAGCAAGCCGATCACGGGTGAACCGCTTTCCCGAACTTGAACATGGTGCTCCTCCAAATCCCCCATATCCTACACCAGCGCGGGGTATGCTAGGCAGCGATGCCTCCCAAAGCCATCCTCTTCGACTGCGACGGCGTCTTGATCGACAGCGAGGTGCTCGCCTGCGGCGTGCAGGTGCGGTTGCTCGCCGAGGCCGGGGTCGACGTGACGCTGGAGCGCTACATGGCAGCGTTCATCGGGCGACCGAACAGCGAAGTGCTGGCCGAACTGGCCGTGGCGGGCCTGCCAGCGGACTTCCGCGAGCGCGCGGCCGCAGAGACAGCCCGCGTGTTCGAGCGGGAGCTGCGGGC
The DNA here is from genome assembly GCA_028287685.1 of Cyanobacteria bacterium RYN_339. Lineage (GTDB taxonomy): Bacteria > Cyanobacteriota > Sericytochromatia > S15B-MN24 > JAQBPE01 > JAQBPE01. Next base: position 9,317 of record JAQBPE010000281.1, on the reverse strand, counting down.
GATGGCCGGGGCGGCGGTGGTCCTGGCCGGGCTGGCGTTGCCCATCGCGGTGGCCTCGACCAGCCGGCCCGAGCGGCTGGCGCACTCGTTGGGCCTGACGGGGCTGTTGGGGTACTTCGGGCGCCACGTGTACAGCGCGACGATGGTGGCGCGGGGCAAGCCCGCGCCGGACTTGTTCTTGTTGGCGGCGCGCGAGCTCGGCGTGGCACCCGCGGACTGCTGGGTGGTCGAGGACAGCTTGGTGGGGGTGCAGGCGGCGGTGGCCGCGGGAATGACGCCGATTGGGTTCCTGGGGGGCAGCCACGTGCGGGCTGGGCACGGCGATCGCCTCATCGCAGCGGGAGCGGTGGCCGTGGTCAGCAGCTTCGAAGGGATCCCCTCCCTGCTTTGTTGAAGGACAAGCGCTTCGGATTTGTAGTGAAATCTCGAAACGCGCTTTTCGGGCTGATTTCGGAGGTTTATCACGTTTGGCGTGATACGCGAGACGTGACAAAACCCCGGAAATGACCGCGTGTACTGCGTTACGGGAATTCATCGAGAAATCGAGGGTCCGCCGCACAACATGCGATGCCCCACCCACCCCACCGCAGCTCCCCGTTAGTGCGCGTCCCCAGCGCGGTAGGAAGGGGGCGTGACGGACAGCAATCCCTACTACGATCGCAACGCGCGCGCCTTCTACGACACCACCGTCGACGTGGCGCTGGATCACCTTTATGCGCCGTTCCTGGCCTTGTTGCCCCCGGGCGCCAAGATCCTGGACGCCGGATGTGGCTCGGGGCGCGATGCGTTGCGATTCAAGCAACAGGGACACGTCGTGACGTTGGTGGAACCGTCCTTGGCGTTGGCAGAATTAGCCGCGGAGCTGGTCGGTCAGGAGGTTTTGGCGCTTCGTTTCCAAGATCTCTCGTTCGACCAAGAGTTTGATGGCGCTTGGGCCAGCGCATCGCTGCTCCACGTGCCGCGTTCCGAGATCGACGATGTGTTGGCGCGGCTTTGGCGGGCGCTGCGGCCGGGCGGCATCCTGTATGCCTCCTTCAAGCATGGCGAGGGCGAGCGCTTCCGCAACGGGCGCTTCTTCAATAGCTACACGGAGGCAAGCTTCGCGGAGCTGATCGCCCGGCATCCGGGCTTCGAGCCGCTCACGCACCTGCTCACGGAGGACGTGCGCACCACCCACCGCGGCGAGGTGTGGCTGAACGTGCTGCTACGCCGGTCTGACCAGGGTGATCATCTCCTGCAGGGCCAGGTGTAGCTCCTCGGCTTGTTCGATGATCAGGCCGCTGATCTCGACCTGTCGGCCGGTCAACGGCCCCGCCTTGCCCTCATGGATCAAGGATGCGCCCAAGAGGATCGCGGTCACCTTGCTGCGGATGTCGTGCGTCAATTCGCCAAGCCGATGGGACATGCTTTGTTTCGTACCTGGATCGTATAATCTGCAAACATGGTTGTGGTTTGGGCTTCTGATATCCAGGGCAATATCACACCACCCGTGTGATTTAATCCACATTTAATCGTTGTTTAACAATGCCGGTGTGTGGCAGGATGGACCCGGTTGTCGAACAACGAGGTTTGGCAAAGCGCCCCCGATGCGGCCGCCCCCACGTTGTGGGGCGGCCCTCGTTTTGGATATATGTAAAAAATGTGTTATATCTTGCGGACGGCCGTCGCCGTCCTGACCCTTTCCTTGCTCGCAGCCTGTGGCCGCGCGCCTTTGGCGGTTCAACGCCCGGCTGCGGAGATCGCCCCCCAGGCCGAAACCATCCAGGAAACCACCCTGGGCACGCTCGCCAAGCACGCGGGCGTGGCCTCCTGGGAGGGCAAGCTGGTGCGGGTGGCGGCGTCGTTCGAGCGTTACGCCTACGCCCAGGAGTATGGGCGGAGCTACCAGGGCTACAAGCTCTGGGACCACGACGGCAACTGGGTCCTGTGCCAGAACATCTACACGGCCTCCTCGCTGTACCCTGGCGCGCAAGGCGATGCTTCGCGCGATCTCGCGGACGGGCCGGCGGCGCGCCTGTTGGCATATGGGACCTTTGTGCAGCTGGAAGGGAAGTTCCACGTCGCGAGGTCAGGGGCCAGCCACGGCGCCATCTTCCAGGTGCCGGCCAGCCTGGACGTCTACGCCGTGGAAGGCGTGGCGACGCGGGAACTAGTGAACCACTAGAGTTCCTGGAGCAGGGCTTCGGCCAGTTTCTGGTAGTCGGCGAGCGTGTTGTAGCGCTGCGCGGAGATCCGCAAGACCCGATCGGGCCAGGCCGGCCACGGGAAGACCATCGTCTCGATGCCGTGCCGCGTGAACAGGCGATCTTGCAACGGCTCGATGAAGTAGGGTGGTTGCGGGCCTTCGCCCGCTGCGCGAGGCAGCGGGATCGTGGCCATGGCGCCCAACATGGCGTCCGGGCAAGCCGGGCTGACGCCGAGGGCTTGCGTGATCAGCATGCGCGCCTCGACCGCCAGGGCGTGGTTGGCCGCCATCCAGCCGTCCCAGCCGCCCCACCCTATCGGCAGTTCAAGCGCGCTTGGCACGGCCAGGTAGGCGCTGGGATCGGTGGTGCCGACCCAGTCGAACTCCAACCGGAAGCGGCTGCGGTCCCGGCGTGGGGAGCTGGCGCCGTGGCTGGTGATGAGCGGGCGCACGTTGGGCTGGAGGTCGCGCCGGACGTAGAGGAAGGCCGAGCCCTTGGGCGCGCAGAGCCACTTGTGGCAGTTGCCCGCGTAGTAGGCGGGATCGATGGCCGCGAGGTCCAGCGGCACCTGGCCGGGCGCGTGGGCGCCATCCACCAGGGTCTCGACCCCGCGCTCGCGCAGCGCCAGCACCAGCGCCTGGATCGGGAAGATCAGGGCGGTGGTGCTCGTGATGTGGTCCAACACGGCCAGCCGGGTGCGCGGCGTGACGGCGGCCAACACGGCCTCCACCACCTGGGCCGGGTCTTCAAGCGGGAAGGGCACGGGCGCCTCCACCAACCGCGCGCCGGAGCCCTCCAACTGGCGGTTCAGGGCGTTGCGCACCGCGCTGTAGACATGGGACGTGGTCAGGACCTCGTCGCCGGCAGCGAACGTCAGGCTGGCCAACACCGTGCCGATGCCGGTCGTGGTGTTCGGGATGAAGGCCAGGTCGTCCGGGTCCGCCCCTACGAAGGCGCCCAGCCGCGCGCGGGCTGCGTCCAGCAACGGCTCCAGCTCGCGCACGAGGAAGGCGCAGGGCTCTTGTTCCAGCCGGTCGCGAATGCGGTCCTGGGCGGCTCGCACGGTGACGGGGCAGGCGCCGAACGAGCCATGGTTGAGGAAGGTGACGCCAGGCGTGAACGACCAGTAGGCCGGCAAGGGCAACGGGCTTGTCATGGCCTCCATCGTACAGGGTACGAAGCGGGCGTGCGATGTTCCGCCCTCCTGCTGTCGCTGGCGATAGGCGTTTCGCCGTTCCCGTTGGCGATCGCCGCCTGCACGCCCGGCCAGGTCGCCCTGCGCCCGGGCTTTGGCCTTGCGGTGCAGACCCCGGCTCCCGCCGAGCCGACCCCGGCCGCGAGCCCCCTGCCCGCCCCCTCGACGGCGCCCGTGGCCGACGTGATCGCCGGCGCCGAGGCCGCGGGCTTCGTCGACGCGCGTGGCACGGCCGCCCGCTTCAACGACCCGCTGGGCCTCGCCGTGGCGGCGGATGGCGGGCTGTTGGTGGCCGATCGCCTCAACCACCGCGTCCGCCGCGTGGCGCCGGACGGCGCCGTCACCACGCTGGCGGGCTCGGGCGTGACCGGGTTCCTGGACGGGACCGCCGCCACCGCCCGGTTCCAAGAGCCCACCGCGGTGGTCGTCGACGCCCAGGGCTACATCTACGTGGCGGACCCCTTCAACCACCGCGTCCGGCGCATCGCGACGGATGACCATGGGGACCTGACGGTCGCCACGCTGGTGGGGGGCCCGGAGGCCGGCAGCGCGGATGGGGTCGGCGCGACGTTCGACCACCCTTACGCCCTGGCGCTGGATGACCGCCACCACCTGTTCGTGGCCGAGCGCTTCGGCCAAACCCTCCGCATGGTGACGCTGGATGCGGGTGGCCGGGTCAAAGACGTCCGCACCATCGCCGGGGCCTACGAGCGCACGGGCAGCGTAGACGGCGCCGGTGCCACCGCCCGCTTCGCGCGCCCCGCGGCGCTGGCCTGGGACGCGCGGGTCAAGGACCATACCGTCCTGCTCATCGCGGAGGACCAGGGCTGCGCCTTGAGGCGCGTGGACGTCGACGCGGCCGGCAGCGCAACGGTGTCGACCCTGAACGGCCCCAACCCCAGCTGCGGTGATTTCGACGGGCCCATCGAGACCGCCCGCTTCGACCGTCCCCAGGGCCTGCTGGTGGACCCCACGCGCGGCCTGGTGCTGGCCGACGGCGCCAAGGGCACCCTGCGCACGTTTCCGGCAGCCGCGTCGCCGCTCAGGCTCCAGGCCCCCGGTGGGCTGGTCGCGGCGCCGGGGGGAGCCCTGTACGTCACGGACGGCAACCGGGTTCGGCGCGTATCATTCTAGCGTTCGGGGCATGCCTGGTTTAGAATGAGTTGCCCAACAAGTTGAAGAAGAGGTTCCAGTAGATGCAAGCCAAAGTGATGCAGTGGATGAGCGCGATGGCCCTGGCGGCCGCTTGGACGGGCGCCCCGGCCCTGGCCTGCCCGGACCACCAGGGCGGCAACGCGCCTGGCACTTCGACCGCCAATGGCGGCGCGCAGTGCGAGAACGGCGTCTGCAAGGTGGAAGACCACCAGGTGGCCCACGCCGACAAGCACGAGTCCAAGGGCGAGAAGGATTGCTGCAAGGACGGCAAGGGCGAGTGCTGCAAGAACGAAGCCAAGAAGGACGCCAAGGCCGAATGCTGCGATGCTGAAGAGGGCCACGGCAAGATGGCCGGCAAGCAGCAGCGGATGGGCCACCACCGCATGGGCGGCCACCACATGGGCGGTCAGCGCGGCGCCGAGATCCGCTACATGCCCGGCATGGGCATCGCCAACGGCAGCAACAACAGCTTCGTCGTCCTGGGCGGCGGCATGCAGATGGGCGGCGACATCTTCTCCGTCGGCCTGCAGCACAACCTGGCCGTCCAGCTGAACCCCACCGGCGGCGCCGGCAACTGGATCGCCCCTTACTGCGGCATCGTGCCCCGTCTGGGCGTGCAGCTGGGCACCGCGCGCGTCGACGTCGGCGTGCTGGGCGGCTTCGGCGGCATGGTCCGCACGCTGGGTGGCGTGACGCCCGGCGCGCAGGTGCTGGATGCCCGCCTGCAATGGGTCGTCGAGCCCCGCATCGAGCTCGGCATGAAGAACGAGAAGATGGGCGTGTCGCTCGTCGCCGCCTACCTGCTCACGCCGAACATGGCCGACATCGGCGGCGTCTCCGCCGGCCTGAAGTTCACCTTCAAGGGTCACAAGATGTAAATCGGACGCAAGTTCGATCCACTGCCTCCCTAAGAGAGAGTTAAGGTCATCTTAACTCCTTTTTAGGGGGGTTGTTCTTTTGTCCAAGCTGCGCCCCTCGTTGCTCCTGTTGTTGGCCCTTACGGGCTGTGGCCAGGCGCTGCCCGCCGCCACCCAGGCGCCGGCGGGCGGCCTGGCCGTGCGCGAGGCGGACCTGCCCACCACGGCCAGCGGCCACAAGCTGGGCTACGACTTCCAGCGCGGGGCGGGCGGCGACGCGCCGCAAGAGTTGCCGCGCCAGGGCATCATCCCGCCCGCCGTCGATTTACGGAGTTATTGCCCGCCCGTCTACGACCAGGGCGACCTGGGCTGTTGCACGGCCTTCGCCATCGCCAAGGGCCTGCGCGAGCTGCAGCAGCGCCAGCGCAAGGAAACGTCCACGCCGCTCTCCGCGCTGTTCTTCTACTACGAAGAGCGCGCGCCGCTCCGCAAGACCGGGCAAGACACCGGCGCCACCATCGCCGACGGCATGAAGGTGCTGTTGAACGAAGGCTGCGCCCCGGAGACCGACTTCCCCTTCCAGCCCGCGCGCTTCACGGTGAAGCCCGCCGCCGCGGCCTACCAGCACGCCGGCACGTGGAAGGTGGGCAAGACCTACCACCTGGGCAGCCTGGACAGCGTGAAGACCTCACTGGCGCGCGGCTACGCGGTGGCGATGGGCTTCGAGTGTTACAGCAGCTTCGACAAGGTGGGCAAGGACGGCTGGATGGCGATGCCCAAGGCCGGCGAGAAGAAGGACGGCGGGCATGCCTGCGTTGCCGTGGGCTACAACGACAAGGCCCAGTGCCTGATCGTGCGCAACAGCTGGGGCGCGAGCTGGGGCGATAAGGGCTACTTCTACATGCCCTATGCGTATGCGAGCTCCAAGGCGGTCGACGAGTACTGGGCGGCCTGGTAGAACCCCCGCCTGCCGGGGAAGATAAAGGGGCATCCCCGACGAGAGGACCCCCATGCACCCCCAATGGATCGACTACGCGGTCTTGCTCATCTACGCCGTGTTCGTGCTCGGCATCGGCCTGGTGTTGAAGCGCAGCGTGCACGGCTCGAGTGACTTCTTCAGCGCCGGGCGGCGCATCCCCAGCTGGATCACCGGCCTGGCCTTCCTGAGCGCCAACCTGGGCGCGCTCGAGGTGATGGGTATGGCCGCCAACGGCGCCAAGTACGGCCTGATCACCAACCACTTCTATTGGGTGGGCGCCATCCCGGCCATGATCTTCGTGGGTGTGTTCATGATGCCCTTCTACTACGGCTCCAAGGCGCGCAGCGTGCCGGAGTACCTCAAGCTGCGCTTCGACGAGAAGACGCGCGGCCTGAACGCCATCACCTTCGCCGGCATGACGGTGCTGGCTTCCGGCATCAACATGTTCGCGATGGCGAAGGTCTTCCAGCTGATCCTGGGCTGGAGCATGGACGCCAGCATCGTGGTCTCCGCCCTGGTGGTGCTGGCCTACACGATCCTGGGCGGCCTGGCTTCCAGCATCTACAACGAGGTGCTGCAGTTCTTCCTGATCGTCTTCGGCTTCGCTCCCCTGGTCACGCTCGGCGTGATCGACGTGGGCGGCTGGCAGGGGCTGGTGGCGAAGATGCCGCCGGGCTTCGCGCATGCCTGGAGCGGCCTCGACAGCCCGGCCCACAACCCGATGGGCATCGAGTGGTTCGGCATGATCATGGGGCTGGGCTTCGTGCTCTCGTTCGGCTACTGGTGCACGGACTTCCTGGTGGTGCAACGCGCCATGGCGGCGGAGGACATGAACGCGGCCCGCAACACACCGCTGATCGCCGCCGTGCCCAAGATGCTCTTCCCGTTCCTGGTGATCACGCCCGGCCTGATTGCCGTGGCCCTCACCATGCACCCCGCCGCCGGCATGGCGCCGTTGCTGCAGACCCTGCCGGACGGCACGCTGGACTACAACAACGCCCTGCCGATGCTGCTGCAGCGGTACTATCCCGCCGGCATGTTAGGTTTGGGCCTGACGGCCCTGCTGGCGTCGTTCATGAGCGGCATGGCCGGCAACGTGACGGCCTTCAACACGGTCTGGACCTACGACATCTACCAGGCCTACATCCGCAAGGACGCCCCCGACGAGCACTACCTCTGGATGGGGCGGGCGGCGACCGTGGCAGGCATCGCCATCTCCATCGGTGCGGCCTACATCGCCATGAACTTCAACAACATCATGGACTACCTCCAGCTGCTGTTCTCGTTCTTCAACGCGCCGCTGTTCGCCACCTTCCTGCTCGGGATGTTCTGGAAGCGGGCCACCGGCCACGGCGCCTTCTGGGGCCTGGTCTGCGGCACGGGCACGGCCTTCGGCCACTGGCTGGCGCTCAAGCAAGGCCTGCTGCATTACCCCAGCGACATGGCGAGCAACTTCTACGCCGCCATCTACGCCTTCGTGGTCTGCCTCACGGTCACGGTCGTCATCAGCCTGCTGACGAAGCCGCGCCCCGACGAGGAGCTGGTGGGCCTGGTCTACAGCCTGACGCCCAAGGTGGAGGCGCCCGACGTGCCCTGGTACCGGCAGCCCAAGGTGCTGGCCGGCATCGTGCTCTTGATGACGGTCGGCCTCAACGTGATCTTCTGGTAAGGGGGAATCCGATGCTTGATATCCGCATGCCGATTGGGCTGATGTTCGTGATCTTGGGGGTGCTGCTGGTGGCGTACGGCGCCACGCAGCCGCCCGCCGCCTACGCCATGGCACTGGGCTACAACCTGGACGTTTACTGGGGCGCGGCGATGGCCGTCTTCGGCGCCGGGATGTTTGCCTGGATGACGCTAGACCCGCAAGACAAGGCTGCCTAGGCAGCCTGCTCCGCGAAGTAGTAGCCCTTCCGGCCCATGGTCACGAGGATCTTGGGATCCTTGGCGTCCTTTTCGATCTTGGCACGCAGGTTGCGGATGTGGGCGTGGACGGCATCCACGGAACGTCCGCTGCCCTGCATGCTTTCCAGCACGCGCACGGACAGCTCCTCCGCGGAGAAGACCTGGCCCGGGTGCTCCATCAGATAGTGGAGGATGGCGGTCTCCATGCGGGTCAGCTGGATGTCCTGGCCGTAGACCGTCACGTTGAACTTGGTGGGCTCGAGGCGGATCCCGCCGTTCTCCACCGGGTTGCCGCCGCCGATGCGCTTGGCTTCGGGCTGCTGGGTCAGGCGCAGGAACGCGCGGATGCTGTAGAGCAGCTCGAGCGAGTCGAAGGGCTTCGACATGAAGCCGTCCGCGCCCACCTTGAAGGCCTCGTACTTGTCGACCTTGGTGTCCCGGGCCGTCAGCACGAGGATAGGCACCTTGTTGAACTCTTTGCGGGCGCGCAGCTCCTTGCCGAGCTCGAAGCCGTCCATGTCGGGCATCATCAGATCCATGACGACGAGGTCCGGGCGCACTTCCGCAGCTTGCTGCAGCGCGTCCTGCCCGTTCTCGAAGCCGAACACCTTGAACCCGTCGTTCTCCAACAGGAACTCGATCAACCGGCGCGTGGTTGGGTCATCCTCGACCACCATGATGCGGTTGTTGGGAGCTTCGACAGTCTTTGACATGGGGTTTCTCCGTGAATTTCTGGATTCAATATTCCCGCGAGGCAGTCATCCCTAAGCATATCCTAGGGCCTGGCACGGCTGAAAGTAAAGCCGGGGCCAGCCCGGCCGCCCGTGGGCCTGGTAGAGGCTAAGGGCAATTTAAGGCCAATACGTCGAAGTTACGACGATAATCCATCATTTTTGAATGGATTGGCCGTGGGTATCCGTGTTATATTGGCCTGCGTATGGCTGAGGATGGCGTACCTTCCGGGGACACCCCGCGGCTGGCGGCGGCCGCGGATCGGGTGCGCGCGCTCGAAGAAGCCGGTGGCATGGGCACCTTCGCCG
>JAQBPE010000270.1 GCA_028287685.1 Cyanobacteria bacterium RYN_339 | reverse complement strand
CTTACACGGTGAAGGCGGTGGCGGCGCTGGCCGGCATCAGCGTCCGCGCACTGCACCACTACGACGAGATCGGGCTATTGCGACCGGCCGCAAGCAGCCCTGCCGGTTACCGGCTCTACGACGACGGCGATCTGGCGCGCTTGCAACAGATCCTGTTCTTCCGCGAGCTGGGCTTCGGGCTCAAGGAGATCGGGCCGATCCTGGATCGGCCGGGCTTCGACCAGCGCGCGGCGCTAAGCTCCCACAGGGCGCTGCTGCTCGAGAAGCAGCGCCGGCTGGAAACCTTGATAAACTCCGTCGATCGCACGATCGACGCGCTAGAAAGGGGGGTCCCGATGGACAACCAACAACGCTTCGAAGGGTTCGACGACGGCCAATTGCAAGAGTGGAAGGACGAGGCGCGCGAGCGCTGGGGCCATACCGACGCCTACAAGCAAAGCCAGGCACGCACCAGCAAGTACACGCAGGCCGACTACGACGCGATCAAGCGCGAGAACCAGGAGGTCAACGAGGGCCTGGCCGCGCTCATGGACGGCCCGCCGTCCGCTCCGGACGCGCTGGCCTTGATCGAGCGGCACTACCGCCAGATCAACGACCGGTTCTACGATTGCCCGATCGCGATGTACCGGAACCTGGCCACGATGTGGGTGGACGATCCGCGCTTCGCGGCCAACTACGACAAGGTGAAGCCCGGCCTCTCGGTGTTCGTCCGGGACGTGGCCCATGCCTTCTGCGACGCCAACGAGGGTTAAGAAGGCTGAAGTTGGGGTCAAATCTCGGTTATCGAAAGCAACCCGGGGGGTGGCGGCGCCATATACAAAGTATGCGTCCGTCCCCCCTCGATCCCAAGCGCTCGTTCGTGACCACGAAGCCCGTGGCCCCTAAGAACGTGCGCCCGGAACAGGCCGCGGCCCAAGCCAAGGCGGCCGCGATGGTGCGCCACTTCGGCGACGCCCACATCTCCGCCGCCGAGCCCGAAGGCCTGGCGGCGCTGGAACAGCAGATCAGCAACAAGGTTATGGCCATGGTCGGCCAGGTGCCAGGCCTGGGCGCCGTGCCGTCGCTGCTCAACAAGGTCGGACGCTACGGCGGCCCCGTGTTGGCCTCCGCCGCCTTCGGCTTCAGCGCCTTCGACACCGTCAAGCATTGGCACGAGCGCAGCGCCGGCCAACGTACCATCGACGTCACGGCCACCAGCGCCTCCGGCGTGGCGGCGGGCGGGGCGATCGCCACCCTGATGGGCGCCACCGGGGCCGCCGCGCTGGTCACGCCGGCCGCGGGCATCGCGGGCACCTTGTTCGCCGGGCACAACGCCTGGAAGACCATGCACGATCGGCTCAGTCTGCCTGGCCAGAAGGGCATGGCCCTGGCGTCCGTGGGTTTGCAGGCCGTGGGCACGGTCATGGCGTTCACGCCGGCCGCGCCGGTGGGCATCATGCTGATGCTGGCGGGCGGCTCGTGCGGCGTCTTCGGCCACCTGATCGGGCAGTTCAAGCCGATCAACCTGGCCTTCAAGTCGATCGGCCTCTAGCTTCAGGCCTTCGGCCATACCAAGCTCAAGGCCTTGGCGGCGGCCCAGCTGCCTAGCCAGATGACGGCGGCGGCCAACAACGCGCCCGGCTGCCGGAAGGTGGAGATGACCTTGGCGGCCAGCGTCGCGCCACCCAGCCAGGCCCCGACCTCGACCACGGCGCGCGGCTTGGCTTGCAGTAGCTCCTGGCCTGCCTCCACGGCCTTGCCGCCATAGAATGCGCAGCCAAGGGCCACCACCAGCCCGGTGAGGAAGCCCACGGGGCCGAAGTTGCGCAGCTTGGGGATGGCCCAGACCAAGCCGCCCGCGAGGCCGCCCAGCCAGCCCAGCCAGCGGGCGGTGCCGGCGGCGTCCTGGGCCTGCACCGGGGCGGCGGCCGGGTAGTAGGCGTCGGTGGAATAGGCCGCGCCGCCGGCGGGCGGGGCGATCGGTGCGCTGGGCGCGAGCCACGGGGGCGTGGCGGCCTGGACGGTCATTGGCATGGGCATTCCCTCCTCCACCAGATGTGTCGCCGGAGGCCCGCTTTGAACGGTACTTTGACGTTGCTAAGCGTGATTTAAGGTTTTGCCAGCCCCAACTCCTGGATCAGGTACTCGCGCATCAGGGTCGCGCCCACGCTGTCATCGGCGCCCGACTCGCGCAGGCCATCCAGCATCAGGCAGACCTCCGCCACCTCGCCGGGCGGGTCCGCCGCGAAGGCCGGGAAGGCCGCCTCCAGGGCGCTGGCGATCGGCTCCGTGCCGACGAGGTGGCGCGCCAGCCGCCGTAGCAGGTGCAACTGCAGTTCCGTGTCGGTGCGGGCCTGCTGCCACAGCTGGTGGGCGATCGCCGCCTGCTGGGCCGGGCCGGCGAAGTCGCCCAGGTCGTCGGCGGCGCGCTTCCGTTCCATGAGCCCGAGGGTGGCGAACTTCCCGTCCGAAAGCGCCTGCATGATCAGCGCCAGCGGTGACGCCAGGTGCTTGTCACCGCGCAGGGGGCGCACCATCTGCACCTGGAAGCCCGGCTCGTCCAGGCGGTCGGCCGCCGCGCCCAGGTTCCAGGCCACCCAGTTGGGCGGCTCCGGCAGCTCCAGGCGCGGGAAGGGGAACTCCTTCACTTGGCGGCGGCTTCGGCCAGGTAGTTGGCGGCCTGCAGCAGCTTCTCGTAGAGCTTGGTGACGGCCATGTCGTAGGTGTCGAAGAAGTGGGTCTGGCGCGACTCCGCCGTCTCCAAGTAGCGCTTGAGCTGCTCGTTCGAGCCGGCCATCGCGGCGTCCAGCGAGGCCACCAGGCCCGCGTAGGACTTGTCGACGGCGGCCACCTGCGCGCCCACCAAGGACGTGAGCTCCGCCATCTGGTGGATGCGGGCGGCCGACTCGCGGCCGATCGTGCCGGCCTGGGCCTGCAACTCCGTGGTGGTCTCCCGCAGGGCCAGGATCGCGCGGCCGTGCTCGGCCTGGCCGGCGGCGCGGAGCTCGAGGTCGCGCTTCAGCACGCGCTCCAGCTCCGCAACCACGCCCTCGAGGCCCTGGCGCTGGCGTCCCAGCGAGGCTTCCAGCACCTGGTTCTGGCCGTTGAACAGCTCCACGAGCATGCCCTGGTGGAGCTGCGCGGCCTGGCGGGTCATGGCCTCCAGCTGGCCGCCCAGGTCGTGCTGCGGCGGGGGTTGTTGCTGCCGCAGGCTTTCCAGCATGGGGGCCAGCGCGGCGGCAACGGCGCGCCCGATCGCCTCGGGATCGATCTGCACGGCAACCGGCGCCGGGGCCGCTGCCGGCGCCGAAACGGGCCGCTGACCCAGCAACGCTTCGAGCCCGACCGGCTGGAACTTGCGGTCCAGCGCCATGCAGGCCTCGTCGAGCGCCGACATCACGTCATGGTGCAGCCGCTTCTCCGCCGCGGTGAACAGCACGGAGCAGGCCAGGGCCACGATCGAGGTGACGAACTTGAAGGAGGCGGCGCCGTACAGGCCGCGCAGCGCGGCCTGGGTCACGGCGACGTCCTGGCTGGAGATGCCCAGGCTGGCTTGTTGCAGGGCGATCGCCAGCCCCAGGAAGGTGAAGCAGATGCCGATGCCCACCAGCAGGCCCGGGATCGCCTGGAACAGGCCCAAGTTGACCCGGCGCTCGATCACGGTGGCGGCGTTGAAATGGGCGGCGGCGGGCTCGCCGGAGCGCAGGCGGCCATCGGCCGGGTCGCGCACGAGGGCCTCGCGGTAGCCGCGCCAGGGCTCGGCCAGCGCGGACGGCGCGCGCACGACACCCAGGCCTTCGCCCGTGGCTTGAAGCGACTCCGCCAGCTTGGCGAGCATCGCGGCGTCAACGGCCACGCGCCGCATGCGCATCCGGAAGGCCAGGAACGCGCCCAGCGCGAAGGCCGCGATGCCCACGGCCACCACGGCCGTGGCGATGGGCTGGTTGGTGCAGACCAACACCGCGCCCCCCAGGAACAGGAGCGCCAACAGGGGCGTGGGGCTTCTCATCGTGGGGCCTTCTTGATCGGCATGGGGCGAGGGGCTGCCAGGACCACGCGCAGGTCGATGCGGCGGTTGAGCTGGCGGCCCTCCGGGGTGCGGTTATCGCCCACCGGGCGGTCGGGGCCGAAGGCGCCCATGCCCAGCACGCGCAGCCCGCGGTCGTTCTGCAGCTGGCCCAGCGACGGCGTAGCGGCCACCAGGCCTTGGAAGGTCTCCTTGGCGCGCAGGTAGGCCAGGTCCCAGTTGTCGCGGTAGGTGCCCAACGCATCCGTCACGGCGCCATGCACGGGGCGATCGTCCGTGTGCCCTTCCACCACCAGGGCTTCCAGCTGGGGGCAGTGGGGCAGGAAGTACATCAGCTCCGACGACACGCGCTTGATCGCGAGCTCGCCCCCGGCGCGCAGCTGGGCCTGGCCCTGCTCGAAGAGCAACTCCTCGGGCAGCCGGATGATGCCGTCCTGGAGGTCGACCTGCACGATCACGCCACGGCCCTTGAGCTCCTGCTGGATGTCGATGATCGCCTTGTCGCGGGCGTCGTAGGCGGCCACCACGGCGGGCGGTGGCGGCGTGGCCGGGCGCACGTCCAGCGCCAACGCCATCAACATCAGGATGAACAGGAACAAGAGGCCCACCATGAGGTCGCTCACGGAGGCCAGGTAGTTTTCAGGGGGCCTGGCTACGCTGATCGAGCGTGGCGAGCGGGCGGGCGCGGACATGTATGCATTATGGTAATCCAGACAAGCGCTCATGCTCGGTGCCGGCCGTCACGGACCGACATAACCGAAGTTTAACCAAGCTGACAAGGGGCTGCAACAGCACGGCAAGCATAATAACCATCAGTGTTTCCGGCGATCTCGATCAAGCGTCGGTTTGCCGAAAAACTACGCCACCAGAGGGTTTCAGGCCAAACGCAAGGTTTTACCCAAAGTCGCGATAACGATTACGTTCCCTTTACCGAGGAAGATACCGTGCTCAAGCCGTCGTTCTATCGCTCCGCCCTCGCCATCGCGCTGCTGCCCGCCCTTGCCGCCTGCGGCAAGACGCCCGCAACCACGACCCATGTGGCGACCAAGAAGTTCGTGGCCGCGTCGACCGCGCCCAGCGTCACCAAGATCAACCTGGGCGAAGGCGTGCCGGCCAGCTACCCCTCGTTGGACCCGGCGCCTCGCCCGTCTTCGGCCGCCCCCACCGCCGCCCCCAGCGACGCGCCCGTGGGCCCCGGCACCGTCAGCGTATCCGGCTATGTCTTCGACGAGAGCGGCGCCGTGGTCGAGGGCGCCACCGTGACGGCGCGCTCGCTGGACAGCCGCGCCCCCTTCGACGGCAGCGCCACCACCCAGGGCGGCGCCTACCTCCTGAAGGGCGTTCCCGAAGGCGTCGGCATCGAGCTGATCGCCACCAAGGCCAACTGGACCACCCGCCGCCGCGTGCGCGCCTTCGCCACCGCCTTGCCGGAGTGGAACCGCGCGGATTTCGGCGCGACCAACGGTGACGACGGCGCGGACGGCGCCGCGGCCTTCATCTCCAACCGACCGGAGATCGTCTCCGCAACTTTTAACTCCGACTTCACGGCCGTGACGTTGAAGCTGAGCGAGGCGCTGGACACCGCTAACCGTGCCCGCCTCGAGCGCGCCCTGAGGGTCTTGCCTGCCAACGCGGTGGCCACTGCCGGCGTGGCCGGCGCCGCCACCGATCTGCGTGACGTGGGCCTGGCTTACCCCGTGCTGCAGGCCGTCGACGACCAGGCCGGCGTGGATGCCTACGACGTCCGGGAGGGCAGCGTCTTCCTGTCGGACACCGCGCACGCCGCCGGCTGCACCTGGGACAACTACAACACCCAGCTGACCTTGAGCTTCCCGTTCCCGCTGCAGGCGGACCGCGACCACCCCGGCGCCTACCAGCTGGCCCTGGTGTCGGCCGGCGTCGACCAGTCCGTGCGAGACACGGACGGCAACCTGTTGGGCACGGACGGCAACGGCAAGACGGACGGCTACCCGGATGCCGGCCAGCTGGTGCCCGCGGCCATCTACAACGCCTCCGGGGCGGCCCGCGCCGTCTCCGGCCTCACGGGCAGCGCGCTGCGCTGGGCGACCAGCCACCAGGACGTGGTCTACGGCGAGCTGAAGCGCGCCGACGGCGGGCTGGCCTTGCAAGAGGTCCACACGGCCTCCGTGGGCGGCAACACGCGCATCGAATTGAAGTTCAGCCGCCCGATGGTGGCCTACGACGGCACGCTCAAGGGCTTCTCCAGCGCCAGCTTGGCCGGCGCCGAGGCCCTGGCGCACTTCACCTTCGCGCTGGGCGGCACCCAGGCGGACCTGGCCGGCCTGCGCCTCGACCGCGACGCCGCCACGGTGGACCCGCGTACGGCGACCTCGTTCGGCGCCCTCGACGACATGGGCGTGCCCTTCCGCTTCAGCGCCGACGCCTTCGTGGCGGATCCGGTCGGTGCCGCCGCCGGCTCCGTGGCCCTCGCCATCGATCCAATGGATTCCACCAGAGTGATCTTGACGGTCGTGGGCCGGGCCCGCTTCTTCAACGCCCGCGCCTCCGTGGTAAGCGCCCGCGCGGTGGACGTGGCGGATCCCGCCGGCCGCAAGGTTGCCGACATGCTCGCCGAGCCCACCGGGGTCCGCGGCACGATCTAGGCTTGATATCCCCCTACGCCCGGTCCCGTCAGGGTCCGGGCGCTTTTTTGCTTTACAGGGGAGGTGCGGTGTGTTTCAGTCATCTTGGATATGGATAGCTTACCAACCTCGGCAATGATCGTCTGGGAGCGCGCCCTGCGGCTGCTCGCGGTCGTTGCGCTGGGCATCTGGCTGGTGATGGCGGCCCAGGTCGCTCGCGAGGTGGGCCGCACCTTCCCGGGCTTCGAGTTGGACCCGCGTGGCTTCGTCTGGTCCACCACCGCCCCGGCCTGGAACGGCCCAAAGCATGGCCTCAGACCCTTTGATCGCGTGATCGCGGTAGATGGGCAGCCGCTGGCCTCGCCCCGAGAGCTGGCGACCCTGGTTGCCACGTTGCAACCGGGCACGCCGGTCCACTACCACGTGGAGCGCGCCGGGCGCCGCCTGGCGCTGGAGATCCCGACCCAGCGGTATGGCGCGGCGGAGGCCGGCGCGGCGCTGTTGGAAGGCTTGTTGCCGGCGTTGTTCTTCCTGGGGGTCGGCGTGGCGGCTTTCTGGCTGCGACCGCGGGACCTGGCAGTGCAGGCGTTCTTGATCCTGGAGGTGGTGCTGTCGCTGATGGTGCTGTTGAACGCGGACTATGGCCTGCACAAAGTCTTCAACGGCCTGCTCGTGCCGTCGGCATACTGCATGGGCGGCGCGCTGCTGCTGGTAGCCGTGGTCTTCCCGGTCGCGCCGGATTGGCTGGCGCGCAGGCCCTACTGGGCGCTCGCGGCGCTGGTCCCGGCGGTGGCACTGACCTTGCTGGATCGCCACCTCGACGCGCTGCAGCCGTACCACGGCGGCACCTACCTCTTCGCCGGGTTCACCAGCCTGTGCATGGTCGCGTTGATGGGGCGCCTGGTATCGGCCGCCTGGCGGCAGCCCTCGCGGCTGGCGCGAGGCCGCGCGCAGGTCGTGTTGTTGGGGCTGACGATCCCTGGCCTGGCCATCCCCCTCGACGCCCTCACCACGGCCGGCGTGCTGGCGCCGGACCTGGGGGCGCAGCTTTACCACCTGAGCCTGGCCGGCGTGGTCGTCTTCCCGATCTCCATCTGCTACGCCGTGCTGATGCACCGCCTCTTCGACATCCAGATCCTGGTCCGGCGCACGCTGGTCTATTCCGGCGTGATCGGCCTGCTGACCGCCCTCTACTTCGTGACGGCGGCGCTGATGCGCCTGGCCCTGCCGGCTTCCGGCTCGGCACTGGACGAGGTCGTGGCGACCGCCGCGGTAACGGTCCTGTTCGTGCCCGCGCGCGACCGCATGCGGGACTGGGTGCAGGCGCGCTTCTTCCGCACCGGCTACGACTTCAAGCGTACGGTGGCGGCCTTCTCGGAGCAGGCGCAGGCCGAGCTGGAGGTCTCGAAGCTGTCGCAGGGCTTCCTGGACGTGGTGGAGCAGGCGCTCTCGCCCGCCTACGCGGGCTTGGTGCTGGTGGGCGAGGCCGCGGAGACGCGCGGGGCCTGGCCCGCCCTGGACCAGCCCGCCTTGCTCGCCGGCGCCGCCGGCCCCCCGGGCGCCGCCACGTTCCAATTGCGCTTCCAGGGCGAGCTGCTGGGCAGCGCCGTGGTGGGGCCGCAGAAGTCGGAGCTGGACTTCTCGGAGCAAGACGTCCTGTTGCTGCGGACGCTGACGCAGCAGCTGGCCGTGCGCATCCGCAGCGCGATCCTTTACACCCAGATGGAGAGCCTCGTAGCCATCCGGACCGCCGAGCTGCGCAAGGCCTACGACGAGCTCAAGCAGCTGGACGAGCTGAAGGCGGGCTTCCTGAACACGGTCTCGCACGAGTTGCGCACCCCGCTCTCGTACATCGTCGGCTTCGTGGACGCCCTGCTCGAGGGCGACTTGGGCGAGATCCCGCCGGACCAGCTCCCGGCGCTGCGCAAGATCGCGAAGGGCTCGGAACAGCTCGCCCGCTTGCTGGACGACCTGCTGGACAACGCGCGCATGGAGGCCGGGGTCTTCAAGCTCGACTTGCGGGAGCTGGACCTCGCCGCCCTGCTCCGGGACGTCTGCATGATGTCCGCCACCCTGATCGACGAGAAGCAGCATGTCGTCAGCATCGTGCTCCCGGACGACCTGCCGATCGTGCGGGCGGACCAGGCGCGCGTCACGCAGGTGCTCAACAACCTGATCTCCAACGCCGTGAAGTACACCCCCGCCGGCGGTCGCCTGGTCGTCGGCGCGCGCACCGAGGGCGACATGGTGCGCGTGGCGGTGACGGACTCCGGCATCGGCATCCCACCGGACGCGATGGACAAGCTGTTCACGCGCTTCTTCCGCGTGGGGGGCCAGGAAAAGGGCACCGGCCTGGGCTTGTCGATCACCAAGGCCCTCGTCGAAGGCCACGGCGGTCAGATCGGCGTGGAGACCGAGGTGGGCCGGGGCAGCACCTTCTGGTTCACGTTGCCGTCCGCGCCCGACCCGCGAGGTGCGTGACGAAGCGCGCCACCGTGGCGTTCACCGGCGCCGTTAGCCCGTGGCGGCGGGCCAGCCGGTCCACCGCGGCGTTGAGGTAGGGCATCTCCGTGGGCCGCGCCCGCCGCATGTCTTGCAGCATGGCGTTCCAGTTCGCACGGGTGTTGGCGATCGCCGTGAACACGCGCTCGACGTCCTCGGGGCCCAGGTCCACGCCTTCCGCGGTGGCCACGGGCAGGGCTTCCGCCAGCACGTCCTCCACCATCGCCCGCAGCTCCGGCGATTCCAGGATCGCGCCGTTGCGCTCGTCGACGATCGTGCAGATGCCGCTGACGGCGAGGTTGAGCAGCGCCTTGCGCCATTCGACCTCCGCCACGGTGTGGCCGGCCCGGGCGCGCAGGTTGGCGGCGTTGAAGACGTCCGTCAGCGTGGCCGCGGCCTCCGGCTGGTCGGCGCCCATCTCGAAGAGCGGCGCGCCGGCAACCACGGCGCGGTGGCCCAGCTCCAGCGTCACGCCCACCCAGCAGGTGGCGCGCACCAGCGTGGCGTTGGGCAGGTAGTGGCGCACGAACTTGTGCACGCCGAGGCCGTTCTGCAGCAGGCCCACGATCTGGCCCGGTGCGAGCGCCGTGGCGAGCGGGCCCACCAGCTTCTCGAGGTCCGTGGCCTTGGTGGCGACCAGCACGATCGCCTCCGGATCCAGGTCCAGGCCGGCTTCCAGCGAGGCCACCGGCAGGTTGAACCGGCCGGAGTCGGAGCCTGCCAGCTCGAAACCGTGTTCGGCCAGCGCCTCGGCGCGCGGCCCGCGGGCCACCAGGGAGACCTGGGTGACGCGGCTCAGGTGGGCCCCCAGGTAGAGGCCGATCGCGCCGGCGCCGATGATGGTGATCGGAGGTGACATGGCTCCGATCGTAGCACGCTAGCCTTCGATCACCATGGCGATCGCCGTGCAAGCCACCAACACCGCCATAGCCCGCGAGAACAGGCGTGCCCGCGCCGGGGTGTCCAGCCACCGGCGCAACCGGTCACCGGCCAGGGCCCAGACGGCGATACAAGGGCCGCCCACCAGCACGAACAGCGCGGCCATGCCGGCCGGCCCGCCCCACGGTAGCGAGAAGCCTCCGGCGGCCGTCAGGGCCATCAGCAACGCCTTGGGGTTGACCGTCTGGAAGGCCACCGCTCCCCAGAAACCCATGGGCGGTCGCTCCTTGGCGGCCCCTTCTGCGTGCCATAGCACGTAGGCCAGGTAGCCCATGTAGAGGACGCCACCGACAGTTAGCACGCTGCGTAGAGACGGGACGGCGCTGATGGCCGCGCCGACGCCAGTTCCCGCAACCAAAAGCAGCAGGAACATACCGGTCATCACGCCGAAGGCCGCGGGCGCCGCGCCACGCCAACCATGGCGTGCGCCCAGGGTTGCGAGCATCGCGTTGTTCGGGCCGGGCGTGATGGACATGGCGGCGGCATATGAGATGAAAGGCGTGAAATCGGACATCGGGTTGTTCCTCCTAAAGCCGATTCTGCCATGACAAACCAGTACAGTACCGGTACAATTCCCCGTATGAAAGAAGATAGTGTCATGGTCGAGCAACCAGGCCACCCGCTGCCGCCGCGCGGCGAGCGCGCTGCCGCCCTGGCCGCGCACCTGCGCGGCCGGATCGAGGCGGGGATCGTGCGGCCGGGGGCGCGGCTGCCGTCCGTGCGCCAGCTGGCTGACGAGTGGGGCGTCTCGCGCTTCACGGTGGTGGAGGCCTACGATCGCCTGACGGCCGCGGGATGGGCGGAAGCGCGGCGGGGCGCGGGCTTCTACGCGCAGATGCCCTCCAGCTCGGCGCCCGCCAAGGCCCAGGAAGACCCCATGCCGACCGGCCCCGCGCCTACATGGCTGGTGAGCGCGATGCTGCGCACCCACGTGGTCGACAAGGCGCCCGGCGGCGGGCTGGTGCCACCCGGCTGGCTGGACGCGGGGCTGGCCTCGCGGGCCTTGCGCACGATCGCGCGCAACGAGGACGCCTGGCTGGGCTACGGCGAGGCCCAGGGCGTGCCGGCGCTCCGGCAGGCGTTGGGACGGAAGCTGGGCGAAATCGGCATCCCGGACGATCCCAACCTCGTGATCACGTCGATCGGCGCCACCCAGGGCTTGGATCTCGTGGCCGGGGCGCTGGTGTCCCCTGGCGACACCGTGCTGGTGGACGATCCCGGCTTCTTCCTGCCCTTCGCCCAGCTGGCAGCGCGCGGCGCCCATGTGGTGGGCGTGCCCTGGGTGGGCGACGGCCCCGACCTGGCCGCGCTGGACGAGCTGGTGGCGCGCCACCGGCCACGCTTGTATCTGACGACGGCCTCGCTGCACAACCCCACCGGCGGCCACCTCTCGCCGGCCAAGGCCCACCGGGTGCTGCGCCTGGCCGAGGCCACCGGCATGTGGATCGTGGAGGACGACGTCTACGGCGACCTGGCCATGCACCCGCCCCCGCGCCTGGCGGCGCTGGACGGCCTGTCGCGCGTGATTCACTTGGGCAGCTTCTCCAAGACCCTGGCCGCGGGCTGGCGCGTGGGCTACATAGCCGCGCCTGTGGCACTGGTACCGCTGCTCGTCGAACGCAAGCTGTTGGCGGGCATGACCACCCCGCAGCCGGCCGAGCTAGCCGTGGCGTCGATCCTGGCGGACGGCGCCTATCGCCGCTACGTGGCGCGCCTGCGCGAACGCGTGGCCAAGGCGCGGGGGCGAGCCCTGAAGGCGATCGCCGCGGCCGGCTTCACCCCGCTCGAGCCGGCCGGCGAGGGCATGTTCGTGTGGGCCCAGGGCCAGGTGGACGCCCAGGTGGTTGCGGCCCGCCTGTGGCAGGACGGCATCTTGGCGGCGCCGGGTGCCCTGTTCTCGCCTTCCGGTGCGGCTTCCACCTGGATGCGCATCAACGTGGCGGCGGCGGAGCATGCGCCCTTGCTGGCGGCGATGGCGGCGGCCAATCGGGGGTAGAAGGACCCCATGATTGACTGGCTCATGGACATTCCCCAGTGGGTCGAGTTCGGCTTGCCCCTGATCCAGATCCTGGCCGCCGTGCACGTCTACCGCACCGGCCGCAACTGGTTCTGGATCTGGATCGTCTTGCTCTTCCCGGGGCTCGGGGTGCTGATCTACCTGCTGGTCGAGGTGGTGCCACGCATGGGTCCCATCGAGATCGTCAACCCGATCCTGGCTTTGCTGGACTGGTTGAATCCTCGGCGCGTCCACGCGCGCCTCCAGGACGCCCTCGATCGCTCGCCCAGCGTGGCCAACAAGCAGGCCCTGGCGCGCTGGTATGCCTCCCAAAAGGAGTTCGCCGAGGCGCGCAAGCTGCTGGAAAGCTGCCTCACGGGCGTCTACAAGGACGATCCGGAGCTGCGGCTGGAGCTGGCGGGGCTGCTGTTGAAGGCCGGGGAGTTCAAGGCAGCCAAGCCGCTGCTGGAGCTGAACCTGGCGGAGGCACCCGCGCATGAGCCGCAGAAGCGCGACAGCTTGCTGGCGCGGATCGCCGAAGAGCAGGGCGACCGGAAGCGGGCCATCGAGTTGTACGAACGCGCGCGGCAGTCGGGCCCGATCACGGAAGAGGCTCGCGTGCGGCTGGCCATGCTGCTGGAAGCCCAGGGCGATCGGCCGCGGGCGCGCGAGCTTTACACCGACGTGGTGCGCCGCATGCGCACCGCGAACAACAAGTACCGGCGCGAGCAGCTGGAGTGGCTGATGATGGCCAGGAAACGCCTGAAGGAAGCAAGCTAGGGTATAACCTCTGGCATGAACGAGACCCAGCCCACCCCGGCCCAGTACGAGCTCTTCAAGGTCCGCGTCGCGGCGATCGTGCGCGACCTGTGGGAGGGCTACAAGGAGCGCCACGAGAAGGCGACGGAGCTCGGCCAGCCCTGGGATGACCTGGCGGAGCGCCATTCCGCTGCGAACGTGGCCGGCACGCCGCTGGAGATCTTCGACCTGACGGGCGACGGCCTGGTCTCGGAGTGGCTGTGGGACGGCAGCGACGTGGAGTTGGCGGAGTACCACGTGCGCGACGCCACCAGCGCCTTCCCGACGGGCCAGTACCCGGTGCCGCCCGCCAAGCTGCACGCCATCATCGCGCTGACCAACGACCAGTTCCTGCGCGCCCGGGCCATGGCCCGGCGCCGCGCCATCGGCGAGGCCGACGAGCCCCAGGCAGGCCTGGCGTGAGCGAGGCGTTGGGACGCCGCCGCCTGTTGGTGGGGGCGCTGTTCTCCGCCGCCATGCTGGCCGCGTACTTTGGGTTCGTGTTGCTGGTGGCCTTCTACAAGGACTTCATGAAGGTGCTGGTCGTGCCTGGCCTGTCGGTGGGCATCGCCGGCGGCGTGCTGGTGATCCTGTTCGCCTGGCTCCTGACGGGGCTGTACGTGCGCTGGGCCAACGGGCCCTTCGACGAGGCCGTGCAGCGGCTGCGGGAGCAACCATGAACGGGCCCCAGCCGGTGGCGATCGCCTTCTTCCTGGGCTTCGTGCTGCTCACGTTCGGCATCACCTTCTGGGCCGCCCGCCGCACCACCAGCACCCACGACTTCTACGCCGCCGGCGGCTCGATCACGGCCGGCCAGAACGGCATCGCGCTGGCCGGCGACTACATGAGCGCGGCCAGCTTCCTGGGCATCGCCGGCATGGTGGCGCTCAAGGGCTTCGATGGCTTGCTCTACGCGATCGGCTTCCTGGTGGGCTGGCCGCTGGTGCTGTTCTTGATCGCGGAGCCGCTGCGGAACCTGGGCCGCTTCACCTTCGCGGACGTGGTGGCCTTCCGGCTAAAGCAGACGCCCGTGCGCGTGGCCGCGGCCCTCGGCGGGCTGGCCGTCGTGACGTTCTACCTGATCGCCCAGATGGTGGGCGCGGGGAACTTGATCCAGCTGATGTTCGGGCTGCCCTACGAGTGGGCCGTGGCCGTGGTGGGCGTCGTGATGCTGGCGTACGTGATCTTCGGTGGGATGCTGGCGACGACCTGGGTGCAAATCGTGAAGGCGGTCCTGCTGCTGCTGGGCGCGAGCCTGTTGGCGCTGCTGGTGCTCGCCAAGTTCTCCTTCAGCCCCACGGCGTTGTTCGGGGCCGCCGCCGCACGCTACGGCGTCGAGGCGCTGGCGCCGGGCGCGCTGGCGGCGAACCCCTGGGACGCCGTGTCGCTGGGCATCGCCCTGATGTTCGGCACGGGCGGGCTGCCGCATATCCTGATGCGCTTCTACACCGTTCCGGATGCCAAGGCGGCCCGGCTGTCGGTCTTCTACGCCACCGGGCTGATCGGCTACTTCTACCTCGTCACCTTCATCCTGGGCTTCGGCGCGGCCGTGCTGGTGGGACGCGAGGCGATCGCCGCCGTGGACAAGGGCGGCAACATGGCGGCGCCCCTGCTGGCCGCCACCGTCGGTGGGACGCCGCTGCTGGGCTTCATTTCCGCCGTGGCCTTCGCCACGATCCTGGCCGTGGTGGCCGGGCTGACGCTGTCCGGGGCGGCGTCGCTCTCGCACGACCTGTGGGTGCACGTGGTGCGGGGCGGGCACGCGCCGGAGCGCGAGCAGCTGCGCATCGCGCGCTTGGCGACGCTGGGGCTGGGGGTCGTGGCGATCGGCCTGGGCATCGTGTTCAAGGGGCAGAACGTGGCCTTCATGGTGGGCCTGGCCTTCGCCATCGCCGCGAGCGCGAACCTGTCCGCGCTAGTGTTGGCGGTGTTCTGGCGACGCTTCACGACGGCCGGCGCGGTGGCCTCGATCGCGGTGGGCACGGTCAGCAGCCTGCTGTTGATCTACCTGTCGCCCACCGTGCAGGTAGACATCCTCCACCACGCCGCGGCGGCCTTCCCGCTGAAGAACCCGGCGCTGGTGTCGTTGCCACTCGCCTTCCTGGCCGGCGTGGTGGTGTCGCTGCTGAAGCCCGAACCCCGGGCCGCGGAACAGTTCGCGGCGCTCGAACGCCGGGCGCTGCTAGGACCTTAGTTGAGGATCCAGGCCAGGCCCTGGTAGGCCCACAAGCGGGGGCCCAGCATCGGCGAGCCGTCGTGCTTGAACCCGTTCGCCCGCGAGGTCCAGTCGTGCTGGAACGTGCTGGCGAAGCGGGCCGGCGCCCGGCCGCCCTCCACCCGCAAGAGCGTCTCGTTGTTCATGTCGAAGCTCATAAAGTTCCAGTTGGTGGAGCCGACCAGCAAGGTCTGGCCGTCGATCAGCGCGCTCTTGGCATGCAGCGCGTGCTGCCCCGCGGGCGGCGCGTACCAGCTGACGGCCACGCCGGCGGCGGCGAGGCGCACGGCGGATTGGAGGTTGAAGACGCCGTTGGGTGCCCAACCCAGCGGCGACAGGTGGGCGATCTCGTTGGGGTCCAGCAGCACGCGCACGGCCACGCCGCGCCCATGGGCGGCGATCAGGGCGTTCACGGCCTCCTGGTCCTCCAGTTGGGACATCATCACGTCCACGGAGGTGCGCGCCGCTTGCAGGGCGCACAGCACGGCCTGGCGGGCCGAGCAGCCGGACAGGCCGGTGGGCACGTAGGTGATGTGCGCGCCGCCGTTGCCCGTGGGCATGGCGGCCGAGGGCCAGGCGCGCGGCGCTTCCGGCCCCATGGGCTTGCTCAGCTCGAAGGCCGACAAGATGTCCATGTCCATCGCGTGGGCCGCGTTGCCGCTGATGTGGACGCCCACCTCGTGGTTGATCAGCAGCCCGGCGCCGAAGTTCATGCTGGTGCAGACGGCTTCCACGCCATCGACCACCACGCTCTTGTTGTGGTCCTCGACGTAGCGGTAGCCGTGCAGCCGGGCCAGCGCCTCGCGGGGGTAGAACCGCACCGGCACCTGGGCCAGGCGCAGCTTGCGCACCACCGGCTCCGTCAGCGCCTTCAGCGCGGGCAGGATGCCCATGTCCGGGTCCAGCATCACGCGCACGACCACGCCCTCGCGTTGGCGCTGCACCAGCAAGTCGGCCAGCTGCTCGGCCTGCGGGCCGCCAAGCACGTAGTAGTCCACGGCCACGGAACGCTCCGCGCCCTCCACGAGGTGGCGGATCTCGCCGAAGATTTCCTGGTTGTCGATCAGCAGCTTGGCGTCGCCGACGTAGGTGGTACCTGAAGCGGCCTGGGCCGGGGCGGCCAGACCGAGGCAGAGCGCCGCGGTCAGCGCAAGGGACTTCAAGCGCATGGGGGCCTCCATTTCGGATGCCCCCAGCATATGACATGTTTGTGTCTTCCCTTTGTTGAATCTGTGAACGGAGTTTGTCAAAAATAGACTAATAATCCGTATAGCCTGCCTCTCCAGGGGTGTAGAAAGTTTCCGCGTTGGCCGGCGTCAGGGCCGCGCCGCTCTGGAGCTTGCTCACGTAGTCCGGGTTGGCGATGAACGGGCGCCCGAAGGCCACCAGGTCGCCCTTGCCTGCTTCCAGGTCTTGCTCGGCGGTCGCGCGGTCGTAGCCGCCGGCCGTGATGTAGGTGCGGCCGAAGTTCCGGCGGATCAGGTCCTTCACTGCCTGCGGCACGGGCGGCGCACCCAGGGCGCTGTGGTCGACCACGTGGACGTAGGCCAGGCCCAGCGCGCCCAGCGCCTTCGCCAGCGCGGCGTACTGCTCGTCGATGCCGTCGAACGGCACGTGGCCCTGGGCGACGCTGTAGGGCGAGAGGCGGATGCCCACCCGCTCGGCGCCAATCGCGGCGGCCACGGCCTCGACGACCTCCAGGGCGAAGCGGTTGCGGTCGCTGCCGTAGGCATCCTTTCGCTCGTTGGCGGCCGGGTTGAGGAACTGCTCGATCAGGTAGCCGTTGGCACCGTGCAGCTCCACGCCGTCGAAGCCGGCCTCGATCGCGCGGTTGGCGGCGTAGGCGAAGCCGTCGACGGCCTTGCGGATGTCGGCGGCCGTCATCTCGCGCGGCACCGGGTGCGGCTGCAGTTGCTCCTGGTCGGTCCACATCGCGCCTGGCGCGGCGATCGCCGACGGGGCCAGCAGCTCCGCGCCCGCGGGCAGGTTCAGCGGGTGGCCCACCCGGCCGGTGTGCATCAGCTGCACGAAGATCTTGCCGCCGCGCGCGTGCACGGCCTCGGTGACGAGCTTCCAGCCGGCCACCTGCTCGTCGGTGTAGATGCCGGGGATGCGGGCATAGCCCAGGCCATCCGGCGCGGGCGCGGTGCCTTCGGTGATCAGCAGGCCGGCGTCGGCGCGGGCGCCGTAGAAGCGGGCCATCAACTCGTTCGGCACGTTGCCGATCGCCCGCGAGCGGGTCATGGGGGCCATCACCACGCGGTTGGCCAGCGCGATCGGGCCGAGCTGGTAAGGGCTGAAGAGCGAGGTCTGCTGCTGGACGGTCATGCGGTCTCCTTCGTATATCGGGTTTGTAACTTACCACATGTAAGTTGCGTCCCGCAACCCATTAACCCAACTTTAAGGTCAGCGTGCCGTTAACCAGCCGATACCTTTCTCATAAGCTATCGCTAACGACTGCGAGGGGAATTATGCGCGCCATTGCCTTGGTCTTGTCCGTCATGATCGCCGGTTGTGGCTACGCCCCGTCGGCCTACGGCCCGGCCGGCCTGCGCGCGGCTGCCCCGCTGGCCGCCCATGCCGCCGCCAACCGCCGCGAAACCGCGATCCGGACCTACATGCAGGGCCGCTTCGACAACCACATGGACCCGAACCATGACGGCAAGTCGAGCGCCTCGGAGTGGGAGCAGGCCTCGATCTGGGCCGGCAGCTTCAAGGACGCGGACGCCAACAAGGACGGCGTGGTCGACTTCAAGGAGTTCGCGGCCGTCGAGCAGAACGGCATCGAGAACGAGACGCGCCAGCACGAGTCGGGCTTCAAGATCCTGCTGTCGCAGGCGGACCGCAACCATGACGGCAAGATCGCCGGCAAGGAGCTGCTCTACAAGCCCAACGGCAAGAAGACCTACGACTACCGCCCGGTCGACTTCAACAACGACGGCGAGTTCAGCGTGGACGAGTACGTCGACGCGTCCTGGAACCTGAGCGCCGGCCTGGAGCCCGCGACGCCGCTCTAAGCGGTCAACTGATCGATCGTGCCGCGGTTCGCCTGGTAGTAGTCGAACCCTTCGCGGATGACCGTCTGGTCGCGCGGGATGTCGAAGTTCGACTTGGCGTATGCCAACTTGGATTCGCCGTCGTGGAGCGCGACCAGGCCCGCGGCCTTCAGCATCAGCCAGCGCGGCAAGTGCATGGCCTCGCCGATCACGCCGTAGGCGAAGTTGCCGAAGTCCTGGCCCGGCTTGGCCGTGGCGTCGGTGGTGCCCGGCGTGACGCGCGTGCCGACGGGCTTGCCGCTGTTGGCGGGCAGGTTCTTGAAGTCCCATCGCGCGCCGCGGTGGCTCTGCTTGGCGAACCAGAGCAAGTTCTGGAGGTCCTTTAGGGGGTTCCAGCCCATCCGGTGGGCCTTGCCCTCCGCGATCGCTTCGGCGAAGTCCACCTGCGTCAGCTGCCGGCCATCCGGGCCCATGGGCAGGGGCACGGGGGTGTCCGTGAGCTTGCGCGCGGGCAGCGCGATGCTGGGACCAATGTTCATGACCAACGCCTCCACTCTCCAACCGAGTTGGTTGTAGGGTGGAGGCGCCAACGGCTTGCTTACTTGACGATCTTCAGCGTGCCGTGGAGGTTCAAGAACTTGTGGTCGGCGGTCCCGATGTTCGTCCACAGCTGGCCGTTCTCGTAGTCTTCGACGTGCACGACGGTGGTGCCGTCGCTTTCCTGCCACGTGACCATGAAGACGCCCGGGCGGATGGGCGTGACGGCGATCTTGACGGTCTCGCCGTCCGTGATCGGGTGGCCGGCCGGGGTGTAGGTCATCTGCGTCATCGAGGTGAAGTGCAGGTCCCACTTGTTGCCGAAGTTCACCTGGACGATGTGGCCCACGCCGGGGAAGGCATTGTCGGCCTTGGCCGCCTGTACGGCGTAGCTGGTGGGCACGGGGGCACCGGCGACCGGCTTGGGCGTCGCGCCACAGCCGGCGAGCAGCAGGGTGGCGGCGGAGGCGAGGGCAAGCAGGGTCTTCATATCGGGTGGCCTTTCGGTCGGTCGGTGTCGTTCGATGGACCTACCTTACCAGCCGATTAAGCTTTGGAAAATCAACGAAGTATTGGGGGGTTGTCAACGCCAGGTTGACAACCCCCCTTTGATGGCTTCAGAACCGCTTGTAGAAGTTCTCGAGGTCGAGCTGCCGGCTGCCGCTGTCGACGTTGACCGGGAAGAACCCAAAGAACAGGTTCTCCAAGCCGGGCCGGGCGTCCGGCTCGCGCTCCTTGGCGCTGGGCTCCGGCTCCGCGGGCGGCTCGCTCCGGCGGCGGAGGTGTTCGACGCTGACGCCGACCACCCGTGCCACGGCCATCGCGAACAGGATCGGCGTGGCCTTCGTGCCGGTCTCCCACTGTTCGATCAAGCGCTCGGGGAGGCCGAGCGCGGCGGCGATCGCCGCGCGGGACATGTGGCGCGAGGCGCGCGCCGAGGGGAGGCCGGGTAATCCGTAATTGATCATGGTGCTACCTCGATTCGGGTTGTTGGTTCACCTCTTTCAGCATCGAAAGGCACTGGGCGACATCGTCACGGGGATCCACGCAGTTGTAGCCCCGCTTCAACCGTAGCACGGGTCGTGGGGTGCGTCGATAAAAACCACGTTAAGGAGCGCCGCGATCCCGCGTGGCGCGGACCACGAGCGCCAGGCCGCGCTGGGCGTCCTGGGGGATGCCGTCGCCGGTCATCAGCATCTGGCCCAGCGCCTCCGTGGCGCCGACGTGGCCTTTGTCCACCAGGTCTTGCAGGCGGCGGGCGGCCTCCGGGCCGTTGCGCGCCACGCCGTCGCCGTCGCGCAAGGCGCGGGCCAGGGCGAACTGGGCGCTGACGTTGCCGCGGGCGGCGGCCAGCGTCAGCCAGCGGACACCTTCCACGGCGTCGCGCGCCATGCCGGTGCCGGTCATGCAAGCGGCGGCCAGCGTGCTCTGTGCGTCCACGTCGCCCTGTTCGGCGGCGGCGCGCAGCCATTTCAGGCCCTGCACCGGATCCGCCGCGGTGCCGGTGCCGAGGTAGAGGCACAGGCCCAGCAGCTGCTGTGCCGCGGGATGGCCGGCGTCCGCGGCGCGGGCGAGCCAGGCAAGGCCGGCCGTGGGATCGGCGGGCGCGCCCATGCCCTGCACCAGCGCGTGGCCGATCGCGAACTGCTCGCGGGGGTCGGCGGAGATGCGCGCGAGGGTGGTGACGGCCTCGGCATGACCCTGCTCGGCGGCCAGGCGCAGCCAGCGCAGCCCCTCGATCACTTCGCGGCGACCCACGTGGCCCTCGAAGAGGATCAGGGCGAGCGCGAAGCGCGCGTCGGCGTCCCCGGCATCGGCCTGGACCCGCATGAGGCGGGCGGCGGCGGCCACTTCATCGGGCGAGGTGGCGGATTCCAGGACCTGTGCGAGCGGTGGGACCATAGAAAGTCTTGTACCCAGCGCGGGGCGCCCGCGCGGCCCTTGTATTTATAGTCTGTTAAACCTTCGTTAGATCGGGTCAGATGCGGGCGCCGCGCGTGCATAAGACCCCTACGATGACCACGCCCGTTACCACTTCGAAGAAGCCGCAAGACCGCGCCCAGTGCGTGGCCAAGGGCGTCGAGGCGGCCAAGCCGGGCCCGAAGCTGGACCTCAAGGACAAGTTCCAGGCCTCGGCCGCGCCGTGCCCGGAGCCGGACCTGACCGCGCCGCCCAAGGGCATGCCCGGCTGGCTCCACCACGTGTGGGACCTGATGTTCGGCAACACGGAGAACAAGCTCTTCCAGATCAAGATGAACTTGATCCACTTCAAGGACGTGCTGCTGAACCTGGTCACGGTGCTGGAAACCGGCCCGCTGCAGCCGCTGTTCACGTTGATCGAGAAGGTGGGCGGCCTGATTTCGGGCGGCTTCTCGCGCTTCAAGGGCCTCTCCGCCGAAGGCGGCGCCATCGGCAAGGTGGCGGGCTTCCTGGGCAAGTGCGCCAAGCCCGCGCAGCGCGTGTTGGGCGCGAGCTTCCGCTTCCTGGAGCGCACGGCGCCCATCTTCGGCTGGCTGACGACGGTCCAGGACGGCTACAAGGCCATCATCTTCCAGGGCGACAAGCGTTCGTCCGGCCAACGCAAGTTCTATGGGTGGGCCACCTTCGCCCTCAGCGCCATCGGCGCCACCGCGTCGACGATCGGCGCCTGGGCCGCTACCGGCGCCGCCGTCACGCTGCCTACCGGCTTCGGCGCGGTCACGCTAGGCACGGTGGCGATCGTGGCCTTCGGCTTGTCGCTGCTGACGGGCTGGCTGGGCAGCCGCGCGGCCAAGCTCCAGAAGGCATAGGCGGGGGCCAAGGCTCCCACGTCACAACGCCCACCGGCTTCCCGTAGCTATAATCGAGCCATGGCGACGCACATCGGGGCCGTGTCGGCCCTGGACTTGAAGACCGCGCTGGATCGCTACCTGTTGGCGACCCTGCGACCCGTGGCGCTGGGGTTGATGGGGCTGTTCGGGCTGTTGGCCGCGGTCAACCCGTTCATGCCGGGCGGGCGCCCCGGCTTCATGCTGGCCTGGGAGCTGGGCATCGTCGCCCTCTACGGCGCGACCTGGGCGGTCTTGCGGCAAGGTTGGATCGCGCCGCGCGCCTCGCACGCCGTGGCGCTGCTGATGGCGCTGATGCCGCTCACGGACACGCTGTTGCACACCTACTTCAAGGGCGACCCGCTGGAGACCCTGGGCTTCACGATCCTGCTCTTCGGCGTGGCCTTCTTCTTCATGGCGCCGGCCTGGTTCTTCGGCTTCCTGGCGCTGGCCCTGGGGGCCTGGACGGTCACGGCGCGCGCGGCGATCGCCCCCAGCCTGTTGGACGACCTGAGCCTGATCGTGGTCGAGGCCGGCGTGCTCGCCATCGTGATGTTCTTCGTGCGCCTCGAGGCCCAACGCCGGTTGGAGACCATGCGCCTGGTAGCGGAGCACCGCGGCGAGCTGTTGGAGCGCCAAAACAAGCGGCTCCTGGAAGTGGACGAGCTCAAGAGCGGCTTCGTGAGCGCGGTCTCCCATGACCTGCGCACGCCGCTGACCTCGATCCAGGGCTACGCGGAGTTCCTGGAGGACGGGATCGGCGGGACCCTGACCGCGCAGCAGCGGGAGTACGTCAACCAGATCATGCTGGGCAGCGCGCGCCTGGAACACCTGGTGGACGACCTGCTGGACTTCGCCCGCATCGAGGCCGGCACCTTCCAGCTGCGCTGGGAGCATGTGGAGCTGGCCGGCAAGGCGTCGGAGATCGCGGAGAGCCTGCGCCCGATCGTGCAGGAGCATGCCCAGCGGCTGGACCTCGAGCTCGGCGAGCGCGACGGCGTCGTCTGGATGGACCCGCACCGTATCGGGCAGGTGCTCACGAACTTCCTCTCCAACGCGATCAAGTTCACGCCGCGCGGCGGCCGGCTGGCGCTGCGCGTGCGGCACCAGGACGGTCGGCTGCGCTGCGAGGTGGAGGACACCGGCCCCGGCATCGCGGCGGCCGATCTGCCGCTGCTGTTCAAGCGCTTCAGCCAGCTTGGCCAGGGGCGCGAGAAGGGCGGCACCGGCCTGGGCCTCGCCATCAGCAAGGCGATCGTGGACGCCCACGGCGGCGAGATCGGCGTGGATAGCCAGCCAGGCAATGGCAGCATCTTCTGGTTCACGCTGCCGGATGGCGCGGAGCCGGCAGGCAGAATTTAAGCAAACTCTCGGCCGAAGTTAACCGATTCCTGGCGACTCCTCCCGATAACCGATCTTGGTTGGAGTAATTGGGAGAGTTGTCATGGAAATTCGTGCCTTCGGGCGCCCTTTGATGGGTGCTCGTCCCCGCTTGGCCGGGGGTGCTTCGGCGTCTACCAGCCCGGTTGCGACCGTGTGGGGACGGGATGCCCTGGTGGGCGGCGGCGCGTTGCTGCCGAAGTTCCTCCAGGCGCCCCAGCAGCAGCAGCTGGCGTTGCCCCAGCCCGCCGTGGCGGCCGTTCCGCCGCAGATCCAGCAGCAGCTGGCCCAGCTCGAGCAACAACTCAAGGCGTTGCAGGCGCAGCTCGACCA
>JAQBPE010000266.1 GCA_028287685.1 Cyanobacteria bacterium RYN_339 | reverse complement strand
GCCATCCTCAAGGGCTTCTTCCAGAATGCCCTCGACGACATCAAGCAGGGCAACTGGGCCGGCGCCCTCGGCCAGGTCACCGGCGACATCGGCAGCTTCTTCGTCAGCGGCGGCGCGGCCGGTGCCGGCAAGGTCGCGGCCACCGGCGGCAAGGTGGCCGAGATTTCCATGCTCGCCAAGGGCGCCAAGCTCGCCGAAGGCGGCGCCCTGGGCAGCCGCGTCGCCAAGCTGGCCGAGGCGGGCGAATTGTCCGCCAAGGTCGCCAAGGCCTCGGAGCTGGCCAAGGTCGCCAAGCTCGACAAGGCCTTGGCGCTGGGCCAGAAGGCCATCGGCCTGGGCATCGACACCTCCACCAAGATCTTCAGCCTCGGCCTCAAGGGCAACTTCGCCGCCTGGAACAAGGTCGGCAAGGCCGTCAGCGGCCTGCCGGGCATGAACAAGGTGATGGTCCTCGGCGAGGAGACCGCCGCCCGCGTCCGGAACCGCCTCGGCGTGGCGTCGAAGAGCGAGGTCCCCGCGGCGGGAGCGGCGCCCGGCAGCAACTACGGCAACTACAGCCCGTACAACCCCGCGCACGGCGTCCCCGCCCGCCCGCTGCTGGAGCCCGGCACCCAGCTCAAGCTGCCCAGCGTGACCAACCCCGCCAACATCCGGGACTACACGGTCATGGGCATCGAAAACGGCCAGGTCAAGGTCATGCGCAACGCGGACATGGCCAGCCGCACCATCCCCGCGGCGGACATCTTCAAGAGCAACCCGGAGCTGCGGCGCGCCTTCTTCGAGCGGAACGTCGGCGAGCAAGTCCGCATCCCCAGCATCAGCGCGGCGGGCGAGCTGCGGACCGGCACCATCCGCGGGGTGCGCCCCGACGGCATGCTCTACGTGCAACGCAACGCCGACGGCGCCATGCGCGTGATCGACCCCGCCACGATCTTCCAGACCACGCCGCGCTACCTGGAGGACTTCCTGCGCCAGATCGACCCCAGCTACCGGGGCGCCGAGCGCCTGGCCGCCGGCGAGACGCGCCTGAACAACGTCGCCCGCTTGTGGGAAGTCACCGGCGACGAAGGCCGCATCGCCATCAACCGCGAGCACATCCAACTGAAGCTGCGCGACCGCCTGAACCACCTGCCCCCCGCGGAGCTGCAGTGGGTCGAAGGCACGCTGCGCAACACCGGCACCAACGCCGAGCGCCTGATGATCCAGCGCGCGCTGGCCGCGGGCCACGACCTCAACGCCGTCGCCAACTACGCCGCCGACATGCGCAAGATCGCCTCCGGCGACGCCGTGGCGCTGAAATCGCTTGGCTTCAACGATGCCTGGGTGAGCTACCTCCAGCAGATGTCTCCGGAGCAGCGCGTCCTGCGCATGTCCACGCTGGAAGGCCTGCAGCAGCACTTCACGACCAGCTGCAACCCCACCTCTTACCAGATCGTCCGCGGCGAGATGGACCCGCTCTACTCTTGGAACGGCAACCGCAACCCGGAGTCGCTGATCGCCGAGCAGAAGCGCCTGCTGGAGGCCAACCAGGGCATCGCCGTCTCGAAGACGCCCTCGACCTGGGAGAAGATCCAGAGCTGGTTCGGCAAGAAGCAGGAGGGCGTTGGCACCTACCCCGAGGCGATGGCGGAGGAGCTGAACAACCTGTCCGGCCAGACCGGCGTGCAGTACCACCCCCGCCACATGGACTACGCCGCCAACCTCGACGCGGCGCAGTTCCCGCACTCCACCCCGGCCTTCCGCCAGGGCGCGGTTCAGGATTTGGAGCGGTCGCTGCGCCAGGGCAAGCCGACGGAGATCTACGTCCAATGGCTCGACCAGCACGGCAACGCCGGCAGCGCCCCGGGCAAGGCGTACGGCGCCCACGCCATCGGCGTGCTGGATACGCGGATCCTACCTAACGGCGAGAAGCAGTTCTTGCTGCATGACCCGGAGTTCCGCGTGAACAACGTGCCCACCCCGCACACCGCCTGGGTCAACGCCCGCGACATCGTCAACGGCAACCTCGGCCCGCACTACGCTTCCGGCGAGCTGTACTCCTACCTGAGCACCACGTGAGCGACGAAACCTACACGGAAGCCCCCCTGGCGCTACTCGCCGGCGGCCTCGCCGACCCGGCGGGGACTTCGCCTTTCAACCCGGCGCTGGGCGGGGAGGGCGGCGCGAGGCTGATGGAGTGGCTGGTGGAAGGCGGGGCGATCCCGCCCATGCCCGACGACGCGCGGACCTGGTTCTCCACCTACGCCGAGAAGCACCTGCATGAGGTCGGCTGGCCGGTAATCGTGGACGAGCTGAAGACGATGGCCTACATGCGCGGCTACGACGGCGTGCCCCGTTTCCTGAGCTTCATCCTGGGGGCCCTGGCCCTCGTCCGTAACCAGCAAGATTGGGACGCCTTGATGGCATACCTGAACTGGCTGACCCAGGTCATGCTCCTGCGTGCCACCCCCGAACCGAGGCTTCCGTGACAATCAACAACAACTACGCGGGCGGCGGCCTAAGCTACGACGACGCGCTGCGCCAGATCAACGCCATGGGCCCCACGCCCGCCGGCGGCGCCGTGGCGCCTGTTGCACCCGCGCCGGTACAGGACAAGAACACGGCCGGCCTCGAAGCGTTGGGACAGCGTATTGGTACGGACTACCAGAAGCTGGATGCCGCCTTGCAGAAGGGTGATGTCGCCGAAGCCCGCAGGCTGACCGGCGAGCTGAAGCAGCTCGCCGATGAAGGCGCCAAGCTGGCTGCCGGCACGACTTACGCGGACTCCTTCGCCCAGGTCCAGGCCGCCGTCGCCCAGCTCGAACCGCAACTGCCCAAAGACAAGCAGATGATGATGGTC
>JAQBPE010000180.1 GCA_028287685.1 Cyanobacteria bacterium RYN_339 | reverse complement strand
GGTCTTAGTATGAAACAACAAAGCCTCTTCGCCGCCGCCCTCCTTGCCAGCTCCCTGTTGGCCGCTTGTGGCCAACCAGCCGCACAACTGGTCGCCACACCAGCCACGGCCCAAGCCGCCCAGGCCGCCCAGGCCGTTCAGCCCACCGTAACCTTGATCAAGGGCCGCGCCGCCGCCGGCTTCAACACCGAGATCAACCCGGCCGCCGCCCCCGAGATGCCCGTGGAGGCGATGCGTACGGCCTTGCTGCAAGATTCCGCCCCCGCCGCCCTGCCCGCGCAGGTCGCCTTCCCCGCCAAGTTCCTCTGGGGCGCCGCCACGGCCGCGCACCAGGTGGAAGGCCACTTGAACAACGACTGGACCGGCGAGTACGAGACCACCCCTG
This sequence comes from Cyanobacteria bacterium RYN_339, assembly GCA_028287685.1. GTDB lineage: Bacteria > Cyanobacteriota > Sericytochromatia > S15B-MN24 > JAQBPE01 > JAQBPE01. The sequence continues at coordinate 6,077 of JAQBPE010000180.1, read as the reverse complement.
GCCACATCAAGAACGGCGACACCAGCACGGTCGGCGTCGACTTCTACAACCGCTTCGATTCGGACTTCGGTCTGGCGCAAGGCATGGGCCACAACAGCCACCGCCTCTCCGTCGAGTGGAGCCGCATCGAGCCCCAGCGCGGCGTGCATGATGCGGCGGCGATCGCCCACTACCACGCGGTGTTCGCCTCGATGAAGGCCCACGGCCTGAAGCCGATGGTCACGCTGCACCACTTCACCAGCCCCAAGTGGGTGGCCGCCCAGGGCGGCTGGCTGGCCGACCAGACGATCGGCGACTTCGCCCGCTTCGCGGCCTTCATGGGTTTGGAGTACGGCGGCGAGGTCGACAGCTGGATCCCCGTCAACGAGCCCAACGTGTATGCCTTTAACAGCTACGAGTCGGGCCAGTGGCCCCCGATGCACAAGGACCGCGAGGAGGCCCTCAAGGTGATGGCCAACCTGGCCAAGGGCCATGCCGCGGCGTACCACGCCCTGCACGCCGCCGACCAGGACGACGCGGACGGCGACGGCATCAACGCCGAGGTCGGCACCGCGCTGCACATCGCGCTCTTCGACGCGGCGCGCTGGTACAACCCGATCGACATCGCCACCGCGTACTTCAACGACAAGGTCTTCAACCGTGCCTTCTTGAAGGCCGTGACGGCGGGCGAGCTGGACTTCTCGATCCCCGGCTCCAAGGGCGTGAAGGGCAAGTGGGCCGACGCCACCAACACCGTCGACTTCCTGGGCTTCAACTACTACACGCGCTGGTGCTGCAAGGGCGGCGATCGCGCCCCGAAGGCCGGCGCGCCGGTCACGGCCATGGGCTGGGAGAACTACCCGGAAGGCATGTACCGTGCCGCGAAGCTGGTCAACAGCTACCACAAGCTGCCGGATGGCCGTCGCGTGCCGCTGATGATCACGGAGAACGGCATCGACGACCGGACCGGCGCCGATCGCAACGCTTACACCGTCCAGCACCTCCAGCAGGTGGCGCGGGCGATCAAGGACGGCGTCGACGTCCGGGGTTACATGACCTGGACGCTGATGGACAACTTCGAGTGGGCCGATGGGTACACCCCGAAGTTCGGTCTGTACACCGTGGACCGCGCCCACAACCTGGCCCGCGTGGCGACGCCCACCGTTGCGTTGTTCACCAACATCACGGCGGCCAACGGTTTGACCGCGGACATGATCACGACCTACGGCACCAAGTAAGCCCTCATCCGGCCTGCAGCCCCCTTTCTCCCCATCCAGGGAGAACGGGGGTTTTCTCTTGGGCGGGTCGTGAATTTGCCCAAGGTTAAATGCTTAATCAAACCTTAACACATTAACTCAAGATTAACGCTCCATAACCATTAGGTTAAAGGAGCCCGGCATGCGTTCTTTCCAGAGCCTGACCATCGCGCTGTGCACCGCCGTCCTGGCGGGTTGCGGCAGCGCGGGCAACCCGACCTCCGCGCCGGAGCTGCTGTCCGACGTCGCCGCGGCCCCCGTGGTCGCAGTAACGCAGCCGGTGGAGGCAGTAACGCAGCCGGTGGACAGCGACGAGCCCCTGGCCCAGCTGCCGGAGCCCACCGTGCGCGCCGAGGGCGACATCGCCGCTTCCAACATCCTGGACCCGTGGCGCCCGATGGCCTTCACCGCCTCGCATACCGACCACAACGCCGTCACGCTCACCTGGCGCACGGAGCTGGAGTCGCGGGCGATGGTGTACTTCGGCAAGAGCACCGGCTTCGAGACCCACGGCTTCACCAACGTCCAGGCCGAAGACATCAAGCGCAAGAGCCACACCCTCCGCATCGAGGGCCTGTCGCGCTACACCAAGTACCGCTTCCTGGTGGTGGGCCTGGGCCCGGTCGGGTTGCAGTTCCCCTCGAGCTCCCTCGACGTCCGCACCAAGCTGATCTTCTAGCATGCAGGCCGCCATCGATCACCTCACCGCGGCGGACCCCGCGCTGGGCGAGGTGATCCGCCGCGTCGGGCCCTACACGCTGACCCCCGCGGAAGAAGGCACCCACTTCGACGCGCTGCTGCGCTCGATCGTGTACCAGCAGCTCTCGGGCAAGGCCGCGGCCACGATCCACGGCCGCGTGATCGCGCTGATGGGGGGCTGCCCCGATCCGGAAGCGCTGTTGGCGTTGGCCGACGAAGCCCTGCGCGGCGCCGGGCTCTCGCGCCAGAAGGTGGCCGCCACGCGTGCCCTGGCCGAGCGCTTCGTGCAGGACCCGCTGCCCGCGGACGTCTCGCACCTGAGCGATGAGCAGCTGATCAAGGCCCTGAGTTCGATCCGTGGCATCGGCCGCTGGAGCGCCCAGATGTTCATGATGTTCCGGCTGGGCCGCCTCGACGTGCTGCCCGACGCCGACCTGGGCATCCAGAAGGGCGTCATGCGCCTGGACAACCTCGACGCGATGCCCTCGCCGAAGCAAGTGGTGGCGCGAGGCCAGGTGTGGCGCCCTTATGCGACCATCGCCAGCTGGTATCTCTGGCGCAGCCTGGACTAAAATTTCTGCTTGCATTAAGTGAAAATTATGCTATTGTTAAACATACATTAAAGAGACCCACGAACGAACGAGGATATAAGACAAATGCGCTCTCTCTCCATCCTGCTCGCCTGCACCCTCACCACGGTTGTCGTCGCCGGTTGCGGCGTCGCCCCCAACGCGGCCAACGTCCGCAACGGCGTGATCGCTGCCCAGGCCGCCAAGAAGCCCCAGTCGCTGTCGGCCGTGTACGAAGTCATCAACAACGCCGGCGAGTGGACCTACAAGAACCTCGATTTGAACTCGGACGACCACATCTCCGAGGCCGAGGCCCAGACCGCCGGCCTGCCCGACGCCACGTTCGGCGCCGCCGACTACAGCCACGACTCCGTGCTGACGCACGAGGAGTTCGGCCGCTGGTACGCCACCAAGATCGTGCCCGGTTGCGCCGAGGGCGTCCGCAAGCACCTGGCCGACGACTTCGCGAAGTTGGACAAGAACAAGGACGGCTTCCTGTCGCAGGAAGAAGTGGGCATCCCCACCCCGACCCCGGCCAACGTGTTGGGCCACCCCATCGGCCTGGAGCTGGACGGCACCACGCTGGTCACCTGCCCCGGCTTCAACGCGGTTGACTTCAAGTCGGCCGACGAGACCAAGGACGGCAAGCTCGTCCGCGCCGAGTTCGAAGACCTCTGGGCCCTGTCGATCAAGCGCCGCTTGAACGTCAAGTAAGCTTCCGATGGGCCGCCAAGCCGCGACGATCTTGATCGTCCTCTTGGCGGCCTTTTCCATGCCAGCTCACGCCGCGGACCGCACGCCGGTCCTGATCGAACTCTTTTCCTCCGAGGGCTGCAGCAGTTGCCCTCCCGCCGACGACCTGCTGGCCGCGCTCCTGCGCGAACAACCGGTCGTCGGCGCACGTTTGGTGGGCCTGGCCGAGCACGTGGACTACTGGGACTACCTGGGCTGGAAGGACGTCTTCGCCCGGCCGGAGTTCACGGCGCGGCAAAAGGCCGTGGCCGGCCAGCAAGGCCTGTACACGCCCATGATGGTGGTGGACGGGCAGGAGGCCTTCGTCGGGCACGATCGCGCCAAGGCGATCGCCGCCATTACCGCCGCCGCCGCTCGCCCCCACGCGCGCCTGGTGCTGACCGCCACCCAACTGGTGGTGCAGAGCCTGCCGCCCGGCTGGGCCGGCCGCTTGCTGGCCGTGGAGGTCACGAGCCCGCGCCGCACGGCCACCAGCCACGTCACGCGCGGCGAGAACGCCGGCCACGACCTGGCCCACGTGGAACTGGCGGGGGCCATCCAGCGGTTCCCGATCGACGCGCGCAAGTTGCCGATCACGCTTCCCTTGCCTGCTGCAACCCACCGTACGGCGGTGTTGCGGGCGCTCGACGGAACCGCGGTGCTGGGGTCGGCCACGATTTGATCCGGAATTTTCCGGTTTGGGACGCAAGTCCTGATTAAGCTTCCCTATAAACAATCTATACCAGAACTTAACCATCCAGCAATTAATGGAGGATATTACTTATATGCAAGCTATGCGTCTTGCCCTGGCTGCGGGCGTTGCGGCCGTTATGATGACCGGTTGCGGTACGCACGCGAACCCCGCGGCGGCCGTCCGTGGTGCGGCGGTGACGGAGGCCCAGGCCACCAAGACCCTGCTCGACGGCTTCGGCAACGTCTACGAGGCGGCCTTCCAGAAGCTCGATGCCAACGCCGACGGCGCCGTGGACGAGTACGAAGCCGCTCCTTTCATCGACCTGCGCGACATGGTGAAGGCCGACGAGAACAAGGACGGCAAGCTGTCCAACAAGGAATTCACCACCTACGGCACGCGTGAAGGCCTGTTCGGCTGGTGCCACCAGACCAAGACCCAGTTCCTGAACCAGCAGCGCTCGTCGCTCCTCAAGGCCTTCGACAAGCTCGACGGCAACAAGGATCGCCTGCTGACCCCCGCCGAGGTAGGTGCCGCGGCGATCGCCGCCCAGAAGCTCACGCTCGAGCTGCCGGGCCTGAAGACCAAGGTGGGCCTGAAGGACTTCAACGAGGAAGACTTCAAGGCGGCCGACCACACCGGCGACGGCGTGTTGGGCCAGGCCGAGTTCGAGGACTACGCCTTGAGCGGCTTCATCCACCAGATCAACCCGAAGTTCGTTCCGGCCCCCCCGGCGCCCCCCGCGCCGGCCCCGGCCCCGAGCGCCTTCTAAACCCTGAAAGGAGCGACCGAATCGGTCGCTCCTTTTTTTTTAATCCACTCGGAAGGTATCGCCCGGCAGCGCCTCGTCGAACTTGAAGGTTTCGACCTCGACGTGATACGCCACCTGCCCGTCCTGGTACATGTCGCGCTTGAACGGCAGGTGCAGCTTCTGGTCCAGCCAAAGCACCTCGTGGTCGATGCCCTTCAGCATCTTGGGCGAGCGGATCTCCAGCACGTCCATCGGGCGACCAAGGAACGTCTCCGTGCGCAGGTACTTGAACTTGGCGCCGCTGGCCTTGGTGATCTCTACGGCCTTGGCGACGCTGAGGTCATACATGTTGTCGCCGCGCACGCCCGTCAGGCGGGAGTCGTCGTACTTCGCGGCCATCTTCATCGGGAACCCAAAGAACTTGGTCTTCACGTCCACCATCGCGCCGCCATGCCAGACGACTTTCGTGCCCTCCGCCAGGCGCAGCGAGGGGTTCTCGACCATGGTGAACATCGTGTGGTTGGGCTTCTGTAGCGCCAGGTCGTACTTCGACGACACGTGCTTGCCCTTGGCGTTGGTGTAGACCGCGATGCGACCGTTGTAGGTCTGCACGTGCTCGTAGGCGGCCAGGAACTCCTTGATGGCCTTGTCGGCCTTGGCGTCGGTTGCGAACGCGGGCTGTGCGCTTGCAAGCAGGACGATGGCGAAAATCCAGGGGCTCTTCATGGGCGTATCTCCTCCGATGCGGGCTTACCCGGCCCGGGTACATAAGAAACACGATGAAAGTCTTCGAGCCGTCCCCGAACCGCCTGTCGCTCTGGACCCGTCCCAACTGGCTGATCATGGCCATGGGGGCGGTTCTGATCCTGCTGGGCATCGTCGCCGCGGTCGTGCCCGGCAAGGCCACCACCCTCACGATCACCCGGACGGGCGACCATGTGGGCGGCGGCGAAATCCACGTGACCACGGCCTTCCGCGACATCCGCATGGTGCGCATCCCGCTGCGCATGCTCGAGGGCGCGATGGTCACGCCACAGAGCTTCAATGGGCATGACGCGCACTTCTACCACCTGGACCTCGACGTGCGCGACGGCATGGGGGCGTTCTACTTCGCCTGGTACGCCAGCCGCGACCGGGCGATGACCGAAGCCCAGCGCATCAACGCCTTCCTGGCAGACCCCAAGGCCCACGAGGTGGTGGTGGTCAACGACAAGCGGCCGTTCTACTTCCCGCTGGGCGCCTTCATCGCCGCCATCGGCGTGACGCTGCTGTGCTGGGCCAGCCTGGGCGTGCGGGCGATCTTCGACCGCGACCGCCTGCGCGTGACCGTCCACCAGCGCGGGATCCTGGGCACCAACTTGGTGGACGTGCCCTTCACCGACATCGAAGGCTTCCACGTG
>JAQBPE010000179.1 GCA_028287685.1 Cyanobacteria bacterium RYN_339 | reverse complement strand
CGGCGCCGGCACCGACGCCGCCCCTGCCCGCCGCACCGCCCGCCCGCGTGGTCGCGGCGCCCGTCCCGGACGACCCGCGCCTGGGGATGGGCGTGGACCTGACCGAAACCCGCGCCCCGGTAGCGCCGCTACCGCCCGCGGTGTCCATCGCGGCCCGCGCCATGGCGCCCGTCGCCCCGGCGCCCATCCTGCCGGGGCCCGTGGGCTTCGCGGCCAACCATGACCTGGTGGCCTTCGTCTCCGACCGCGACACCAGCGGCGCCGGGGGCTTCGACATCTACCTCTACGACGCCACCTTGCAGACCGTCTGGGCGCCGCCCGGCGTGAACAGCAAGGCCGACGAGGCCAACCCCAGCCTGGCCCACGGCAACCAGTGGCTGGTTTACGCCAGCAACGCCGCCGGCAACTTCGACATCCGCCGCTTCGACATGACCAACCAGCTGATCGACGGCCTGGGCCCCGCCAACACGGCGGCCAACGAGGTTTCGCCCACCATCAACGAGGCCGGCACCGTGATCGCCTACACCAGCGACGTGACGGGCTCACCACGCCTGCACCTCTTCGACCTGCGCACCGGCGCCAACTACGTGCCGGCCGCGGTGGCCCGCCTGTGCGGCGACATCTTCAACCCCTACATCGCCGCGGACAGCAGCCGCGTGGCCTTCTCCAGCCCGGTAAAGGGCAGCGGACTGGACCTGTTCGTCTACGACATGGCGACCGCCGCCGTCTGGACCCCGCCGTTCGTGAACTCCGCTGCGGATGAGGACGAGCCCGTGCTCAGCCCCGTGGACGCCCGCATGCTCTTCTCCACCAACCGCAACGGCAACTTCGACGTCATGTTGACCGACCTCCACACCGGCTTCCTGGACGGGTTGGCGCTGGCCAACAGCAAGGCGACGGAGCTCACGCCCGGCTTCCTGGGCGCGCACGCGGACCGGATCCTGTACGTCTCCGACCGCACGGGCAAGGGCGACCGGCGCATGCTGGTCTACGCCCCGGCCCTGGGCCTGGTGGACACCTTGCCGGTGGCCCACGACGTCGGCAGCGAGGACACCTTCTCGCCGCCGTAACCCGCGCTATTCGGGCTTGTTGGCGCCGCGCAGGAAGTGGCCCATCATCTCGACCGGCAGCGGGAAGATGATCGTGCTGTTCTTCTCGGCGGCGATGTCGTGGAGCGTGGCCAGGTAGCGCAGCTGCATGGCCATCGGCTCTTCCGCGATCACCTTGGCGGCCGCTGCCAGTTGCTTGGAGGCCTGGAACTCGCCTTCCGCGTGGACGACCTTGGCGCGCTTCTCGCGCACGGCCTCGCCCTCGCGCGCCATCGCCCGCTGCATCGACAACGGCAGCTCGACGTCCTTGATCTCGACCACGCTGACCTGCACGCCCCAGGGGTCGGTCTGGTGGTCGATGATGCCCTGCAGGCGCGCGTTGATCTCCGCGCGGTGCGAAAGCACCTCGTCCAGGCTGCTCTGGCCGATCACGTTGCGCAGCGTGGTCTGCGCGATCTGGATCGTGGCGGTCTTGTAGTCCTTGACCATGGTGATCGCGTGGGCCGGGTGCTTGATGCGGAAGTAGAGCACCGCCGCCACCTTGAGCGTAACGTTGTCGCGCGTGATCACCTCGTGCGGCGGCAGCTCGTAGGTGCCGGTGCGCAGGTCCAGCGTGACGGCCCGCTCCAGTAGCGGGATCAGGAAGTACAGGCCTGGCCCGCGCGAGCCGACCAGGCGGCCCAGCCGGAACACCACGCCGCGCTCGTATTCCTGCGCGATGCGCAGCGAGGATGCCGCCAGGAAGAGCGCGAACGCGATCAGACCGAAGAAGATACCCGACATGAGAAAGGCTCCTTTCGCCATCCTTGATTGGTCGAGGGCATCTTAGTAAATTCCAAGGATCTGGTGGCCGGATATAAAGAAGATATAAAGGGATGCACGGCGTCCCGAAATAAACGATAAGATCGGCCCCGGGAGCCTTAACATGAATGAATTGTGGTTGGGTTGGCCGGACCGCCCGCGGGACGCGGCTGAAGGGTGGGCGGGCTATGGTTGGGCCGTCGGCTCCGTCCTGGCCTCGACGATCCTGGCGGCCCTGCTGCACGGGCGTGTAGCGGAAGCCAACCTGGTCATGATCTATGTTTTGGGCGTGTTGCCCGTGGCCCTGCGCGGCGACGCGGGCCCCGCCTTGGCGACGGCGCTGCTCGGCGTGCTGGCCTACGACTTCTTCTTCGTCACGCCCTTCTTCACGTTCGAGGTCTCGGACACCCAGTACCTCTTCACCTTCCTCGTGATGTGGCTGGTGGGCGCCACCATCAGCACGTTGACGGCGCGCCTCAGCGCGGGCATCGCGACGGCCCGTCAAGGCGAGCGCCGGGCGCGGGCACTCTACGAGCTGAGCCGTAGCCTGTGGACCGCCCGCGAGCCGCTGGGCATCCTGGCCGAAGGCGTGCGCGTGATCGGCGCGGAGCTGGGGCACCCGGTCGAGGCCTGGCTGCGGGATCCCGCCGGCGAGCCGCTGCCGGCAGGGCCGCCGCGGGCGATGTCGGCCAGCGAGCACGAGTTGGTACGTTGGGTCTTGCGGGAAGGGCAGCCGGCCGGCCCCGGAACCCACAACCTGCCCGGCTCCCATTGGCTTCTGGTGCCCATCGGTGCACCCGACCAGGTGCGCGGTGCGCTCGGCATCTTGTTCGGCGAAGGCGAGGCTACGCCCGGGCCGGAGACGCGGGCCGCGCTGGAGACCGGCGCCAACCTGCTGGCGCTGGCGTTGGACCAGACGCTCGCCCGCGAGGAGGCCGCCGCGGCCCTGGCCCAGGCGGACGCGGAGCGCGTGCGCAGCGCCATGCTGGCCACCGTGTCGCACGACCTGCGCACGCCGCTCACGGGCATCGTGGGCGCGGCCAGCAGCCTGGTGGCGGGTGCCGAGACGCTGACCCCCGCGGTACGGCGCGAGCTGGCCCAGGGCGTGGTGGAGGAGTCCGAGCGGTTGGCGCGCCTGGTCACGAACTTGTTGCACGCCACCCGCCTGGATGCCGGCGCGGCCACCCTGGCCCGCGAATGGTGCGCGCTGGAGGACGCCCTGGCCCCCGCGCTGGCGCGGGTGGAGGCCGAGGACGGCCGGCACCTCGTCCAGGTGGTGCTGCCGCCGGACCTCCCGCTGCTGCATGCGGATCCGGTGCTGCTGGAGCTGGTCTTCGGCAACTTGGTGGAGAACGCCTTCAAGCATTCGCCGGCCGGCACGCGGGTCGAGGTGCGCGCCTGGCAGGCGGCCGGCCAGCTGGTGGTGGAGGTGGCCGACGACGGGCCCGGGTTGCCAGCGGGAGCCGAGGTGCGGCTCTTCGAGAAGTTCGCCCGTGGCAGCGCCTCCCGCGGTGCCGGGCTGGGCCTGGCCATCTGCCGCGGCGTGATCGCGGCGCACGGTGGTACGATCGGCGCGTCGAACCGACCGACCGGCGGGGCGGCCTTCCGCATCACCCTGCCCCTGGAGGAAGGCCCATGACCGACGCCAAGCCGCTGATCTTGATCATCGAGGACGAGGCACCGATCCGACGCTTCCTACGGGCGTCGTTGCCCATGCATGGCTACCGCTTCGTGGAGGCCGTGACCGCCGCGGAAGGCTTGCACCTGGCGGCGGCCCAGCAGCCGGAACTCGTGATCCTGGACCTGGGGTTGCCGGATCGGGACGGGCTGGAGCTGGTGCGGGAGCTGCGCGGGTGGAGCCAGGTGCCGATCCTGGTGCTCTCCGCGCGTGACCGCGAGACGGACAAGGTCCAGGCGCTGGACGCCGGCGCGGACGACTACCTGACCAAGCCCTTCGGCATGGGCGAGCTGCTGGCGCGCATGCGGGTGGCGCTGCGCCACGGGGCCCGGCGCGCGGCGCCCGAAGCCGCCACCTTTGCATGTGGCGATTTGCGGGTCGACTTCGCGGCGCGGCGGATATTCACCGGCGATTCCGAGGTCCACCTCACGCCCACGGAGTTCCGCCTGTTGGTGGTGTTGGCCCACCATGCCGGCAAGGTGGTGACCCACCGCCAGCTCTTGCGGGAGCTGGGCGGCGACGAGCACGAGGACGCCGTGCGGGCCCTGCGCGTGCACGTGTCGCAGCTGCGCCGCAAGCTCGAGCCGGACCCGGCCAGGCCCAAGCACCTGCTGACGGAGCCGGGCGTGGGCTACCGCCTGCTGGAAGCCTGAGTTAGGCGTCGCCAAACGGCGGCGCGGGCCCATCCACCAAGATCCGAAGCATGCCCATGGCCACGCGCTGGCCGTTGGGCGTCAGCCGTTCGAACAGGACCAGCATGTCGCGCGTGGCCGGGGATAGCTCCAAGGGCGTGTCCACGGGATAGCCCGCGGACACCAACAACAAGTCACGCGGCAGGTCGTAAACCTCCGCGACGCGCTCCACCAGCTCGCGGCTGGGTCGGGTGGCGTTGCCCGTGCTGTAGGACAGGCCACGCTCGATCTCCGACAGGCGCGAACGGGACACGCCGAGCTTCGGCGCCGCCTCCCTGACGGTCCAGCCGAGGACCACGCGCCGCGCCCTGATTTGTGCACCGAATCCGTGGAAGTCGTTCAAGCACCTCACCCCTCGCCTGCTTGCAGGATAGAAGGGTGCGCCGTCCGCACCCTAGCGACACGGTCGTTATGATATAGATCCACGGGGTATTAGGACGTTGAGGCGATCCTGCCATCGCCAGACCCGTCCGCTCCAGCAGAAATGAGAACCCGCGCCAGATGGGGCAACGAGCACCGGGGAATGTTGCAAGCCTCGATTGTGACCTCCTCGCCCATGAGGTGCGTGGCAGGGTGGCCTGCCTGATCAGCATCGCCTGCATGCTGGCCGAGGGCAAGGCCGGTGCCCTGACGCCCGAACAGCAGGAGTTCTGCGATACCATGGGCACCGTCGGTTACCAACTCATGCCGTTCTTGGACGAGCTGAGCCGGCGAGCACGACGGAGCGGGTAGCGTCAGATCGGGAAATCCTTCGCCCGCAAGATCCCCGCCTCCAACGCCGGCGGGTTGGGCGAGTGGGGCTTCTCCAGCAAGATCACGGTGGCCTTGGGCAGCGAGTGGTGGAAGGCGTTGCAGTTGCCGGGCTCGTTGTCCACGCAGGCCTCGACCTCGCCCAGGGCCGGCAGCTTGGCGGAGGCAGCCTCCTTATATGCCGCGTCGTCGCCGCCCTTCTGCTCCTTGAGGATCAGGGTGACCGTCTTGCCGGTAGGGTCCCAGGGGAAGCCGTGCTGCTTCATGGAGGCCTCCGTGCCGGCGCGCATGGTCGCGGCGTTGCGGCCGGACATGTAGATCAGGTGGCCGCCGGCCTTGTGCACGGCGGTGGCGTAGGCCACGGCGCCGGGGTTGGGCAGGTCGTACTTGAGGTAGTCGCTCGAGAAGAAGTGGTCCGCCCAGAATTTCATGAGCGCCTTGCGCTCGTCGGCGGGCACGCCCATGGTGTCGAGCGTCGGGTCGATGCCCCAGCCGATCGCGTCCATCTTCACCTTGGCGAAGCCGGCCGTGTACGGCGCGCCCGCGGTGGTCTCGGACCAGGCCTTCAAGACGGCATAGTTCCGCGGCGCCGTGCGCACCAGCGTGTCGTCCAGATCGAAGACCACGATCGGGCGTTTGTGCGCCGCCGCGGCCTGGCGGACGTGCTGCAACACGCCGTCGAAGGTGCCGGGCGAGCGTGCGACGGCCGGGCCGGCGGCCAAGAAGAGCAGGGACAGGAGGCCAGGAAAGGTTTTTCGCATTTCCCGTTTGTACCCACGGAACCCAAAGGCCGTTCGCTTCGTCCAGGGATTAGCAAAACACCATAACACGCTGGCGAAATCTTTATGGATGGGGTATACAGCGTTAGAACAACCAGGGGTTTTGCAATATTCGTTGCCCCGAAAAGAGAAGAAGGAGAACACTCTGATGATGATGTCCATCCGTTGCGCGCTCGTGGGCGCTGCGATCGTCGCGATGGCGGGCTGCACCGGCACCACCGCTGCTGGCCTCGGCAACTTGCTCCCGTCGACCGCTCCCTCGGGCGGCACCAGCGGCGCGGTTTCGAGCGGCGGCGCTGCTTGCGCCACCAACACCGGCGGCGCTGCTGCGTCCCCGACGACCGCCAACTCGGCGCACGGCAACTACAACGGTCAGACCATCCCCAACGGCTGGGATACCTCCTACAAGACCCAGACCGATCTGGACGGTGGCTTCACCAACTTGAAGAACACCAACCCGAACGCCTGGGTTACCGCCAAGTGCATCTACCAGCCCGCGATCGCGACCTGGTCGAAGAACACCGGCAACACCCCCTAGGTTTTCCCGGTGCCCGCGTCCCCGTGACGCGGGCGAACCGACGCCCCGCCCCGGCCTTAGTGCTGGTGCGGGGCGTCTTTCTTGATGCCGTCGATGAAGGGGCCGACCACCTTCTCCAGCTCCTGCGCCTGCGGGATGTTGCTGTTGGCCAAGGTGGCTCGCTGCGCGTCGGCAATCGCCGCGCCAATCGACATCACCTGCGCGGGCGTGTAGGTGTCCTGCACGGGCAGCCCGAGCTGCTCCAGCGCCAGCGCCAGCAACTCTTCCGCCTTGGCCGGTTCCAGGCGCTCCGCGAGCTTGTCGAGGATCTGGACGATGCCGATGTCGGGCATAGGGGGCTCTCCTTATCAGGACTTATCTTCCCGCCCGCCGGGGTCGCGTAACCCCCGCGCCAGCGCCCACGCGCCGTACGCCAGGCCCAGCAACAGCAAGAGCACGCCCAGGCCTTCCAGCAAGTGGGCGCGGCCATACAGCTGGGTGGCCATGGCGAAGCGGTGGGACCGGGAGCGGCCGTCGAAGCGGCCCTCGCGCTGGGTGGGCGTGAAGGCCAACACCTGGCTGGTCTGGTCGCGCAGGGCCGTGATCTCCGCGCGGGCGCCCTGCACGCCGGGCGTGAAGAGCTCGTAGTGGACCACCACCTCGGCGAGCGGCTCGCGCCAGGTGTAGTAGAGCTCCAGCGTGGCGTGGCGGCCATCGGTGGCCAGATCCAGGCGGCGCGGCGGCAAGGCGGGCGGGCGCACGCCCATCACGCCGGGGATGCCGTCCGCCGTGATGCGCACGCGGGTGGCGAGGCGCTGCGTCAGCTCGACGGCATGGACGGCCACCTCCAGGTCGGAGAGGGTGCCGTTGCCGTCGTCGTCCGCGAAGGCCACCCAGCCCGTGGGCAAGATCAGTTGCATGACGGCGTCGGTGGTGCCGATGCGCAGCTCGCCCGAGGTGAAGTCGGTCCAGTCCGCCCGCGCCGGCAGGGCGATGGCGGCCAGGGAGAAGCCCAAGAGGAGTGCGCGGCGCATGCCGCGCATCATAGCTTAAGCCGTGCGACGCAGCCAGACGTCGTCCACCTCGTGCACCTGGCCCGCCTGCGTGAAGGCGCCCTCCGCGCTGACACGGTTCCCCGCCGCGTCGCGCCGCTGGGTGGCGTGGCCGCTCAGGTCGATGCGCGTGATGCCTATCGCCGTGGGCCGGGCCGAGCGGTTGGAGCCGTCGCCCTGGCTGACCAGCATCGTCAGCCCCTCGGCCTCTAACCGGTGCAGATCCTGGGCGTCCAGGTAGCCCTTGGCCGTGTCGATGCCGGCGGCCTCCGCCTTGGCGCGCAGCGTGGCGTAGGCGTCTTGGAAACGCCCGCCGTCCGTGCCGATCGGCTTGTCGCCGAAGGCCAGCACGCCATCGCCGCGGGCGGCCCAGCGGGTGTCGGTGGCGCCGTCCACGTCGATGCCGTGCTGGCTTGCGGTCGCGTCGGTGTGGCCGTCATGGTTCAGGTCGAAGACCAGCGGGTCGCAATCGTCGCCCGAATCCCCACCGGAATCGCCGCCCCCGCCACTGAAATGCGGCAGGTTGCTCAAGAGCCCCGGCAAGGACGACACCAGGTCGCCCCAGGGGAAGCTGTCATGCCGCTGGGGCGGCAACGGCACGGAAGAACGCTCGCCGCCGCCGTTGCCGGTGCTGCTGCTATCCGACGCCAGCGACGACCGCGACGTCGCCGGGGGGGAAGCCGGTGGGGGTGGGGCCTCCGGGTGGTGGTGCGTTACCGCGCTCAAAATGTTGCCGACCTGGCCGATGATGCCGCCCATGGGGGTGTCCTCCTTCGCTCTCTCGTTCACGCAACCGGACATCCACCCATCCCAACAGGAGGGGTATCGGATGTTCGGTTGCTGTGAATTTCCGATTTAACGAAGATTTAGCGTGCGGCCAGCGCGGCCTTCTTGGAGCGCAAGGCCGCGATCGCCGTCAGCAGCGCGGGCACCACCTCGCGCAGGTCGCCCACCAAGGCGTAGTCCGCGATCTCCATGATCGGCGCGTCGGCGCGCGTGTTCACCGCCACGATCGTGCGGCTCTGGCGCATCGCGTCGATGTGCTCCATCGAGCCGCCCACGCCCAGCCCGATGTAAAGGTCCGGCGCCACGGTCGCGCCGCGGCTGGAAATCTCCTGGCCGGCCTGGAGCCAGCCCGCCTCGACCGCGCCGCGGGTGCCCGCGACCTGGCCGCCCAGCGCCGTGGCGAGTTGTTGGGCGAGGGCCACGCCCTCGGCGCCGCCCAACCCCTTGCCGCCCACCACCAGCACGCGGGCGCGCTCCAGCGGCACCTCCGTGGGCGCGGGCGAGGTGCCGGACACCTTCACGCGGCGATCGTCGCCGTAGATCTCGACCTCCACGGCCTCGACGTCGCCCTCGCGGTGGCGATCGGGCTCCGCTTCCGCGAAGGCGTTGGGGTGGACCGTGGCCATCTGCGGGCGCGCCTTGGGGCAGGTCACGCTCGCCAGCGCCCGGCCGCCGAAGGAACCGCGCGTGGCGATCAGCAGGCGCTCGTTCTCGTCCAGGTCCAATTCGTGCGCGTCGGCCACCAGGCCGGTGCCGAGGCGCTGGGCCAGGCGGGGAGCGACCTCCTTGCCCACGGCCGTGAAGCCGAAGAGCACGATCTCCGGGCGGCGGCTCGTGACCAGCTGGTCGAGCGCCTTCACCCACAGGTCGCCCGCGGGCTCCGCGAAGAGCGGGTTGTCGGCCAGGTAGACCTTGTCGGCGCCCAGCTGGATCAGCTGGCGCGCCACCATGTCGCCCTCGTGGGCGAGCAAGACGGCTTCGACGCGGGCGCCGAGGCGGTCGGCCAGCTCGCGGGCCTTGCCCAGCACCTGGCGGGTGACGCGGGAGACCCCATCACCCTGGCGCTCGGCCACGACCCAGATGTTGCGGTAGTCGCCGCCGCCGTCGCCGGAGGGGGCGTCGTCGCCCAGCAGGAACGCGAGATCGTCCAAATCCATGGGTCTATACCTCGATCAAGTTCTTGCGCGCCAACCGGTCCACGAGGGCCTGGGCGAGCTCGGCGGCGCTGCCGGTGAGGGTCTCGCCCTTCTCGCGCTTCTCCGGCTTGTAGGAGCGCGTGACCCAGGTGCAGGAACCGGCCTGGCCGGCCTGCTCCGGGGAGAGGCCCAGGTCCGCCAGCGACCAGGTGGTGAGCGGCTTCTTGGCTGCCTTCATGACGCCCATGGCGTTGGGGATGCGGGGCTTGCCGCTGTCCAGCGAGACCGACAGCACGGCGGGCGTGGGCGCGGCCACCTGCTCGCGGCGCGCATCGCCGTTGCGGGTCGCGCTCAGCGTGTTGCCTTCCAGGGTCGCCTCGACGACGCTCGACACCATGGGGAAGCCCAGGGCCTCCGCCAGGCGCGGCGCGGTCTGGGCGGTGGCGCCGTCGGCGGAGAACTCGCCCGTGATCACCAGGCCCACGTCCGGCAGCTTGCGCACGGCGGCCGCCAGCACGGTGGCGGTGGCGCCGGTGTCGGAGCCCGCCAGGGCCGCGTCGGAGACCAGGTAGCCTTCGTCGTAGCCCACGGCCAGCGCCTGGCGCAGGGCCTGGTCGGCGCCGGTGGGCCCCATGCAGAGCGCGATGAGGTTGCCGCCCGCGGCGGCCTTGAGGGCCAGCCCCAGCTCCAGCGCATGGCGGTCCGCCAGGTTGACGACGCCCTTGACCTCGCCGCGGCGGACGTAGCCGCTATCGCGGTCCAGCCCCACGTTGGCCGTTTCCGGCACCTGCTTCACGCAGACCACGATGTTCATCTACAGCCCTCCAACTACTACGTTTCGTTATAGCACGTTTGCCGGAGGCCGCAAGGGCAGGCGGACCGTGAAGGTCGAGCCCTGGCCGCTGGTGCTGGTGACGTCGATGTCGCCCCCCATCATCTCGCAGAAGCGCTTGGAGATGGCGAGGCCCAGGCCCGTGCCGCCGTACTTGCGGGTGGTGGAGGCGTCCGCCTGCGTGAAGTCCTGGAACAGCTTGCCCAGCTGCTCGGGCGTCATGCCGATGCCGGTGTCGCTCACGGAGAAGCACAGCCGTTCCGCGTCCAGTTGCTTCACCTCCAGGGTGATCGCGCCCTGTTCCGTGAACTTCGAGGCGTTGGAGAGCAGGTTGAAGAGCACCTGGCGCAGCTTCGTGACGTCGGCCTCGATCAGGCCCAGCCCGGCGCCCGTCACCAGCTCGAGCGTGTTGCCCTTCTGGCGCACCAGCGGCAGCACCAGCTGCTGCACCTCCTCCACCAGGTCCAGCACGGCGATCGGCTCGTAGAAGAGCTCCACCTTGCCCGCCTCGATCTTGGAGAGGTCCAGGATGTCGTCGATCAGCGAGAGCAGGTGGCGGCCCGCGCCGTGGATCTTCTTCAAGTCCGGCACGAAGCCGGCCTGGCCCAGGTCCTCGGCCTCCTCCATGAGCATCTCGCTGTAACCGAGGATCGCATTCAGGGGCGTGCGCAGCTCGTGGCTCATGTTGGCGAGGAACAGGCTCTTGGCGCGGGTGGCCTCCTCCGCCCGCATCAGCGCGGTGTCGAGCTCCGCGTTCTTGCGCTCGAGGTCCGCCAGCAGCCGCTCGCGGATGGCGGACAGCTCCATGGCGGCGCGCGTCTCCGTCGCTTCCAGCTCCTTGCGCATCAGCTCGTCGCGGATGCGCCGGTTCTCGTCCTCGAAGTGCTTGCGGCGCAGCTGGGCGCGCACGCGGCCCATGATCACCTCGAAGTCGGCGCTCTTGACGATGTAGTCGTCCGCGCCGGCGTTGAGGCCCGCGGTCATGGCGGCGGGGTCGTCCGCCACGGAGAGGATCGCGAGCGGGATGTGGCGCAGCGCCGGGTCCGCCTTGATTTGCACGCAGGTCTCCGGGCCGGAGAGGCCCGGCATGACCAGATCCAGCAGGATGCAGTCCACCATCTCGCGCGCCAGGAAGGCCAGGGCGTCTTCGCCGCTGAGCGCCGTGGCGACGTGGTAGCCCTCGCCGCGCAGGCGGTCCGCCAGGGCGTTGAGGTAGGTGGGGCTGTCGTCGATCGCCAGGATGCGCTTCTCGGTGGGCGCGGGCCCGGCCAGCACCGCGAGCTTGGGCGCGGCCGAGCGCAAGAGCGCGCCCAGGCGCGCCATCACGAAGTCCGTGTCGTCGCTCTTGCGCGCGTAGGCGTCGGCGCCGGCCTCCAGCGCCGCCACCTCGTCGGCCGCTCCCTCGGCGGCCGTCAACAGCAAGATCGGGATGGTGCGCAGGCTCATGTCCATGCGCAGGCGCCGCACCACCGTGGCGCCGTCGATGCCCGGGAGGGTGCCGTCCACCACCGCGGCGTCCGGGCGCAGCGTGGCCGCGACCGCCAGGCCCTCCTCGCCGCTCGCGGCCAGGGCCACGTCGTAGCCGGCCTCGTTCAGCAGCTCGCGCAGCGCCTCGCGGAAGGTGCGGCTGTCGTCGATCACCAGCACCAGCGGTCGGGCCCGGCTGGGCTCCCGCGCGTCAGCGGTGGCCCGGCGCGCCAGGGCCACCACCACATCGGTGTCGTAGGGCTTGCCCACGTAGTGCTCGGCCGGCAGCTCGCGGCCGCGCGGGCGGTCCAGCACCTCGGCCTCGCTCGCCAGCATGATCACCGTGG
Organism: Cyanobacteria bacterium RYN_339; assembly: GCA_028287685.1. Classification (GTDB taxonomy): domain Bacteria; phylum Cyanobacteriota; class Sericytochromatia; order S15B-MN24; family JAQBPE01; genus JAQBPE01. Next base: position 797 of record JAQBPE010000179.1, on the reverse strand, counting down.
CGCCGGCGGTCGTAGGCTTGGCGCGCACCAGCGCCAGCAGGTCCAGGCCGTCGCCGTCCGGCAGGTTGAGGTCCAAGAGGATGATCGCGGGGTCCGCTTCCGCGAGCTTGTGGCGAGCCTCGGCCACGCTGGCGGCGATCGCCACGTCGAAGCCCGCCTCGCTCAGGGCGTCATACAGGTCCATGCGGACGGTCAGGCTGTCGTCCACGATCAGGACGTGCGGCATGCTCACCTCCCCGGCGCCAGCGCCAACAGCGCCGGCCCGATCGCGTCGAGCGGGAGCACGCGCATGGCGGCCCCCAGGAGCACGGCCTCGCGCGGCATGCCGTAGACCACGCTGGTCGCCTCGTCCTGGGCGATCGTCAGGCCGCCCGCGTCCTTGATGGCCAGCATGCCGGCCGCGCCGTCGCGCCCCATCCCCGTCAGCAAGCAGGCCACGGCGCGCGGGCCCAGCTCGCGCGCCACGGACTCGAAGAGCACGTCCACGGAGGGCCGGCAGCTGTGGCGCTCCGGGCCGTCCGTCAGCACCAGCCGGCCTTGCTGCACCACCAGATGGCGATCCGGCGGGGCCATGTAGACGCAGGCCTCGCCGGGGCGTGGCAACGGGTCGCCGTCGCGCGCCTGGATGACGCGCCGCTTCAAGTTGCCGGCCATCCAGTCGGCCAGGGCCTGGCCGAAGGGCTCGCCGATGTGCAGCACGAACAGGATCGGCAGCGCGAAATCGGGCGGCAGCGCGCGCAGCACCTCCAGCACCGCGGCGGGCCCGCCCGTGGAGGCGCCGATCACGACGAGGTCGT
>JAQBPE010000201.1 GCA_028287685.1 Cyanobacteria bacterium RYN_339 | reverse complement strand
GCCATGCGCACCACCCAGATCGGCGGCCCCAAGATCGGCCCCCTGGCGAAGATCCCGCACCTCACGGACAAGGGCAAGGGCACGGTCAAGAGCCTCCAGCAGAACTTCGCCCGCGGCGTGTCCGTCGAGGGCGACAAGTGGCGCGTGCTGATGAAGTGCAACGGCGAGCTCTCGCTCTTCAACATCGGCGAAGAGATCCAGATCATGGGCGAGCGCCTGCTGAAGTCGGTCAAGGAGCTGCAAGATGACGGCCTGATCAGCTTCGACAGCATCGACCAGAACGCCGCCCAGCGCCTCACGGGCAACTTCAAGTTCGGCGAGTACATGATCGCCAAGGGCCACATCACCCAGGTCCAGCTCGAGGCCGCCTTGCAGCGGCAGCAGGAGCTGGCGCGCAAGGGCCGCTACATGTGGCTTGGCGAAATTCTGGTGGAGATGAACTACGTGCGCCCCTCGCAGGTGCAGGAAGCCCTGGCCTACCAGAAGCGCACCAAGAAGTAACTCCTTAAACGAACCTTTCTCAGATCATAAGACGGTTTCGCAGTTAACACCCCGATAACACTCCCAGTTGCGTGAAGTGTTCATCGAGGAGAAGCCGCTATGTCGTTCAAGTCTATCGCCGCCGACAACCTGTCCGAGCGCGTCATGGGGATCCTGGGCAAGGGTGGTAAGGACCTGACCCGCACGGAATTGAAGGGCGTCAGCGAGGCCACCTTCCGCATGCTGGACGACCAGTTGGTCATGAACAGCGGCGTGAGCGCCAAGGAGCTGTCCGCCGCCCTCCAGAACGTCGATGACGCCGCGGCCGACAAGCTGAACCGTTCGCTGGGCAAGAGCGAGACCACGCCCTGGCACAAGAAGATCTTCAGCTCGCCCCACAAGGAGGGCCTGATGTCCACGCTGGAATCCATCTTCAAGAAGGCCCCCGCGCCGACCCCCTAGTAAACGAGCATTTTTCGGCCCGGCTCTTGCGAGCTGGGCCTTTTTGCTGCGTCCAAACGCGGTATAATCGCGGGTTCCCGTCCTGGAGGTCCCCATGGCCAAGCCCGCTGGCACCTATACGCCCATGATGGCGCAGTTCCTGTCCATCAAGCAGCAGTATCCCGACGTGCTGCTGCTCTACCGCATGGGCGACTTCTACGAGACCTTCTTCGACGACGCGAAGATCGCCTCCCAGGAGCTGGAGCTGACGCTCACCAGCCGTGACGGCGGCGCCAACGGCGAGCGCATCCCCATGGCCGGCGTGCCTCACCACTCGCTGGAGACCTACCTGCCGCGCCTGATCGCCAAGGGCTACCGCGTGGCCATCTGCGAACAGATGGAAGACCCCGCCCAGGCCAAGGGCCTGGTGCGCCGCGAGGTGGTGCGGCTGGTCACGCCCGGCACGCTGCTCGAAAGCAGCATGCTGCATGAGAAGCAGAACAACTTCCTGGCCGCCGTGGTCCCCGGCGACAAGGCCTACGGCCTGGCCTACTGCGACATCTCTACCGGCGAGTTCCGGGTGACGCAATTGCCGGACGCCGCCGCCGCCCGCCAGGAGCTGGACCGGCTGGTGGTGGCGGAATGCCTCGTGCCTGTCGGCCCCGATCAGTGGCTATCGGCCCCCAACCAGCGCCTTGACCCCGCCACGCTGCCCCCCGATCTGGCCGACGCCCTGCCGCTCGGCCTGATGGTGACGCCGCGCGCCACCCACGCCTTCGAGTCCACCATGACCCGGCGGGCGCTGCTCGAGCAGTTCGGTGTCCAGACCCTGGAGGGCTTCGGCTGCGAGCACCTGCCGATGGCCGCCCGCGCGGCCGGCGCGATCATCAACTACCTGTCCGAGACCCAGCGCGCACGCCTGCCGCTCTTCTCCGGCCTCAAGACCTACGAGGTCACGGCGCACATGGTGCTGGACGGCCAAACCCGCCGCAACCTCGAGCTCACCAACACCAGCCGCGACAACAGCTACAAGGGCTCGTTGCTCTCCGTGCTGGACGGCACCCGCACCGCCATGGGCGGCCGGCGCCTGCGCCAGTGGCTGTTGAACCCCCTGCTCGATCCGGCCGAAATCGGCCGGCGCCAGGACGCCATCGCGGAGCTGTTGGCCCAACCCGCGCTGCTGCGCGGCCTGGCCGACAAGCTCGCCAGCGTGCGCGACATCGAACGCCTGGCCGGCCGCGTGGCCGCCGGCACGGCCAACGCCCGCGACCTGAACGCCCTCAAGGACTCCCTGCTGGTCTTGCCGCACGTCGCGGCCCTGGTCTCGGCCTGCCGCTCCGCGCCGCTCAAGGCCCTCTCGCCGGCCTCCGGCGAGCTGGTGGCGATCGCCACCGAAATCGAGGCCACGATCGCGGACGGCCCGCCGATCCAGACCACGGAGGGCAACGTGATCCGCCAGGGCTTCAGCCCCGAGGTGGACGCGCTGCGGTCGCTGATGGGCGACAGCAAGGACTGGCTCACGGCCTTCGAGGTCCGCGAGAAAGAGCGCTCCGGCATCAGGAGCCTCAAGGTGGGCTTCAGCAAGACGTTCGGCTACTTCATCGAGATCACCCACGCCAACCGCGCGCTGGTGCCACCCGACTACCACCGCAAGCAGACGCTGGTGAACGCGGAGCGCTACATCACGCCCGAGCTGAAGGAGCGCGAGACGGCCATCCTACAGGGCGAGGACAAGCTCTTCACCCTCGAACACCAGCTGTTCACGGCCCTGCGCACCAAGCTCGGCACGTTGGTGCCGCAGTTGCAGCACACCGGCGGCCTGCTGGCCGACCTGGACGTGCTGACCAGCCTGGCCGAGCTGGCCCAGCAGAAGCGCTACGTGCGGCCCACGGTCGCGCAGGACACGCGCCTGGAGATCCTGGCCGGCCGCCACCCCGTGGTCGAGGAGCTGCTCCCGTCGGGCCGCTTCGTGCCCAACGACACGCGCATGGACACCGAGGACGAGCGCCTGATCATCCTCACGGGCCCCAACATGGCCGGGAAATCAACGGTCATGCGCCAGATCGCCTTGATCGCGATCCTGGCCCAGATGGGCAGCTTCGTGCCCGCGGAGCACGCCCACGTCGGGCTGGTGGACCGCATCTTCACCCGCATCGGCGCCGTAGACGATCTCTCGACCGGGCAAAGCACCTTCATGGTGGAGATGAACGAGACCGCCAACATCCTCAACAACGCCACGGAGCGCTCGTTGATCCTGCTCGACGAGATCGGCCGGGGCACCAGCACGCTGGACGGCCTGTCGATCGCCTGGTCCGTCTCCGAGCACCTGGCCCAGCACGTCCGCGCCCGCACGATCTTCGCCACCCACTACCACGAGCTGACCAGCCTGGCGGCAACGCAGCCCGGCGTGCGGAACTACCGCATGCTGGTGGAAGAGACGGAGGACGACGTGGTCTTCCTGCGCCGCGTGGTGCCCGGTGGCGCGGACCGCTCTTACGGCATCGAGGTGGCGAGACTGGCCGGGCTGCCTCCCTCCGTGGTGGGGCGCGCCAAGCAGGTCCTGGCCGCGCTGGAGCGCAACAACAAGCTGGCCAGCAGCCTGCGCAAGACGCTGCAGACGGAAGTGGCGACTGGCGCGCAGATGTCGCTGTTTGGTACCCATGTTGGCCCGGATGACCGAAGGTCCTCGGCGGGGTCCGATGACGGTGTCTGACACCGCCCTCGTCACCGGGGCCTCCGGCTTCGTCGGCCCCTACATGGTGGCGGCCCTGGAGGCGCTGGGCCTGCACGTGGTTGCCCTCGCCGGCCCGGGCGGCCCGGCGGAGGCAGGCCCGTGCAACCTGCCCCCGGCCGTCAACCCTACGTGGAGAACGCTGGACCTCACGGACCGCGCCGCCGTCGACGCCTTGATCCACGACGTCAGGCCCGCCCAGGTGTACCATCTGGCCGCCTTGTCCTCCGTCGCCGCCTCGTTCGAAGCCCCCACGCCCACCTACGAGACCAACGTGATGGGCACGCTGCACCTGCTCGACGCCCTGCGCCGCCATGCCCCCGCGGCCCGCACGGTGGTGGTCTCCTCCGCGGAGGTCTACGGCGGTGTCACGTCGCCGCTGCCGGAGTCCACGCCGCTGGCCCCCGCAAGCCCGTACGCCGCCAGCAAGGCGGCGGCCGAGATGATCGCCATCCAACATCACCGCGCCTACGGCCTGCCCGTCATCCGCGCGCGCAGCTTCAGCCACACCGGGCCCGGCCAGACCGCCCGCTTCGCCGTCTCCGCCTTCGCCCGCCAGATCGCCCGCATCGAGGTCGCCCGTCAGGCCCCGGTGCTCGGTGTCGGGAACCTCTCCGCCCGCCGCGACTTCCTGGACGTGCGCGACGTGGCCGCGGCCTACCTGGCGTTGGCCCGCCTGGGCGTACCCGGCGAGGTCTACAACGTCTGCAGCGGCAAGGCCGTGGCCATGCAAGCGCTGCTGGACGGCCTGCTGGCCCACGCCAAGGTCGGCATCACGGTGGAGCGCGACCCCGCGCTGGACCGGCCGGTCGACGTGCCGGAGCTGCGCGGCGACCCCAGCCGGTTGCAGGCCGACACCGGCTGGAAGCCCGAAATCCCGCTCGACCAGACCCTCCAGGACGTGCTCGCCTACTGGCGGGCCAAGGAGCCCTTCCTGGGCGACGCGCCGACCGGGTGGGCCTGACGCGCCGGACTGACATAATGACCACGGTCACAGCGGCCCGCGCGGAATTCTGATAAAATCGTCGGGAATTGGAACCAGCCTTACAGGAACTTCAGTTTTGTCCGAGGACCGAGATATGAGCACCCAAATGGACGTGACGACCCCGCGCAGCGTTGCCGCGACGGGCTTCGTTTTGCCGAGCGTGTCGATCGTGCTGCCGGCTTACAACGAGGAAGACATCATCGAGGCCGTCGTGCAGAACTGCTGCGACTTCCTCGAGGGCGTGTGCCCGGACTACGAGATCGTCGTGGTGAACGACGGCTCGAAGGACAAGACCGGCGAGATCCTGGACCGCCTGCAGGCGGCCAACCCCAAGGTCAAGCCCGTCCACCAGGCCAACACCGGCTACGGCGGCGCGCTGCAGGCCGGGTTCAAGAACGCCCACAAGGAATACGTGTTCTTCATGGATTCCGACAACCAGTTCGACATCACGGAACTCGAGAAGCTGATCCCGCACCTGGGCAGCGTCGACGTGGTGCTGGGCTACCGGGAACAGCGCCAGGACCACATGGGCCGCAAGTTCAACGCCTTGGGCTGGCGCACCCTCGTCAACCTGCTCTTCAACCTGGGCGTGCGCGACATCGACTGCGCCTTCAAGATCTTCAAGCACGACAAGCTCCAGATGGCCCTGCCCGAGAGCGAAGGCGCCATGATCAACACGGAGATGCTGGTCAAGCTGAAGCGCCGCAAAACGTCCTGGGTCGAGGTGCCCGTCACGCACTACCCGCGCCTGGGCGGCAAGTCCACCGGCGCGAACGTCGGCGTGATCATCAAGGCGTTCAAGGAACTGCTCAAGCTGCACGGCAAGCTCAAGAACTTTTAGTTCGAGCCCCCCATGCCGCTAGACATCGCCGCCCTGCCCCTGCCCTTCATCCTCGCCAAGGTTGTCTACGCGGCAACGCTCTTGAGCCTGCTCTTGATCGTCTTCGTGCCGTTCTTCCCCGGCGTGGCCGTGATCCTCGTGGCGATCGCCGGCTGGGTGGGCTACAACTCCTTCCTGGCCCACAACCTGGCCGGCATGCCGCCCGTCTCCTTGGGCTTCGTGGTGGTGATCGGGCTGATCGCGCTCACCTCGGCCTGGTGGACGGAGAAGCTGGAGCTGCGGTTCTCGTACGCCAGCCAGGACGTGGTCTGGGGCATGATGATCGGCTCCTTCGCCTTCGGCGCGGTGCTGGGCACCATGTTCTGGTTCCTGGTCGGCATGTTCGCGGGCGCCGTGATCATGGAAGCGCGTGATGGCCGGCCGCTGCAAGACGCCGTGCGCCGCGGCCTGGCAGACGTCTATTCCACCGTGGGCCCGCGCGGCTTCCAGCTGCTGATGGCCATGTTGATCGTGGACGCCGCCGTGCCCCTGGGCAGCCCGTTCCCGTACTTCCGGTTATACGGACAATGAAGCCGGCCGTCGACGCCGGTCCGAGCCCGTCGGTCGACCTCCTCAAGCAAGCCCTGCAGGATCGGGGCATGCGCCAACAGGAGCTGGCGAAGCGCACCGGGTTGTCGAAGGACCACGTCTCGCGCATCCTGCTGGGCAAGGTCTCCTTCCCCAAGAGCCGCGACACCCTGAACGCGATCGCCCAGGCCCTGGGCCTCGATCCCTTGATCTTCAAGGAGTACCGCCAGCAAATCCAGGTGCTGCCGGAGTCCACCCGCCGGTTGGTGGCCCACCTGAAGGCCCAGGGCATCGCGCAGCAGGAGTGGATCCGCCGCATCCCGGACTACAGCGAGGGCCACCTCCAGCTGATCCTGCGCGGCGGCAGCCCCTTCCCCAAGGACCCGGAGACGATCGCGCTCTTCGCCAAGGCCGCGGAGGCCAGCCCGTTCCTGTTCGCGGAGTACCTCCCGCTGGCGGACTGGCAGGACCGCGTCACCGCCGCGGCGGAGCTGGCGCTCGACAAGGGCGACCTGGGCGTCTTCCAGCACCTCTGGAGCAAGATCGGCCACCACTTCCAGCGGGTGGAAGAGAGCGCCGACAGCTTCGAGGAGAAGCTGATGCGGCACTTCCTGGCGCGGTCCTTCGGCACGGACGCGGCAACCTCCACCGGCAACCACGAGCTCGACGACGCCCTGACGTACCTGCCGCCCCTCGCGGCCTACCAGCCCGAAGTGCGCGAGCTGCTCCGCCGCATCTGGGAGCGCGGCCTCTCGATCGGCGAGGTAGCGCTGGCCGTGGGCGAGGAGCTGGAGACCGTCTTCGCGGTGGCCAACGGCCAAATGAAGCTCAAAGACGGCCCGATGCGCCGCAAGCTCTACCACCTGCTGGAAGTCCGCCCGGAGGATCTCGCGTGAAAACCATCCTGATGGCCGACGACGACAAGTTCTTCTTACAGGTGGTAAGCCGGTTCCTGGGCCAGGCCGGCTACCAGGTCCGCACGGCCCGCAACGGCCAGGAAGCCCTGGATGCGGTGGCCGCGGAGCGCCCCGACGTGCTCGTGCTGGACGTGGCCCTCCCGCTGATCACGGGCGACGAGGTCGCCCGGCGGTTAGGCGACGGCCGGCCGCCCGTGCTGTTCCTCTCCGGCCGCGACCTGGACCGCACCGCCGGGCTCGAAGGTCCGGGGTTCCGCTTCCTGACCAAGCCCGCCGACCTCGACGACGTGCTGGCGAACGTCCAGGCCTTGTTGACCGGCTCATGACCTGGTCAGGCCGATCGCGATCGCCGTGCCCTTGCCTGGCTCGCTCTCGACCTGGATCGTGCCCTGGTGGGCCTCCACCAACCGCTTGACCAGCCACATGCCCAGCCCGGAGCCGGCTTCGGAAGAGCCATAGCGCTCGAACAGCGTGGCCTGGCGCTCGAGCGGGATGCCCGCGCCCGTGTCCCTGACGACAAACCTCACGGTCTCGCCGTCGTGCGCGGCCTCCAGCGCGATTTCGCCGCGCTCCGTGAACTTCACGGCGTTGGCCAGCAGGTTCAGGACGATCTGCGCGAGCCGGCGCTCGTCGGCCAGGACCACGACGTCGCCCACGTCGCAGCGCAGCGCCAGCCCCTTGCTTTCCGCCTCCGGGGCGACCAGCCGGAGCATCTGGCGGCAGACGCGCTCCAGCGACACCGGCACCAGGGCCAGCGTGAGCTTATCCGCCTCCAGCTTGGCGCCGTCCATGATCCCGTCGATCTTGCTCGCCAGGAAGCGCTGGTTCACGTCGATGCCGAGCAGCACCTCACGCTGGTCGGGCGTCAGCTCGCCGAACAAGCCCTTCTCCAGCCCCTGGACGGCCGCCCGGATGCTGCCCAGCGGGGCCCGCAGGTCGTGGCTCTCGGCCTCGAAGTACTCCCCGCGCACCCGGTCCAGCTCCTTGAGGTGCTGGATCACCTGGTCCGACTCGTTGAGGCGGCGGATGTGCTCGTCGCGCTGGCGGACCTGCGCCTTCAAGAGCGTGAGCAGGCGGGCGCCGTCGAGCGCCAGGGCGGCCTGGCGGGCGATCGCCTCGACCACGCGCAGGTCCTCCGGGGTGAAGGTGCCCAGCGCGACCTGGCTGTCCACGTACAGCACCCCATGCAGGACGGTGTCCACGGCGAGCGGCACGCACATCACGCTGCGCACGCGCAGGTCCAGGATGCTGCGTTGCGCCTTCAGGCCTTCGTCCGCCTGCGCGTCCAGGATGCACTCCGCCTGGCGGGTCGCCACCACCCGCTCCACCAGGGTGTGGCTGTACTCCCCTTCGGCGTGGGTGTGGAGCTGTCCCGGGCCGTGCTGCAACAGGATCAGGCAGCGCTCTGCCTGCGTGATCTCTAGCGTGAACTCGCGCACCAGGCCCAGGACGGCCTCCGGGTCCCGCCGGGCGGCCAGCTTCTCCGCGAGGGAAAGCAGCATCTCCAGCCGTTTCCCGCGCCGTGCAAGCCGGTGCGACTCCTCCTGCTGCTTCACGTTGCAGAACGGCGCGCGCGCCGGGTGGGCCTCGAACATCAGGCGCGCCCCCTGGCTGGGCAGCCAGTCGCCGTAGGTCGCCAGCAGCTCCTGGCCGCGCCGGGACAGGCGATCGGCCAGCAGGTCGTGGCCCCCCTCCAGGTGCTGGGCCGCCAGCCCCAGGCACGCCGCACCCAGCGCTTCCGGTTGCCGCGCTTGCTCCGCGAGGTCGTAGGCGGCTTGCAGGGCCCCGGGCTCCACGGGGTGGCCACGCCGGGCCAGCGACGCCAGGTCCAGCAGCAAGGGCAAGGCCACCGCCTGCAGCCCCTTGGCCTGCGCCAGCTCCAGCGCGAGTTGCCAATGGTCGCGGGCGGCCGAGACGTCGCCTTCCTGCAAGGCCAGCCAGCCCTCCAGCCGGCCGGCCCGCGCGCGCGGCGCCACGGCGCCGGCGGCATCGATGGCAGCTTGAGCGCGCGCCAGCGCCTGCCGGGCGCGACCGGCCTGGCCCTGGAACACCAACGCCTCGGTGACAACCAGCTGCACGCGAGGTGCCAACTCGCTCGCCACGCCCTTCTCCACCAACGCTTGCGCCAACTCCCCGGCCCGCAAGGCCTGGTCGAAGGCGCCCAGGAACAGGTGGCGCTCGGCCTCGTAGATCAGCCCATAGAGCCGCAACTCGTCGTTGCCCAGCGCCAGCTCCTTCGCGCGCGCCACGGCCAGCGCCGCGTCCACCGTCGGCAGATCCCCCAGGTGCAGGGCGGCATGGGCCTCCATGTAGCTGGCCAGGCCCACCAGGAAGCTGTCGTCCAGCGCCCGCGCCTGCGGCGCATGCACCCGCACCTCCTGGTATTGCCCCAGTTCGCTCGCGGTGAGGGCCAGGTTGATGTCCGCGTAGGCCAATTCGACGCGATCGCCCACGCGGGCCGCGCCCTCGCGGTAGGCCTTGAAGCGCTCGCGCGCCTGCCCGAAGCGTCCCTGGCTGTAAAGCGCGTTGCCCAGCAGCATGTGGGTGTCGAGCTGACCGGCATGGTCCCGCAGCTCCTCGCGCAGCTCCAGGGCCTGTTGCAGCAAGGTCAGGCCCTCGCCGGCGGTGGCGGCCCGGCCGGCCAGCATCTGGCCCAGCATGGAGAGCGCTTCCGCCTGGTGGGCGCGATCGCCGTGCGTGCGCGCCAGCGCCAGCGCCTCCTCGTAGCGGGCCTGGCTGACTTCGCGTTGCCCGGCCAGGTAGAAGGTGCGCCCCAGCGTCGTCAGGGAGCGCAGCCGTTCCGTGGGCGTGCCCGCCGGCTCCAGCAGCGCCACGGCCTCCTCCAGCGCCGCCTGGGCGGCCTGGAAGCGGTTGCGGATCAGGTGGCACTTGCCCAACGAGGTGAGCAGGCGCCCGCGCTCCGCACCTTCGGCACCGGGCAGCAGGCGTTCGTAGGCCGCAACGGCCTCGTCCTGGCGCCCAACGCGTCGCAGCAGATCCGCCCGTGAGGCTTCCAGCGCGCGGCGTTCCGGCCCCTGCGCCGGCGCAACGGCCAGGCCGTCGTCGAAGTGGGCCAGGGCGGAGTCGTTGGCGAAGATCGCGGCGCAGGCGCGGCCAGCGGCGAGCGCCCAGCGCAGCGTGGCGTCGGCGTCCTGCGAGCGGGCGTACAGCTCCGCCAGGCGGCGCAGCAGCGCCACAGGCCGCTGGTCGACAGTGCCAAACCAGTGCTGCTCCAGCGCGCGGGCCAGGTCCCAGCACAAGCGTTGGATCCGGCCGGGCGCCGCCTGCGCACGCACCCAGTTGGGCCACCAGCCGTTGGCCCAGCGGTACGAGCCGCCCCGCAGCTCCAACAGCCCACGCGCCACCAGCGTGCCGATCTCCAGCGGCCAGCCGCCCGGCAGCACCTCGCCCAGCGGCGTCAGGTCCTCCAAGGCGAAGGGTGCGGCGTAGAAGGCCAGGGCCTCCGCCAACAGGCGCTGCGAGCGGGTCAGGTGCCCGAATTGCTGTTCGAGGGCGGCGCCCACGGAGTCCGGCAGCGCCAGCTCGCCGCCGCCCTGGCTCAAGGCCTGCATGGCCTGGACGGCCCAGCCCATGTTGCCGCCGGTCGCCTGGAACAGGCGTGCGGCAAGGCCTTCGGGCGGGCGGCCGTGGAAGCAGGTCGCCACCCAGGCGTCCCAGGCCGGCGCGTCGGCCGGCGCCAGCTCCCAGGCGCGTGCCTCGCCCGGGGCCTCTTGCGCCCCCACCAGCCAGTGCCAGCGGCCCAGCGCCTGGCCCCAGGCCCGCTTCAACAGCGCACGGCTTGCCGGGTCGGCATCCTCCCAGCCGTCGATCATGATCGCCAGCCGGCCGCCGTTCGCCACCGCCTCCAGCAAGGCGGCCAGGGCGGCGGTGATGGCGGGCGGCAAGGCGTCACCCTCCTCCGGGCCGGCCTCGGCGGGCGTCTCGGGCGTTGGGATCCACCCCCAGAGCGGGGCCAAGACTTGCAGCACGTCTTCGTCCAGCGCCGCCAGGGCATCCGGCGCGAGCGCAGCGGCCCAGCGGGCGATCGCCTCGGCCAGCGCATACGGGCCCGCGGTGGCCTCGCCCGCCAACAGCAGCGCGGGCAGGTCGGTGCGGCGCACCTGGCGGAAGGCTTCTTGCAGGAACCGCGATCGCCCGCTGCCCGCGGGTCCGGAGACGGCGAAGGCGCCGGGCTGGACGGCCAGGCCTTCCCACGCTTCCCAGGCGCTTGGCGCCTGCCAGGCACCTTCCGTCAGCGGCAAGGCCGGGCCGGTGGCCAGGGGCTCCAAGATCCGGATCACCTCCACGCAATCGGCGGGGCGATCGCCCGGCGCCTTGGCCAATAACCGGGTAATGAGCGCTGCCAAGGGGGGCGATAAGTGCGGTGCCAGCTCCGTGATCGACCAAGGGGTATCGTGCAACACCGCGTGGAGCAACGCTTCCGCCTCCAGCTCCTCGAACGGGGCCTTGCCACCGGCCTGGCGGTAGAGCAACGCGCCCAGCGAATAGAGATCCGCCCGGGCATCGACCTCCTCGCCAGCCAAAAGCTCTGGCGCCAGGTACAACGGCGTGCCGGCCACGGCACCGGCCTGCCCCGCCGTCGTGATCATGCCGAAGTCGATCAGCCGGGCCAACCCGCCGTCGCCCACCAGCACGTTGCCGGGCGTGACGTCGCGGTGCACCCAGCCCTGGGCGTGCAGCACGGCCAGGCCGCGCGCCAGCTGTAGTCCCAGGCGGGCCACCTGCGCCTCGTTCCAGGGCCCGGGCGTGTCCGTCAGCGGCGCGCCGTCGTCGAAGGCCAGCACCAGGAAGGGCCGACCGGCCTCCGTGCGCCCGTGATCGAGCACTTCGCCCAGGTGGGGGTGGCGCAGCCGCGAGCCCAGCAGGAACTCCTGCCGGAACGCCGTCTCGATCAAGGGGTTCCACGCGTGGGCCACCTTGAGGATCACCAGCCCGCCGTCGGCCGGGTGCTCGGCCAGGTAGGCCTTCGCGGTAGCGCCCTCGCCACGCTCATGAAGCAGGCGGTACGCACCGATGCAAGGGGTGTTAGGCCCGGTGGTGGTGTGGTTCATGGCCATCTTGTACCCACGTCGCGTTGTCACGTCTTAACGCGATCTTACCGGAACGTTTATGTGTCGATAAGACATGATCTGGCTAACGAAACGATATAGCTTAAAACCCACCTGCCGCACCCGGAGGAAAACCCGCATGAAGAAGCCGATCGCCCTCGTCCTGCTTGCGCTCGCCGCCATCAACCTGATGGGTTGCGGCAGCCAGCCTGCGACGGCGGCGAGAACGACTTCGAAGCCGGCCGCCAACCCGCTGGGCAACCGCAACCTGCCCCTGGCAGGCCCCCTGGCCGGCGCCACCGGCGGCGCCCAGACCTCTGCCCAGGTGCTCCAGATGGTGCGCGCCGCCCAGGCCAGCACCCAGGGCTTCACCGCCACCGTCGAGACCTTCGACAAGGGCGCGGCCGGCACGGAATCGGACACCATCAAGGTGGCTTACAAGAAGCCCAACACCCTGCACCTGAACATGGTCAAGGCCACGGGCCAGGCCCAGGACGCGGTGATCGTGTGGACGGGCGGCGACAACTTGCAAATCAAGGTGAAGGTCGGCTTCATGCCCATCACCACCAGCCTGTCCGTCACGGACGCCCGCGTGAAGTCCAAGAACGGTTGGACGATCAAGCAGACGGAGGTCAACGCGATCTTCAAGGTGCTGTTCGATCCCGCCGCCCAGATCAAGGTGGCCGGCACCCAGCCTGGTGACGGCGGCAAGCCGATGACCATGCTGGAAGTGAAGTCCACCCAGAGCCCTCCGGGCGCCGACCACGAGGTGATCGGCGTGGACGCCGCCACCGGCCTGCCCGGCTGCCGCCTGCTCTACAAGGGCACCGACCTGATCTACCGCGTCGCGATCAAGAACCTCCGGCTGGGCGTCCCGTCCGCCACGGAGCTCGCGATCTAAACGCGGAGGCAAGCCAAGAACCGCGCCCTCGCCCACCAGGCCCCCCGGACCCCCGGGGGGCCTGTTTCTGTGTAGACCGCCCATTGGCAGGTGTATATATCGTCCTTAACCCAAGGTTGACGGGATGATAAGAAGATCGACAACGGATCGTCGCTATAAGTAGTTAACTAAGCGTTAGATTGCTTCGTTCTGTTCCCCCCGCTAGGAGATCGCCCAAATGAAGAAGATGAACGCCTCCGCGCTGATGCTCGCCAGCCTGACCGCTGTAGCGGTGCTCGCCGGCTGCGGCAAGACCTCCCCGGCGGCCTCCACCTCCAGCCTGCCTGCCCGCTCGGGCCTGCAGAACGGCCCGACGCAGCAGCCCCTGGGCACGGCGCCCGGCGCGTTGCCTGGTGCGGTCCCCGGCGCGGCGCCCGGCGCCGCCGGCGCCAACCCGGCCACCATCCTGGCCGCCGTCCGCCAAGCGCAGGCCACGCAGACCGGCTTCACCGCCACCATCGAGACCTACGAGAAGGGCCCCAAGGACGCCGAGACGGAGACCTTGGACGTTGCCTACAAGCGCCCCAGCACGCTGATGGTGCACATCGTGAAGGCCTCCGGCGACGCCAGCGGCGCCAAGGTCCTCTGGACCGGCGGCAGCGACATGAAGGTCAAGCCGACCTGGATGCCCTTCTCCGTGGGCGTCAGCATCACGGACAGCCGCGTCGTCTCGAAGAACGGCTGGACCATCAAGGAGACCGACGTTTCCACGATCCTCGGCGTCCTGCTTGACCCCTCCGCCCAGGTGAAGGCGCTGGGCGCCCAGTCGATCCAGGGCCAGCCCACCCAGTTGCTGGAAGTCCACTCCCCCAAGAGCCCCAAGGGCGTCACGATGGAGCAGATCGGGATCGACCCGAAGAACAACCTGCCGAACTGCCGCCTGATGTACAAGGGCACCGTGTTGTCCTACCGCTTGGTGGTGAAGAGCTTCAAGCTGGGCGTGCCCGCTTCGGACGCGCTGTCCATCTAAGGCAGACTCGGCAACTTCCCTTCACGACGCAGCCTCTCCAGCACGCTCTGGGCGAGGCTGTTTTGTTGGTCATCGGCCACCGCCAGCTCCAACTCCGCGAGCCCGGCGGCCTTGTCGCCCTGCAAGTAGTGGCAATATCCCACGTATGTCCACGCCAGCGAAGCCTCGGCGCGCGTGCGCGGGCCCTTGAGCACGGCCTCCGCCTGGGCGATCGCCCCGCCGTACCACTGGGTGTCGATGTACGATCGCGCCAGATCCAGCCGCACCCGGGCGTAGTGAGGATCGAGGGCGATCGCCGCCTGCCAGTCACGCTGGACCACGATCTGCGCCTCGCCGCGCTTGAAGGCCTCGCGACCCTGCCAGTAGCGGTAGTCGGCCTGCAGGTGGCCCAACCCGGCCACCCGCACGACGGCCGCCGCCAGGAACCCGGCCGACACCACCCCCAAGATCCAGGGCACGGCGTCCCACCGCCGCACGGGCGGCGCGGCCGGCATCATCGTGATGCGCACCCGCGGCTGGAGCGCGGTCGTCCGTGTTTGCTTAGGCGGCATCGATCGCGTCCGAAGCGCTACGACGGGGCAGGAAGATCGCGCCCCCGTGCAACAACCGTTCCAGCTGCTCGCCATCGAGTACTTCATGCTCCAGGAGGGCCTGGGCCAGGGCTTGCAGCTGCGGCTCGTGCTGCGCGAGCAACGTGCGCGCCACGGCGCGGCCTTCCTCCATCAGCAGGCCCACGGCTTCGTCCAGCTCCCGGCGCGTGGCCTCGGAGACGGCCAGGTCCCGGTAGGCGCCCGGGAAGCCCGGCGCGTAGCCCAGGTCCCAGACCATGGCCTCCGCGATCTTGGCGATGCGCTTGAGGTCCGAGCTGGCGCCACCGGTCACCGCGTTCGAACCGAACACCATCTCCTCGGCCAACCGGCCGCCGTACAGCGCCGCGATCTCCGCGATGAACTCCTCGCGGCTGGTCAGGTGCCGATCCTCCGTGTGGACGGACCAGGTGTAGCCCAGCGCGCTCTTGCCGGTCGGGATGATCGACACTTTATGTAACTTCTTGGGCGAGACCGAGAAGTAATCCACCACCGCATGCCCGGCCTCGTGGTAGGCGATCAGGCGGCGCTCGCGCTCGGAGATCGTCTTCTGTTGGATCTGGCCAATCCCGATCCGCTCGATCGCCTTGGTGAAGTCGGCCATCTTGAGGCGCTTGCGGCCGGCCCGCACGGCCATGATCGAGCTCTCGTTGACCACGTTGGCGAGGTCCGCGCCGCTCATCATGGGGGTGGCGCGTGCCAGGGCGTCCAGGTCGACCGTCGGCTCCGTCTTCACACGCCGGGCGTAGTGTTCGAGGATCGCCTTGCGGCCTTCCAGGCTGGGCAGGCCCACATGGATCTTGCGGTCGAAGCGGCCGGGCCGCAGCAGCGCCTGGTCGAGCGAGTCTTCGAGGTTGGTCGCGCCGATCGTGATGATCGTGCCTTCGCGTCCGAAGCCGTCCAGCTCCACCAGGAACGCGTTCAAGGTGGTGGCGTTCTCCTGGCCGTAGGGGCTGGCGTTGCGGGCGCGGGCCAACGCATCGATCTCGTCGATGAAGACGATCGCGGTCTTGTGCTTGCGGGCCTCCGCGTAGAGCTTGCGGATGCGGCTCGCGCCCACGCCGATGAAGACCTCGTTGAAGTCCGAGCCCGACAACGAGAAGAACGGCACGCCGGCTTCGTTGGCGATCGCCTTGGCGAGCAAGGTCTTGCCCGTGCCCGGCGGCCCTACCAGCAGGATGCCCTTGGGCACCTTGGCGCCGATCTTCTCGAGGGCGTCGGCGTGGCGGAGGAAGTCCACCACCTCCTTGGCCTCGAGCTTGGCCTCGTCGACGCC
The DNA here is from genome assembly GCA_028287685.1 of Cyanobacteria bacterium RYN_339. GTDB lineage: Bacteria > Cyanobacteriota > Sericytochromatia > S15B-MN24 > JAQBPE01 > JAQBPE01. The sequence continues at coordinate 12,423 of JAQBPE010000201.1, read as the reverse complement.
CAGGACGTCCGCGAAGCGGATGTCGTCGTTCTTGGCCTTGGAGGCCTTGAAGTTGGCCTTGCCGAACGAGTTGCCCATGACCTTCACGTACACGATCGCGAAGATCAGGGCGTTGAGGGTCACGAACACGAGCGTGCCCAAGAGCGACAACAACGTCATGATCCAGTCCATCATCATGGGCGACCTCCTCGTGTGCAACGTGCTGGCTTCCAGCTTAGCCCCGGCGGCCTCCGGGCTCCTTGGCGGTTTCGCCGAAAGAGATCGTGGTTTCCGCGTCACAGCCCGGCTGGCCCTTCCGCCCCTATGATGGTCGGCATGTCCCCCACGATGCGCCGCCTTGCCGCCAACTTGCTCCGGCTGATGCTGGGGCTCGGCGTCGTGGCTTCGAGCGGTGCTTCCAAGGCTGCTCCCCCGGCGAAGCCCCGAGATGTAATCATCGAGTCTATTGGCTGGCGGGACGTAGGGTTGGTGGTCCAGGCCAATGCGCCCCTCGATCCGCAGATCTTCACGCTGGAAAAGCCCTTCCGCTTCGTCGTGGACCTGCCCGCCGTCGAACTGGCCGACGCCAACATGGCGCACGCCATCCCGGTGAACGCCGGCCACGTGACCCAGGTGCGCATGGCGCGCAAGCCCGACGGCTCCGTGCGCCTGGTGGTGGATTGCGACCAGCCCACCAAGCTGCAAGTGATGCAGCTGGGCGGGCGCGCAACGCTGGTGATTGGACGGGCGGAAGAGACCAACGCGGCCCTCGCCAACCTCTTCCAGAAGGGCGGCAGCTATACCGGCGCCGGCCAGGAGATCAAGAAGCTCTGGGCGCGGGAAAGCAACGGCAAGGTCACGTTGGAGCTGCAGGCCGCCAAACCCCTTACTTACCAGCTCTTCGAGGAAGACCCCGCCCACATGCAGGTCAAGATCCCGGCCGGCCGCTACGTCGGCTTCCTGCCGCTTCCCGGCAAGTGCCTGGCGGGTGCCAAGGTCCGCACCACGCCCGAAGGCACCTGGTTGCTCGACACCTCCCTGGCCGATGCCAACTACCAGCTGACCCAGGCCCTCTCCAAGGACCGCACGCGCCTGACCCTGACCTGGACGCACCAGGACCCCCACCGCTTCGCCGGCCGGCCGCTGGTGCTGATCGACGCCGGCCACGGCGGCGCGGACCCGGGCGCCCTGGGGCCCGCCGGCGGCCTGGAAAAGGCCGCTTGCCTCGGTATGGCGCATGCCTTGCAGCACGCGCTCTGGAAGCACAACCTCAACGCCATGCTGACGCGCGGTGCGGACGCGGAGCTGTACCTGGAACCGCGGTTGCACATGATCGATCAGGTGAAGGCGGATCTCTTCATCAGCCTGCACGCCAACTCCCACACGGCGCCGGACAGCAACGGCACCGTCACGTTCTACCGCGAAACGGGCTCCAAGCCCTTCGCCGAAGCCATCCAAAGGGCCGTCACCTCGCTGGCCCACCGGCCGGACCGCGGCGTGAAGCAAGAAAGGCTTTATGTGCTGCGCAACCCGCACGTGCCTTCCGTCCTGTTGGAGACCGGGTTTATCTCCAATCCGACCGAGGAACGCCTCCTCGCCAGCTCCCCCTTCCAGGCCCAGGTGGCGGAGGCCATCGTGGCGGGCGTGGAGCGCTATGTTGCAGCCAACCAGGGGACGCGTCTGGGGCTCGCCAGGCCGCTCTCCAGTTCACCGTAAAGTTTTACGAAGTGTCAAGGGGCCGGGGACCCCCGTGGTATATTGACCCTGGACCTTTTCACCCTTCAGGAGCCAATTTCCTTATGGAACTCAAGCAGTACTGGCAAATTTTGTGGAAGCGCCGTTGGTGGGTCGTCCTGGCCTTCATGACGGTGGTCTTGGCCACGGGCGTCATCACGTTCACGATGCCACCTGTGTATCAGGCCTCGACCAAGATCCTCCTGGAGCAGAAGGACAAGACGCTCTCCGCCATCGGCGAGAAGATGAGCGACTTCACCTCGCTCTCGACCTTGTCGCGAACGGGCAGCCCACTCGACACGCAGACGGAGCTCATGAAGAGCGTGCCGATCGTCACCCAGGTGATCAAGCGCGTGAACCTGCGCGACTCCGTCACCGGCGACCTGCTCTCGTCCAACAAGTTCCTGACGAGCGCCAAGGTCACCACGATCAAGGGCACGGACATCCTCCAGATCTCGTTCGAGCACACGGACCCGATCATCGCCACGCAGGTGAGCGACGTCTGGGCCCAGGCCTTCGTCGAGCAGAACAAGATGGCCAACCGCCTCGAAGCCTCGAGCGCCGCCAAGTTCATCAGCGCCCAGCTCGCCAAGACCAAGGACGAGCTGAGCAAGGCGGAAACCGCCCTGCGCGACTACAAGCAGGCCAACGGCGCCGTCGACCTGACGGAAGAAGCCAAGTCCAACGTGCAGAGCATGGCGGAGCTGGAAGGCCAGTACCGGCAGGCTTCCGCCGCCAACGCTGAAGCGCAGACCCGCGTGCAGGCCCTGCGCCGGCAGGTCGGCTCCAGCGCCGGCGAGGCCATGGCCGCCACCGCGATGAGCCAGGACTCCACGGTCCAGAAGCTCCGCCAGCAGTTGCTGGATGCCGAGACCAACCCGATCCTCTCCAACGCCAGCCTCACGCCCAACCACCCCGAAGTGAAGCAGCTGCAGGCCCAGATCGGCGTCTTGCGCCGCACCCTGGCCCAGCAGGCCGCCGACGTGATCGGCAAGGAGTACTCCGGCGGCGTGAAGGCCAACATGGACCCCATCCGCCAGGGCCTGACCAAGGACCTGGTCGCCGCCGAGGTCGAGAGCCTCGGTTACTCCACCCGCGTGGCCGCCCTCGGCCATATGGTGGGCAACTTCAACGGCAAGATGGCCGGCCTGCCCAACAAGGAGCTGGCGCTGACCCGCCTGATGCGCAACGCCTCCGTGACGGCCGAGCTGTACAAGATGCTGCTGCAGAAGTACGAAGAAACGCGCATCCAGGAAGCCATGAACGTCGGCAACGTCCGCATCGTGGAAGAAGCCACCCTGCCGGATGGGCCGGTGCGCCCCAAGAAGCTGCAGAACATGCTCGTCGCCATCGTGGTCGGCCTGATGGCCGGCGTGGGCGCCGCGATGTTCCTGGAGTACCTGGACGACTCGATCCAGACCACGGAAGATGCCGAAGAGGCCGTCCAGCTGACCACGCTCGGCATCATCCCCTGGCTGCGTGCCAAGGATGCCGCCCAGCTGATCACCATGACCGACCCGCGCTCGCCCGCCTCCGAGGCCTACCGAACGCTGCGAACGAACATCAAGTTCCTGAGCGCAGACAACGCCTTGCGGACGCTGACGATCACGTCGGCGGGTCCCGAAGAAGGTAAGTCCACCACGATCGCCAACCTCGGCGTCAGCTTCGCCCAGGCCGGCAAGCGGGTGCTGATCGTGGACACGGATATGCGCAAGCCTACCGTCCACAACATCTTCGACCTCCAGAACACCGAGGGCCTGTCCTCGATCCTCGCGGGCGACCACAGCTTCGCGGAGGCCGTGAAGGCCACCGCCCAGGACGGCCTGCATATCCTCACGTGCGGCCCGCTGCCTCCGAACCCGGCCGAGTTGCTGGAATCGCAGCGCATGACCCTGCTCATCGAGGAGATGAAGAGCCTCTACGACCTGATCCTCTTCGACGCACCGCCCATCATCGCGGTCACGGACGCCAGCATCCTGGCTTCGCGCCTGGATGGTCTGATCCTCCTCTTGGGCGTCAACAAGGTCACGCGCAAGGCCGCCCGCCACGCGCTGCAACTCCTGGGTCGCGCCAAGATCAAGGTGCACGGCATGGTCGTCCGAGGCGTCCGCCCGGACAACGACGGCTACTACTACAGCTACTACCACCGCTACTATGGCAACCTCGAGCGCGAGAACAAGAAGGCCAAGAAGAAGCAGCCCAAGAACAAAGAAGCCACGTCCGTGGTAGCGAAGGCCGAGCCGTCCAACATGGAGCAGAAGAGCTAGCGTGGCATCCTTAGTTTCCCTCGACCTGCACTGCCATATCCTCCCGGGCATCGACGACGGCGCGAAGACCATCGAAGATTCCGAAGTGCTGGCGCGCAGGCTGGTGGAAATCGGCATCAGCCACGTGGTCTGCACCTCCCACATCCAGGCGGACCTCTACCCCAACACCCGCGCCACGTTGCTGCCGCTGGTCGCGTCCACCCAGGCCCACTTCGACGCCGTGGGCATCCCGCTCAAGCTGGTAGCGGGCAGCGAGGTCCGCATGGACCAGGAAAGCTGCGTCCCGGAGAGTTGGCTGACGATCGGCGACCTCGGCAAGCACGTCCTGGTTGAAATGCCGCCCGGCATGCCGCTGATCGGCAGCATGGACGCCCTGCTGTTCGACCTCCAGGCCCGCGGCATCACGCCCATCATCGCGCACCCCGAGCGCCAAGCCCCGCTCCAAAAGGATCCGGAGATCCTGGCGCGCTGGGTTGACCGTGGCATCCTGGCCCAGGGCACCTTGTGCGCCCTGGCCGGCGCGGCGAGCGAGCGCACCGTCATGACACTGGAAGGCTTCTTGCAACGTGGTTTAATTGCCTTCATGGGCTCCGATGCCCACAACGTCGACCGCCGCATCCGCGACCTGGACCAGGCCGTGATCCGGCTGGAAGAGGTGGTGGGCGCGGAGAACGCCCGCCTCATCCGCTTCCAGAACCCCCAGGCCCTGCTGACGGGGGAGCCCATCATCCGCCCTGCGCCTTACACCCCACCGGTGGCGCCCGGGCTGTTCCAGCGGTTCTTGACCTCGTTCAAGCGCGCCTGACTCCCAGAAAGAGACGTCCGATGCCCACTTTGCTGCCCCGTCTCCTGACCGGCCTCCTGACCGCCGCCAGCCTGGCCCTGCTGGCCCCCGCGCCCGCCGTGGCCGCGGAGGGTGCGCAGCCCACCTCGCAGAACTACGTCCTGCGCTTCGGCGACACGCTCAACCTGCGCGTGCTCGAGAACGACAAGCTGGAAACCAAGGACCTGCCTGTCCGCCCGGACGGCCGCATCAGCTTGCCGCTGGTCGGCGAGGTCCAGGCCGCCGGACTCACGGTTCCCCAGCTGCAAGTAGCCATCACGAAGGCGTACACCAAGTATTACGTGGATCCCCACGTCGTGGCGTACATCTCGCACTTCCGTCCACTGTCCATTAGCGTGATCGGCCTGGTGAACCGTCCCGACACCTTCAAGATCGAGGAGCCCGTGCGGCTGCTCCAGGCGATCGGCCTGGCCGGCGGCATCAACCACGAGCGCGGCGACATCCACCACGTGCTGGTAGTGCGCGCCGGCGGCGAGCACCAGGACATCGATTTGCAAGATGTGATGGAAGGCAAGGTCGCCGACAACATCATGCTCTACGATGGCGATACCGTTCGTGTGTTCGAGGTCTCCGGTCCCGACTGGTACCGCGTGCTCCCCGTCGCCGCGAGCTCGGCCAGTTTGCTTTCGTCGATCCTGGTGATCCTGCTACAGATCGAGCGCACTGCCAGCGGTAAGTGATACCCGGTGTTGCCGGGCGGGTAAAAAAACGTTACGTCCGGTAACGAAGCGAGAGTTTACGATGGCGAAGCGCGGCACCACCCTTCACCTGATCCACGCGCTCGTCCTGTCGAGCGCGCTGCTGACCGCGTGCCAGGGCAAGACCAACAGGCCTGCCACCCTGCTCACGACCGCCTCGGTCACGGGGATCGCGCCCACGCGCATCGACAACGCGCCCCCGGCCGGCACCAAGGCATCGCCGGCCAACCAGCCGCCCGTGCCCGTCAACAGTGGTGACAACACGCCGACGCCGGCCGTGCCGCCGCTCGTCACGCAGCCCCAAACCGGACTCATCTCGCCCAACGGCGCGGGCGCCACGGGTGGATCGGGCGGCTCGGGCGGCAACTCCGGCTCCGGCAGTACCTCCATCCCGCTCCTGAGCGGCTTCGTCGGCCTGCCCGCCTCGATCATCTCCAACAACGGCTCGGCCATCATCTCCAACAATGGCTCGGCCATCATCTCCAACAATGGCTCCGCCATCATCTCCAACAACGGCTCCGCCATCATCTCCAACAACGGCTCCGCCTACCACCTGACGTCGGCCAGCGGCCCGGAAGGCTTCCTCAACAACGCCTTCATGTACCTGACGGACCGCGACGAGCGGTTCTTCTTCAACACGGGCACCAACCTCCCGTTCACCACCACCACGGACGGCGGCGGCCGGTACACCTTCCCGATCGTCAACACGCCCGGCTTCCCGATCGGCAAGGACACGATCGTCAACGCCTCCGTGAACGGCAACCTGCGCTTCACCGGCTACATGAAGCCCACGCTGTCGCAGCAGACGTTGAAGCTGAACGTGGCGTCCACGCTGGTCACGGAGTTCCTGCGCGGCGAGGCCTATCGCGTGGGCAAGTCGCTGTCCGACTACGACGTCACGCAGTACCTGAGCGCCATCAACCAGACGGACACCGCCATCACCAGCGGCGACATCGCCGCCATCACCACCGTGAACGACCAGACGAACACGCCCGTCACCGTCGGCGTCTTCGACTTCCGCATCGACCACATCCCGGACCTCCGCAACCAATACGTGATCGCCATCTCGCGCATCGCGGCCAACAACACCGTGGTCAAGCAGATCTCCGACACCTGGAAGGGCCTGATCGGCACCCGCCCGGCCGCCGTCACCAGCGAGCTGGGCGGCAAGGAGGCCTTCCCCAGCGTGGGGCTGAGCTTCGCCACCTTCGGGTTCTTGAGCAACGAGGACGTCAACACGCCCAACAACCAGCGCAAGCTGGGCTTCAACTATGGCGTGTGCACCTCCAAGGGCGGCGACATCTTCGTCACCGGCTACACGCAGGACGCCAACACCGGCCACGTGCGCTGGATCCACCCGGACGGCCGCGTCACCGCGTTGTGGACCCCCACGTACGCCATCGGCGCGCCGGTGGGCATCTGCATGGAGAACGACGCGCCGAACGGGCAGACCCTGGACGGCGTGATGAACGCGGCGATCGCCGACTACAACCTCGGCGCCCCGCTGGGCCTGCAGCCCGGCACCCTGCTGGTGTCGGACGTGAAGTACAACACCGTCATCCGCATCCCCATCATCGACCAGGCCGTCGGCGACATCCCCAACTTCATCGAGGCCTTCCGCATGTCCGCCGTGGCCGGCGACAGCAACAAGGACGGCCCGGGCGGCATCGCCCAGTTCTACCCGGACATGTATGCCGACCACCCGGACATCGTGGAGACGCCCGTCGCGGCCACCGATGGCACGGACGGCGCGCACTCGAACTGGCGCTACGCCGAGGAAGGCGATCGCAAGTACCTGACGGGCGACGGCACCCATGCGGCCGGATCGTCCGTGCCCAACGCGGCCCGCTTCGCGCGCCTCGACAACCCGAACGACGTGAAGGTCGACAAGTACGGCAGCATCTACATCTGCGACCAGTTCAACCACCGCGTGCGCTTCATCCCCAGCGCGGCCGCCCTGGCCGTCAAGCCGATCTGGTGGGGCTACCGCGACCCCGTCGTGGACGCTCAAGGCTACGTGACCTCCTTCAAGACCACCGCCCTGACGGCGCCGATGAAGGCCCAGTGCATGTACACGATCGCCGGCAACCCGCGCTGGGTTCCCGCCAACACCATGCAGCAGACCTCCAGCCACTGGTTCGGCGAGTACGAGATCACGCCCGGCGTGACCGGCGACAGCGTGCCCGCGGAGCAGACCCACCTCGACCAGCCCTATGCCATGGCCCTGCACGACGAGGCCGGCGACGTCGCCCTCTACGTGGCGGAGCTGGACAACAACCGCGTGCGCCGGATCGATCCCAGCGGCACGATCAGCACCTTCGCCGGCAACCCGCCCGGCAGCCAGGTCAGCAACGGCCAGGGCGACTTCGACTACGCCAACGCCACCGGCGACGGCAACGACGGCGGACCCGCCACCGCGGCCCAGCTCAGCCGCCCGCGCGGCCTGGTCTTCGACGTGCAGGGCCGCCTCTACATCAACGACAGCGACAGCGGCCGCGTCCGCATGGTCGCCACCAACGGCACCATCACCACGGTGGCGGGTCGCCTGCACGGCGCCCTGTCCAACGCCACGGACAACAAGACGGATGGCGACGCGCTGCGCTGGTGCGATCTCTACAGCACGGAGAAGCTGACGGTGGACCCGGCCGGCAACATCCTCTTCATGGACTTCCAGCACAAGCGCCTGCGCAAGCTGTGGCGCCAGTGGGAATAGGAGTGGCGGTGATGTTGCGGTCCAAGCACCTGGTCTTGTGCACGGCGCTGCTGGCGGCCGCCGGCTGCACCGGGCATGGCGTCGCCACCAACCCCAAGGCCGCCGGGAAGGCGCCCGTCGCCGCCGCCAAGGCGCCGGCAACCGTCACGCCCGCGGGCCTGATCGCGCTGCCCAAGGGCGGCAGCCACCAGCTGATCGCCATCAGCACGGCGGGGAACCTGGCGGGCACGGTCCAACTCGACAACCTGAACGTCCCCTACCTCTCGAACAGCGCCGCGCCTTACCACCTGAACGCCGCGGCCCCGCTCGGTAGCTCGCTGGTCAACATCTGCTCGCTGGAGGAGGATCTCTACACCTCGAGCGGCACGGTCGTCACCGGCGCCACCGCCACCAACGGCGGCTTCACGCTCACGGGCCAGGTGCCCGGCGATCGCCCCTTCCTGGTGGAAGCCCGCCTGGCCGGCGACCACCGCCTGAGCGCGATCGTGCCCCAGGGCGGCACCAGCGTCACGGTCAACGAGGCCACGTCCATGGTGGCCGAGCTGGCGCGCTGGCAGCTGCTGCCCTTCGCGGACGTCAACAACCTGGACCTCACGGACGTGGCGGCGGCAGACATCGCCCAGTTGCATGCGGACACCAACGCCATGCTGCCGCTCGCGACCATCCCCGTCACGGCGGGCACCACGCCCAGCGTGGAGGCGCTCAAGACCGGCGCCGGCCATTTGCTGCGCAACCTTTACGTGGAGCTCTTCAGCACCCGCGCCACCGCCGCCGGTGCCAGCACGCCGCCGGAAGCCAACAGCCTGTCCGACAAGTGGAAGGCCATCCTGGGCTACCGCCCGCTGGCGTTGACGCGCGTGGCCGGCAACGGCATCCGCGGCTATAACCAGGGCGAAGGCAAGGTGGCCGTGGACGCGGAGCTGATCGCGCCCAACGACGCCATCCAGGACTCCCTGGGCAACACCTACCTCTGCGAGCAGGAGAGCTACCTGATCCGCATGGTGCCCGCCGTGACCACCAACGGTCCGTACTTGCAGTCGGCCGGCGAGGTGTCCGGCCCCAACACCGGCAAGCTGGTGGCGGGTTCGATGTACACGATCGCGGGCCAGCTGAACGGCGCGCGCAGCCAGGGCGACTACAACGCCTACTACGACGCCCAGGTCGTGGCCCAGGCAGGTCAGCCCACCATCACGCCGGCCACCGGCCTCGCGCTCTACGCGCCCACGCGCATGCACCTGATCGAGGGCACGCCCGGCAAGCCGGACATCCTCTTCAGCTCGCCCTTCGGCGCGCGCCTGTGGATGATCGATCAGACGGCCGGCGCGCATTACGGCGTGGCCATGACCCCCGGCAAGATCTACCCGATCGCGGGCACCGGCACGAGCTGGGTGGGTGGAGATCCCGCCAACGACGGGGCGATCGCCACGGGTGCGACGTTGGGCTTCCCGCAAGCCATCGCCGCGGACGCCAGCCGGAACCTGTTCGTGCTGGACTCCGGCGCCAACAGCGCCGCTGCCCTGCGCGTGATCCGCCACTCGGACGGTTTCATCTTCTCGATCCCCCTGACCATGAGCGGCAGCGGGCTGCCGTTGAACAATTGCGGCGACATCAAGCTGAACCCGGCCGGCACGCTGCTCTACATCTGCGACACCGAGCGCAACTGCGTCTACTCCATCCCGGCCCCCAGCCCGGCGGCCATCGCCAACGTGGCCTTCACGAGCCCCGCGCCCCAGGACGTCACGCGCGTGCTGGGCAACCCCGGGCGGGCCGGCTTCCTCGACCTGACCATCACCGGGTTGCTCTACCCCGACATCCACACGGTCAACGCCGGCGTGGCGGAGAGCGTGGGGCCCAACATCCAGGTGCTCTTGAACACGCCCACCTCGCTGGAGTTCACCCCCACCGGCGACCTGCTGGTGGCGGATGCCAGCCGCATCCGCCTGCTGAGCGGCGGCCAGGTCTACACGATCGGCGGCGGCGTGGACAGCGGGTTCCTCGGTGGCGACAGCCGCCTGGCGTACTACCTGAACACCAGCGCGATGCGTTACAGCGCGGCAGAGAAGAACGTCATCCTCACCGACAAGGGTTTGAACATCGTTCGCCGGCTCTGGACACGGCGGGGCCTCCTCTAAACGACGAGGCGTTCTTAACCCCGAAAATTGACATGTCAACCCTTGCCGGGCTGCCCTTCGTGGCAGCCTGTTTTGCTGTATAGCCGCGTGTCTGCTACATCTTAACACTTGACATAAAAAGATCGACAAAGGGGGTTGCCAACTTTGTAAACATGTATTAAGCTAGCCAATGTTACAAAACTTCATCAAGTCTCTTGTCCACATTGGAGACCAGCAAGGGTTGTCCTCGAGCATACATTGGAGGTTCCTACGATGAATTACAGCATCATTTTGCCGGACACCGCATCGAACGAAGCCCCCGTCCAGGGTGGCGCGGGCATCAGCGTCGAAGACGCGCTCGGCAACGGTATCCTCCAGCAGGCCACGCTGTTGGCCGGCAAGGCCGGTTGCGCCCGCGTGGTGCTGAGCGTCCTGCCCGTCGAGGTACCCGACACGTCCCAGTGGCTCAAGGGCGGCGAGCTGGTGTTGACCACCGGCTACGTCCTCCGCGACGCCGTGGAGCCCTGGTTGGCCTTCCTGAAGGACCTGGTCACCGCGAACGCCGCCGGCTTGGTGGTCCTCGCCAGCCCCTACATCAAGATGATCCCCGACCAGGCGATCGAGTACGCCGAGCAGCAGCGCTTCCCGCTCCTCGTGATGGCGACCGCCGGCCCGATCGTCGACGTCGTCCGTCCCCTCCAGGAGGCCATCGAGGCTTCCCGCTCGGGCTCCGTCCGCGAAGGCCTGTCGCTGCAGCGCCGCCTCATGCAGATGGTGCTGGACGGCACCGGCCTGGAGGCCGTCGCCAAGTTCCTGGGCCGTCACCTCAACCAGACGCTCCTGATCGAGGACAAGCAGTTCAACCTGCTGGCCTACGCCCAGGCCGGCTCCGCCACGGACCCCGCGCTGGACGAGCTGATTGCCAACAAGGGCACGCCCGTCACCCTCATGAAGAAGTGGGAAGAAGACGGCACGCTGAAGGCGCTCCGCAAGGACAAGCTCCCGGTGACGATCCCGTCCGAGAAGGCCGGCCACCCATCGCGCACCATCTACCCGGTGGTTGTCAGCGGTGAAGTCTTCGGCTTCTTCTCCGTGCTCACCACGGCCGCCATGACGGATCATGACCGCCTGATCATCGACAACGGGATCACGGCGATCGCCATCGAGCTGCTCAAGCAGAAGGGCGCCACCGAATCCGAGCAGAAGATGAAGCGGGACTTCTTCCGGGATTTGTTAATTGCCAACACGGCCGCCATGACGGAGACGCTGCGCCGCCGCGCCACCTACCTGGGCACGCCGCTGACCAGCCAGTACTGGGTCATCAACGTCGAGTTCGACGACGTCAAGAACGACGACATCCTGCCGGACGACATCAACCGCCTGGTGGGCATCCTGAACTCGCTGCTGAGCTTCCGCCAGGCCGTGGTCGTCAACCAGGCCCAGGGCGCCAGCATCCTGTACCCCGTCAAGGAAGGCCAGCCCACGCTGGACAAGATCCGTCACCTGGCCAAGGCCATCCACCAGAAGGTCACGTCCGCCAGCCCCACCTGGAGCGTCAGCATCGGGGTCGGCCAGCAGTACCCGGACCTCATGAGCGTGCCCAAGGCCTACAAGGAGGCCCAGCATGCCCTTAAAATTGGCCGCAGCACCAACGGCCCCGGCGCCATCACCTTCTTCGCGGAGCTGGGCATCTACCGGATGCTGTTGCAGTTCGCGCAGAGCCAGGATCCCAACGAGTTCTTCTGCGAGCCGCTGCAGCGCTTGATCGAGTACAACCAGCAGACCGACAAGGAACTGGTCAAAACGATCGCCGCCTTCCTGGAGTGCAACGGCAACCTGACGGAGACCTCCAACAAGCTCTTCATCCACCGCAACACGCTCAAGTACCGCCTGGAGCGCATCCGCGATATCACGCAGATCGACCTGGACGACTCCGAGAACCGCCTGATGCTCCACCTGGGGCTCAAGATGAACCAGGTCATCAACTACCTGACCTAGCTTGGATAGCAAGCGGCCCCCGGCGAGCACTGCTCGCCGGGGGCCGTTCAGCTGGCCGCTGCTAAGTAGGCAGCTTCTC
>JAQBPE010000197.1 GCA_028287685.1 Cyanobacteria bacterium RYN_339 | reverse complement strand
GGAGGTGTTGAAGCAATCGTCCCAGAACATGCCGCTATCCGCAAACACAACCCCGGAGACGATGTTGAAAATCGGGAACCGGTATTCCAGGCTGCCGATGACCGTGTTGGAGCCCTGGAAGAAGTTCAGGGGGTACTTCCTCCAGGGATCGGAGTCCGGCGTGGCGAACTCCGGCCAGCCGCGGACGAGGTACGGGCCGGTGGAGTAGAAGCGCTCGTAGGCGGGGACCTGCGGGCCGTAGATCAGGCCGAGGCGGCCACCGATGGCGAGCGTCGAGCGGTCCTTGGACCACGGCAAGGCGGGCAGCGGCACGAAGTAGGTCGCCGCGCCGCTGGTGCGGATCAGCGGGCTGGCGCCGGTGCCCAGCTGGCCCGGGTTCACGACGCCCGGCTCCAGCGTGACCTGGTTGAACCAGCCTTCGGTCGGGTTCATGATCACGTCGCGCGTGTCGAAGGTGATGCCCAGGCTGCCGGCCACGATCGCGTCGGTGCCGCTGGGGTCGAGCGTGATGGGCTTGTTGGGGAGGCCGTCGTTGGCCGCGAACCTCGGCTTCACGTTGCCGCCCACGAACACGTTGTCGTAGGTGGTGACGGACTCCGCGCGGATGCCCGCGGTGCCGCGCCAGGGCGAGCCCAACGAGTCGCCGAACAACGGGCGGCTGGCGTTGGCGCTGATGCCGACCCGGTCTTCGCGGAAGTTGGCCAGGAAGTTGTTGAACCTACGAAGGTAAACGCTGCCGCCGAGACCGGTGCGGTTGTCGTCGAACCAGGGGTTGAAGTAGGTCAACTCGCCCGCCACGCGGAACTGCTGGCTGATGGAAAGGTCGACGCCCACCTGCTGGCCGGTGCCGAACAGGTTGTCCTTCTTGACGCTGAACATGCCCAGGATGCCGTCGCGGGTGGAGTAGCCGGCGCCCAGGTTGATGGAGCCGGTCTGCTTCTCCTTGACCTCGATCACCACCACCACCTCTTCGGGCAGGGGCGCGGGCTCGAACTTGAGGTTGATCTCCTCGAAGTAGTTCAGGTTGTAGATGCGGCGGAGGTCGGCCTTGATCTTTTCGGAGCTGAAGATTTCGCCGGGCTTGGTGGAAACTTCCCGCAAGACCACGTATTCCTTGGTCTCCTCGTTGCCGGCCACCTTCACGTGGTGGACCTTGCCCTCCGCGATGCGCAGCACCAGGATGCCGCCGGGCGCGACGCTCATGTCGGCCACGCGGGCCAGCGGGAAGCCGGCGTCGGCGTAGGTCTTCTGGAGCTTGTCGACCGCTTCCTTGATCGTGTTGTAGTTGATGGTGTCGCCCTTCATCGGCTGGAAGAGCGTCTCCAGCTTCTTGGGGTCCACCTTGGTGACGCCTTCGAAGGTCACGTCACCCATCACGGGGTTCTCCACCACCGTGAAGACCAGGCGCTCGCCGCCTGCCACGGGCTCGGAGCCGGCCTTGACGTCCTGGAAGTAGCCCATGCCGTAGATGCGCTGGATGGCGTCCATGACGTCGGAACGGCCGACCTTGTCGCCAGGCGTGATGGGGATGGACAGCAAGATGCGGTCGTCACCGATGCGCTGGTTGCCGTGGACGGTCACGGCCTTGATCAAGGTCTTGGCCTCGTTGGGGTCGATCGGCTCCGCGGGCTTCTTGGGCGCCAGGCCACCCGGCGGGGCAACCAACGGCGGGCCGTAGTCATCGGGCACGTCGCCCGGCTTGGGCGCGGGCTTGGCCGGCTCCGGCTTCTTGTCCGGCTCGGCCTTGGGGGCGTCGACGGGCGCCGGGCGCGTCGGGTCCAGCGGAGCGGCCGTCGCGGCAGGCGCCGAAGCGAGCGTCAGGGCGACGGCAAGGGCCAAAGACGAAACCTGGGACGCGTGGAAGTTCGGCACGGCGTTCTCTCTCTTTGCTGTGGGACGATCGGGGCTGCGAAAAGGCTGGAAATTGGCTTCCTGCTTAGGTTTCCCCCTTGGTCGAGGGATTATAGCACGTTTGCAGCCGGCCAAGCGTCGGATGCGGCGTACAAAGCTTTCGTGCTTTCTGGCCAGTTGCCAGGGGCCTCCTCCTGGGCGAAAATGACAATAATCACCAAATTGCCCAACATAGACGACGCAATCATCGCGGAGGTTGTTCCATGCGCATCCTGATCACCGGCGGCGCCGGCTTCATCGGCTCCCACCTGGCGGACCGCTTGCTGGCTGACGGTCACGAGGTCCTGGCGTACGACAACCTCATCACGGGGTCGAAGGCCAACATCGCGCATCTGGAGAGCAACCCGCGCTTCACGTTCGTGGAGCACAACGTCACGCAGTACATCGAGGTGCCCGGCGAGCTCGACCAGATTTACCACTTCGCCAGCCCCGCCAGCCCGATCGACTACGCGGAAATGCCCATCCAGACCTTGAAGGTCGGCGCGCTGGGCACCCACAACGCGCTGGGCGTCGCCAAGGCCAAGGGCGCGCGCATGCTGATCGCCTCGACCTCCGAGGTCTACGGCGACCCGCTGGTCCACCCGCAGCCGGAGACCTACTGGGGCAACGTGAACCCGATCGGCCCGCGCTCCTGCTACGACGAGGCCAAGCGCTTCGCGGAGGCCATCACCATGGCCTACCACACCCACCATGGCGTCGAGACGCGCATCGTGCGCATCTTCAACACCTACGGCCCGCGCATGCGCCTGAACGACGGCCGCGCCATCCCCAACTTCCTGACCCAGGCGTTGAAGGGCGAGCCCATCACGGTCTTCGGTGACGGCTCGCAGACGCGCAGCTTCTGCTACGTGAGCGACCTGGTGGAAGGCATCGTCCGCCTGATGAACTCCGACGTCGACTCGCCGGTGAACGTGGGCAACCCCACGGAGCTGACGCTGTTGGAGATGGCGGAGCGCATCAAGACGATGACGAACTCGGCGAGCGAAATCGTCTACAAGCCGTTGCCCCAGGATGACCCGAAGATCCGCCGGCCGGACATCACCAAGGCGCAGACCTACTTGAAGTGGGAGCCGAAGGTGGGCCTGGAGGAAGGCCTGACGCAGACGGTCGCATACTTCCGCCAGGCGCTATTGAGCTCGGTCTAGCTGCCGCGCGTGATGCGGCTCTGAGCCAGCATCAGCTTGTCCTGGACCACCCCCAGCATCTGTTCGAGCTGGCGGAACTCCGTGGTGTTGCCGGCGCCCTGCTCGCGCAGGGCCTCGAGCCGCGTCGCCAGCACCTGGATTTGCCCCCCTAGATAGGCGACGATCTGCTGTGGGGTGCCGTTCACCGGCTTGACCGGCAGCGCCACGGGCTGTCGCTGCGGCTGGGCGGGCTGTTGGCGGGCCGCCAACGGTCCCCGGGCAGGCGGCGTGCCGGGGCGGGGTGACAAAGGGGCCTTTTGCAACGGCAGGCCGGCGGGCTTCTGCGGCGGTCTGCCCGCGCCGGGCTGCTCCGGCGGCTGGTTGGGGTTCTGCGGCTTCGTCATGTCGCTAGCCTTGTACCCGCGCCTGCTTCTTTCCTCCCGGGGCGGGCAGCTGGGCTTCGGCCATCGCACGGGCATCTGCGCTGGCCTCCAGCGTCCGGTCCATGCCGGCCGCCACCGCCGCCCCGTCATAGAGCATCACCAGCCGCCGGGCCAGCCGGTCCGGGTCGTCAGCGCCCGCCGCCTCGGCCAGGCGGGCGAACAGGTCGCGCAGCCAGGTGCGGCTGCCCGCGCAGACCTCCGCCACCCTGGACTCGCGTGCCCCTTCCGCGCTGGCGTTCACGAAGGGGCAGCCACGCCAGTTGGGGGCTGAGACGATCTCGGCCTGCACGTCGAAGATGGCCAGGATCTGCTCGCGCGGGTCCGTCAGGGCGGCGATGCGCGCCTCGATACGCCCGTGGCGGGCGTCCGCCCGGGCCTGGAGGTAGGCCCGCACCAGCTCTTCCTTAGAGCCGAAAGTGCTGTAGAGCGAGGCCTTCGCCACGCCGGCGTGCGCGATCACACGGTCGATGCCCACGGTGTGGATGCCTTCCGCGTAGAACAACTCGTTGGCCGCGGCGAGCAGGCGCTCCCGGGCCGATCCTTCGATTTTCTTGGTGGCCATGGCTTGACTTTACAGACAGGTCTGTCTATTGTCAAGGAACAGCAGACAGACCTGTCTGTTCGAGAGGAGCCTCCATGCGCAACCGGTCCTTCATCCTGCAAGCCTCCATGGCGATCCTGTTCGTGGCCGGGGCCACGGCGCCCACGCCGCTCTACGCCGTGTACCAGCGGATGTGGGGCTTCTCGCCGGCGATGCTCACGCTGGTCTTCGCCGTGTACGCCCTGGCGGTGTTGGTGGCCCTGCTGGTGCTGGGCCGGTTGTCCGACCATGTGGGGCGCAAGCCGGTCTTGTACGGCGCGGCGTTGGGCCAGCTGGCGGCGATGGCCATGTTCGCCGGGGCGGACGGGGTGGGCACCTTGCTGGCGGCCCGGGTGGTGCAGGGCCTGGCTACGGGCGCGGGCATCGCCGCCGCGGGCGCCGGCCTGCTGGACCTGGACCGGGGCCGGGGCACCGCCGTCAACGCCGTGGCGCCGATGCTGGGCACCGCCGCCGGCACGCTGGTGGCCGGGCTGATGGCCCAGTTCCTGCCCGCACCCACGCTGCTGGTCTACCTGCTCTTCGCGGCGGTCTTCGTCGTCCAGGCGGCCTTGCTGGCGGCGGTGCCGGAGACCGTGACGCCGCGCCCGGGCGCCTGGGCCTCCTTGCGGCCCAGCTTCGCGCTGCCTGCGGCCGTGCGCAAGCCGATGCTGGTGGCGCTGCCCGGCCTGGTGGCTGCCTGGGCCATGCCGGGCTTCTACGCCTCCCTGGGCCCCGCCCTGGTCAACCACCTGTTGGGCCGCTCCTCGCCCGCGCTGGGGGGCCTGGCGTTGACCGTCATGGCCTCGGCCGGCGCGCTGGCGGTGGTGTGGGCGCGCGGCCGGGACGCGCGGGCCGTGATGGCCGGCGGGACGGCGGCGCTGATGGGCGGCGTGGCCATCACGCTGCTGGCGGCGGTGCAGGGCCTGGTCGCGCCGTTCTTCCTGGGCGCGATCGTGGCCGGCGCGGGTTTCGGCGCCACCTTCCACGGCGCGGTCCACACGATCGTGCCGCGGGCCGAGGCCCACGAGCGCGCGGGCGTGCTGTCCGTCGTTTACGTCGTGGCCTACATGGCCATGGGGGTGCCCGCCATCCTGGGCGGCTTGCGCGTCACCCACGGGGGCGGGCTGTTGGGCACGATGGTCGAGTTCGGCGTGGCCGTGATGGTGCTGGCGGCGCTGGCGCTGTGGGGCAGCCGCGCCCCACGCGTCGCCAGCGTCAGCTTCTAAGCGAAAAGCGCCTTGATGCGGCCCATGAAGGTGATCGGCCCGGGCATCGCCACCAGGCAAATTTGGCGGCCCGAGACGGCCTTGGCCATCTCTTCGAAGAGCTTGCCCGTCTTGGCGCGCTTGTCCAACACCAGCGGCTCGCCGCGGTTGGTCGAGACGATCACCTGGGAGTCCTCCTGCAAGGCCGCCAGCATCGGCACGCCCAGGATCTCCTCGATGTCGCGCACGTCCATCATGTCGTTGCGCGCCACCATCTCCGGGCGCAGGCGGTTGATGATCAGCCGCACGTCGCGCATGCCGGCCTCTTGCAGCATCCCCAGCACGCGGTCGGCGTCACGCACGGAGCTGACCTCCGGGTTCACGATGACCAGGGCCTGGTCGGCCGCGGCGATCGCCACCTGGAAGCCCTCCTCGATGCCCGCGGGGCAGTCGATCAGCACGTAGTCGAAGCTCTGGCGCAGGGCCGCCATCACCAGGCGCATGTCCGCCGGCTTCAGTGCCGTCTTGTCGCAGCGCTGGGAGGTGGGCAGCACGTAAAGGTTCGGGTTGCGGCGGTCGTGGATCAGGGCCTGCTGCAGGCGGCAATGGCCGCGCGCGACGTCCACGAGGTCGAAGACGATGCGCTGTTCGAGGCCCAGGACCAGGTCCAGGTTGCGCAGGCCGGTGTCCGTGTCGACCAGGCAGACCTTGTAGCCCAGGCCGGCCAAGCCCATGCCCAGGTTGGCGGTGATCGTGGTCTTGCCAACGCCCCCCTTGCCGGAGGTGATGACGATGGCGGTTGCTTCCATGAACAGGGCTCCTTCTCTTGCTTCGACGGCTTCGAGCATAGCGGAGCTTGGTTGCGGGAAGATTGCGCGATCGTATCGCGCGGGTCAATTGGGCTCGATCACCTGGCCGGCGGAGGGCTCGCCACGCTCGACCGCCACGCCGTCCCGCTTGTAGCCCAGGAACTGGGCCGGTCGGCCATCGCCGGCGAAGAGCTTGGGGCCGTCTTGGACGTGGAAATGCAGGTGCGGCTCGCTGGTGTTGCCGCTGTTGCCGCACAGGCCGAGGCGATCGCCCGCCTGCACGGCCTGGCCGGCCTTCACGCGCACGGAGCCCTTCGACAGGTGGGCCAGCAAGGCGTACTCGCCGTTGCCGAAGTCCAGCAAGACGTGGTTCCCGGCCGCATTTTTCGGGTCCATCACGCCCGGCGGGTTGTCCGGCAAGCCGTCCAGGGCCTCTACCACCTGGGCGGCAGCAGGGGCCACGATCGGCTGGTGGAAGCAGTAGTACTGCTCGTTGCGCTTGCCGTCGCCGGCGTGGGTGGCGCCGTCTTGCATGATTTCGAGGTCCAGGGCATAGCGCTGGTCGCGGTAGGCGGCATGGTAGTTCTCCTCCACCGTCCGGCCGCCCCAGAAGACCGTCCAACGGCCGGTGAAGGGCAGGCGCAGGCTGGTCTTGAGCTGGTAGGTCTCGTAGGGGTTCGCCACGGGCGGCTTGGGCTGGCCCACCAGCAGGCCCGACGCCCGGCCAGCCGGATCGAAGGTCCAGCTGAATTGCAGGCCAGCCGGCGCGTTCAGGAAAGCCTGGATGAAGACGTACCTTCCACCGGCCACGCGCCAGGCGCGCTCCCGCCCCTCGCCGATCGGCGCGCCGGCCTGCAGGAACACGCTGGCCTGAAAGGCCTGGAAATCGGCCTTGCCGTTGGGGAAGGCGGCACGCAGCTCCGGCGTGAACTGCTCACAGAGCGGATCGACCTTGCCGGTCATGAACTCGGTCTGGGCGCGATGGCCCAGGGCCAGCGGGTCAAGGGCGGCGGCGACGAGCAGGGCGGTCAACATGGCGCGATCGTAGCACGCCTGGCTGTTTGCGCCACGGGCCCGCGGTCGTTTAATAGGGCCCATGAAGACGATCGTCGTTGGCGCGGGCCTCGCGGGGCTGGCATGCGCGCTGAAGCTGGAGGAGGCCGGGCACGAGGTCACCGTGCTCGAGGCGGCGGACCGCGTGGGGGGCCGCGTGGGCAGCATCCATGTGGACGGGCACATCATCGACCTGGGCTTCCAGGTCCTGTTCACGAAGTACGCCGCCATGCGCGAGCTGGTGGACTTCAAGGCGCTCGACCTCCGGATGATGGACGCCGGCGCCGTCGTGTGCCGGCCGGACGGCTTCTTCCCCTTCGACAACCCGCTGCAGAACCACGACCCGCGCGCGCTCTGGCGCAGCATCCAGGCGCCCTTCGTCACGTTCTACGACAAGCTGCTGGTCGCCAAGCTGACCTCCGAAGTGGCGCTCCAGACGCCGGAGCGCATCCTGAACGGGCCCCGGATCGGCACGATCGAGGCCTATCTCACCCGTCAGGGCTTCTCCGAGCGCTTCATCAACCAGTTCATCCGGCCCTTCTTCGGCGGCATCTTCCTGAGCCGGGAGCTGGAGGCGGACGCCCGCATCCTCCGCTACTACTGGAAGCTGCTGGTGACGGGCAGCGTGGCCCTGCCGGCCCGCGGCATGCAGGCGATCCCGGATCAGCTCGCCGCGAGGTTGAAAGACGTGCGGCTGGGCACGCCGGTCGCGCGGCTGCGCCGGAACGGGGTCACGCTCGCGAGCGGCGACCACCTGGACGCCGACGCCGTGGTGCTAGCCACCCCGTACCCGGAGACCTGCCGCCTGACCGACGTCGAGCCGAAGCTGCGTCCCAACGCAGCCGTAAACCTCTACTTCGAGGCGGACCAGAGCCTGTTGGACACCAACAAGGTGGTCGTGAACGCCGACCGGCACGGGCTGGTGGACCTGCTTTGCCAGATCTCTAACGCGGTGCCCACCTACGCCCCCAAGGGCAAGCACCAGATCGTGCTGCAACTGCTGGAGAATGCCGAAGGCACGGACGAGGCGCTTCGCCAGCGCTGCCTGCAGGAGATATCCCCGTGGTTCCCGGGGCACCACCCCGAGCGCTGGCGGCTCTTGAAGGTCATCCGCATGCCCTTCGGGCAGTTCCAGCAGGACCCGGCCTCCATGCAGCGGCTGCCGAGCTGCCGCCTCCGTGACGGGCTCTACCTGGCCAGCGAGGCGGTGGTGCAAAGCAGCATGGAAGGCGCCCTGGAAGGCGGCATGTTGGCCGCGCAGGCAGTGATGACGGACGCGAAAGCCAGGCGGCAGGTCAGCGCCTCGCGATGAAGCGCGATGCCCGCCGATCGGCTAGCACGGGCCGTGCGTGGTAGGATGGCCCCGCCCGCATG
>JAQBPE010000164.1 GCA_028287685.1 Cyanobacteria bacterium RYN_339 | reverse complement strand
GGCCACGGGACAAATAGCCCTGGACGCGATCCCCTGGGGCGAGGAAGACGCGGACCTGCGCGGCCTGCAGTTGCCCGTGCTCGAGAACGGCCGCCTGCAGCTCAAGGCGCGGGACGTGGCCTGCCGCTACCTGGACGACCAGAAGCGCTGCCGCATCCACATGAAGCTCGGCAACCCCATCTTCACGCCGTGCACCGCCTTCCCCTACAGGTTCACGGAGACACCGGACGGGATCGCCGTGACCACCAGCTTCATGTGCGGCAGCGTCCGCGCCAACGTGGGGCCGCCGCTGGCGGAGCGGGCGGATGACATCTACATGCGCTTCGCCAAGGGCGGCGTGAGCGCCAAGCCCGAGAGCTTCCGGCTGGCCCTCGGCCGCGAGGTCCCCTGGGAACAGTTCAAACAGGCGGAGGCCGCGTTGCGCGCGCCGCTGGGCCGGTCCGAGCTGGGGCTCGACCGCCGCCTTTGGCTGGGCAGCCGCGCGGTGTTGGCCGCCTCGGAGGGCCAGGCGGCCGACCCCGGCTGGGAGACCGAAGCCATCAAGCCCTTGCCCGCCGACACGCTGGAGGAAACCCTGGACGTGCGCGACGGCATCCTGCGCTTCTTCGCGCTGGTGGACCCCATGCTGGCCCCGCTCAAGAACCCGGCGGCCGCCCTCGTGTCGGGCGACGAGGCGCGCCTGGCCCGCTTCCTGGAGACGATCCACTTTTCCAAGGTCTTCAGCTACGGTTACTCCCTGGCGGCCTCGAACGCGATCGGCCTGCTGCTGGTGCGCGCCATCCGGATCCTGACCGCGCACCACGGCGGCACGCTGCCGGAGCCGGTCTGGGAGCGCCTCGGCTCGTTCGTCTTCCACGGCGCCTTCAACACGGCCCTGGACACGATCTTCGAGGTCTATCCCACCACGCCGGGCGCGTTGGGCCGGCCGACCTTCGCGCTAGACTTACTGAGGGCCGAGGCATGATCGACTTCGCGAAGCGCTACCTGCAGGCGCTTGGGTCGCCCGACGGCGGCGCCCTCTTCGACCTCCATGCGGCCGAGGCGCCGCTGTTGATCGACGGCAAGATGGTGGCGCGCGGCGTTGCCGACCGCGACGCGTTCGTCGCCTCGCACCAGGCCGCGCTAGCGGGCCTGCGCGCGGGCCAGAGCGGCTTCCCCGATCGCGGCGAGCCCACGCTGGACAGCTGGGATCCCGCCGGGGTGTTGCGCTTCTCCGTGCCGGATCCGCAGCGCGACGCGCCGGCGCGGGTGGCGATGGGGCTGGTGCAAGAGGCCGGCGAGTGGCGCATCGGCTGGGTCACGATCGCCGACGGCCCGCCGCGCGACTATGCCTGGGGTCGCGCCGCGGCGTTGGGCGACTTCCCCTTCCTGCCTTCCCAACAGGTTTCCCGCAGCCGGGACTGGTTGGACCTGGCCTACCGCCGCCGCTACCGCCTCGGCCGGCCGACGCTGCACTTCCTCCCCGGCGCGAACTTCGGCTGCCACGCCACGTCGTCTTGCTGCCGCGAGCGCTACGAGATCTCCGTGCCGCCAGAGGCCCAGGCCTTCCTCGATGCGCTGCCCTGGGAGGGCGAAGAGGCGCATCTGCGCGGCGTCCAGCTGGCATCCAAGGCGGACGGCAACCTCATGCTCAAGGCCCCGGGCGAGGTCTGCCGCTTCCTGGACGGGAAGGGCCACTGCCGCATCCACGCCCGCCTGGGCACGCCGGTCTTCGCGCCTTGCGTGAAGTACCCCGTGCAGTTCGTGGAGGTGCCCGACGGCGTGGCCGTCTCCTTGAACTTCCGCTGCGGCAGCGCCTGCGAGGGCTTTGGACCGCCGCTGGAGGAGCAGGCCGACGAGCTCTACAACCGCCTGGCCCTGGGCGGCATGAGCGGCATGCCGGACGCCCTGCTGCTGGCGCACGACCGCGCCACGGACTGGGACGGCCTGGCCGCCGCGGAGCAAGATCTGTTGACGGCGCTCCAGGGGCCCGGTGAGATCTGGCGCCGCCTGTGGGTGGGCCTGCGCGCGCTGGAAGCCCGCGTGGCCGGCGAGATCCCGGATCTTGCCCGCTACGCCGTGGAAGCGTTGCCGCCGCTGCCCGATCCGGCCGATACGCGCGAGGAGCTCCAAGTCTTGCTTGGGCACATCTCGCTCGCCAGCCCGGAGTTGGCCCACATCGAGCACGTCTACCCGCGCGCCCACCCGCTGATGGCCCAGGAACGCGTGGCCCAGTTCCTGGCGAACTTCATCCACTCGAAGTACCTGACCTACATCCTGGACCTGTCCACCGCCGCCAACACGGCCGTGCTGCTCTACGCCCTGGTCCTGGCCCTGGAGACCGCCACCGGGCCCGAGGGGCCGCAGGCCAACACCTGGATCGCCAAGGGGGCGCTGCCGTCGCCGTTGGTTCTGGGCCCGACGCTCCTGGGCGTGATCTCCGCGAACCCGGCCCGGCTCGCGGAGCTGGGCACGCCGGCCCTGGGCCTTGGCTTCCTGCGCGCGTTGGCAACCTAATGTTTGGAGATTGTTAAAGGACCAATAAATCGAACAAGGGTAGGCCCTGGCGGGCGTATGGAGGGATATGATCCAACCTCAGATCATCTACCGCTACATCTACATCAAGGGCCCGGTGCAGCACCGGAACGCCGCGATGGCCAATGCGAACGACGCCATGTCGGGCGCGTCCGCCCAGCTGGATGCGATGATCGCCGGGGCCCCCGACGACAAGACCAAGGCCCTGCTCCAGCAGCTCGGCAGGATGGTCGTGGCGCTGAGGCGGCTGATCAACATGATCCCGAGCTCGGGCATCCGCCAGATGCTGCTGAAGAAGCTCGACAAGATCATGGACGTCGCGAAGACCGATCCTGGCATGGCCGTCGACATGATGAACGATCTGCTCCAGATGGCGCAGCGCTGCCTGGGCTTGTGTCAAAAGATCGTGAACAACATCACCCAGCTGGAGAACGCGGCCCACGTGTCGGGTCCGGCGGTGAAGCTGCTGCGGATGATCGCCAAGATTGCCGGGGAAGCCCTCGAGGGCGCCTCCTCCGAGCATGCGCTCCAGAACATCTCGGACATGACCGACCATGCGGTCGACATCATGAAAGAACTTGCTGGGATGGATCCCAAAAATCCGCAATACCAGAAGCTTTGCGATGAGCTGCTCCTGATCATGGACGACCTCGATCTGCTGGACAAGGGCGAGCCGGACGATTACGGGGACGCGAGCCAGATCGGCGCTGGCCCGAAGAAGCGCGTGCGCGACAGCCTCGAGCAGATCCGCGCCAAGGCGGGCCCGGGCAACGAGTTGATGCTCGATGCCCTGGAGAAGGCGCTGGGCCGCGCCACGGACAACCTGCGGGGTCTCGACCCCGGGGCCGTGCACAAGGACCTGGCCGCCGTGCTGCAGCAGGCCGCCGACGGCGATCTCAAGGGCGCCGTGGGGGCCGCCAACAAGCTGGCCGAACGCTACGAGCGCCTGGGCAAGCTGGGCCTGGTGGTGGGCAAGAAGTTCGAGCGCCTGGAAGCCGAGCTCGTCGACCTCAAGGGCGCGCCGCGCCAGGCGGCGGAAAGCGTCCTGCACAAGCTGCGCAGCAAGCGCGCCAACGCCACCGATCCGGAGGAGCTGCTGAAGCTCGATGGCCAGATCATGGAGGTGATCGATCAGGTCGCGCTCCTGAAGGCCTGTGGCCCGAAGGCCATGCGCTCTCCCGCCTTCCGGAACTTGCTGGCCATGGAGCGCTCGCTGGGCGGGCCCGCGCGCGGCACAACCACCCTGGGCAGCGATAGCTACGGCGACGGCAAGGTCGCTCGCGGCGGCAGTGCCGACGGGCCGCACAAGAAAAACCCGAAGTCGGGCGGGGTGCGGGAAACCGGCCCGATGTGCCTGGACGACATCGATATCCCGGATCTGGACGCGTTGTTCGCGAGCCATTCCCCAGGTGGACCCGACGGCCCGGCGTCTTCGGGACCCTCCGGGCCTTCTGGGCCTTCTGGGCCTTCTGGGCCTTCCGATGGCGGCGCCTCTCTGGGGCATACCAGCCATGGCGAAGGCTCCGAAGTCGGCGCCACGCCGGCCGCCAGTCCCGCGCCGAGCTCCGGCGGCGGCGCCTCCTTGGGGCACACCTCCTACGGCGAAGGCTCCGAGAGCGGCGTGCCGGGCTACACGAGCGACAGCGCCACCATCGTCAGCCTCCCGATCGCCTCGCCCGGCGCCTGATCGGCTCCTAGCGCGGCAGCTCCTTGGTGCAGCCACACGTCTCCAAGTTCGCGTGGTAGATCCCGTTGCGCTGGATCGTCATCGCCGGCGGCAAGACGTCGGGTGAGGCCACGCCGGCGAAGTCGATCGCCGTGATCTTGAGCTGGTGCGGGCTGTCGTCCGCCACGGCCACCGCCAGCGGCAGCGCGGCGTCCGCTCCGTGCGCGTCGATCGGCACGTCCACCACCGCGGGGACGCCGTCGATCGTGTAGTGCACGCGGGCCTTGCCTTGCGGCGTCTGCCCCAAGGAATGCAGGGCCAGCATCACGCGTGGATCCTTGCGCGGCACCTTGATCTCCGCCACGCCGTCGGCCCCGGGCTTGAGCTCCGTCTCCCGCCCGCAGGCCGGGCCCAGCGCCGTGTAGCCGATTGCCGTGATCTTGCCGGCCAGCGGCACCACGCGCGCCTGCACCTCGCCCTTGGCGTCGGTCTGGAACTCGTCGCCGGCCACGCCGGGCACGCGCAGGGTGCGGAAGCGCACCGTCACCGGCGTTGCCGGCTGGTTGTTCAGGGCCGGATCGTCGGCGTCCCAGACCGCGCGCACGCGCACGAACACGGGCCGGCCATCGGCTGGCGGGGTGTTCGCCCCGCCGGGCTTGATCGGCTCCGGGTGGGGCTTGGCGTCCACCTGGACCTGCACCGGGCCGCCGGTGAACGTCACGCCGCACTTCACGGCGTCGATCGTGGTGCCCGTGCGGATCGCGTGGTCCACGCAGAGCTGGGCCCAGTCGCAGGCCAGGATGCCCTGGCGCTCCAGATCCTCGACCTCCTGCTCGGTGGTGGGGGCCATGGCCGGGATCTCGCGGATCGTGCCCAACAGCCGGCGCTGCGCGGCGGGGGCGGAAACGAAGCCCGGCAGCGGCAGCCCGCCGAACTCCACCACGCGCCAGGCGGCGCCATCGTCGGTGGAAGTGTCCAGCGGCCCGATCGCCGGGCCGCGCAACACGGCGCGCATGCCGGCCGGTCCCACGCCCAGGGCATCCAGCACGCCCGCGGGCACCGCCGCTTGCAGGCGGGCCAGGGTACCGGGCTCCAGCTTGGACTTGAAGGTGATCTGGGCGCCGGGCGATAGGCGGGCCCCGCCCAGATCCATCCGCACGCGCAGGCCCGGGATGTAGCCGGCCGAGCTGGGCAGGCTGGCGGTGGAGAGGCGCTCGAAGCTGACCTCCGCGTCCCGATCCAGGGCGCCGGGCGGGATGTCTGCCTCCAGCGTGCCGTCCGGGCTCACGTAGTGGCCACCGGAGGCGGCGCTGATGCGATCCGGCAGGCCGGCGTTGTCGATCCGGATGGTCACGGCGGGCGCCTCGCCGTGATCCAGGCGCACGACCACCGGCAACGGCTTGGTGAGGGCCAACGGCGCGTTGTTGGCGGCACCGGCGGCGCGGGTGGTGGCCTTCGCGGCGACGGTCTTCAACAGGGCGGCGTCGGGCACCTGGCACCCGACGGTGGCGCAGCTCCCAACCGCCAGCACGAGGTAGGCGTGCGAAGCACGCCGCAAATGCAGCTTCATACCAGTCTCCCAATCGCGGAGCACCGCCCCGCGCTCTCTCGTGGCGACCTCCCAACGGTCGACATGGTGCTCATCCAGTGTTAAGGAAATGTCCATGCTATGACTAAGAAAGCTTAGGCAGAGGTTAAACGCCCCTTCAAGGACCGTGCCAAGGCCGTGAAAAAGCCCCCTTCTTGCGAAGGGGGCGCGGGGCCGATAGGAAGTTAAGCGGCCTTGAGGGTCTGGAGGCGGTTGGCCTCTTTCAGGCGGAGGGCGCGCAGGCGCTCGTAGTTCGCGGCCTCGTCGCGGACGGTGTAGTGGGCTTCTTCGGCCTTCTCCAGCTCGTGGCGGCGCTCCTCGCGGATGCGATCGTTGTTCTGGCGGAGGATGTCCAAGCTGAAGAAGCTCAGGACCGAATTCACGACTTCCTTGAGCTGCTGGATGGGCTTGGAGAGCATCACTTCGCCCTTCTTCTCCAGCTTGGCAACGCCCTGGCGCACGGAGCTGAAGCTGAAGGTGTCCCGCAAGTTCGCCTTGCCGACGCCCTGCGCCGCAACAGCTTGCACCGGCGCGCCGGTGGCGTTGGTGCTGGACTGTTTGATGGTGGTGACTTCCATCGTGCGAACCCTCGTGAACTCAACTTTGACATGAGGGTTGTCGCCGCCAGGGGTGGGATCTGACGTTAAATTACGGTGTTAAGCAGCCCTACCGACGCGGCCCTGGCCCGACGGCAAGCTTAACTAAAGCTTAGGCAATCCATAGTGGGAAGATAACGCGGCCAATACAGCGTCTGGCTATAACCATGACAACCCCGATTAACGGTTTCTGTAAGGAAGGTTCCCGATGGCTGCCAAGCGCGTTTACTCGTTCGCTATTGCCATGTTCTGCCTGACGGCCTGCGGCACGACGCCGAGCACCTCGACGGCCTTGCCCGGCGACGGTACCGTGCCGATCGCCACGCCGTCGACGGATATGTACGCCACGGGCGTGGATCCGGCGTCGCTGGGCTCGACGAGCACGACCTCCGGCGCCGCCTTGGACCCCACCGCCACCGGCACGGCCGCCACCGCGGGCTACACCCTCAAGGGCATCGTCACGGACCAGTTGGGCGCCCCGCTGAGCGGCGCCAAGGTCTCGATCGGCGCGCAGACCACGCTCTCCAGCGCCCAGGGCACCTTCCAGATCGACAAGATCATGGACTCGCAAATCGCGGTCACGGTCTCGCTGGACGGCTACCAGTCGGTTTCCAACTTCACGGTCAACTTCTCCGCCACCAGCACCGTGGCCGACAAGGAATTCAAGCTGGCGGCCTCCGGCAACACCACCGGCGGCAACACCAGCTCGCCCACGCCCTCGTCGGCCGGCTTCACGCTGAACGCCACGTTCAGCCCCAAGACCTTCACCTCCGTCAGCGCGATGGCCGTGGACGGCGACACCGCCTACGTGTTGGGCGTGGTCGACAACCTGCTCATCGACCGCAACTCCGTGTGCGAGATCAACGCGCGCACCGGCGAGGAAATCGCGACCTTCTCCAAGACCGGCTTCCTGAGCTGGCTGCCCAAGACGGCAGACAGCCTGGCGCTGGCGAACGGCCAGGTGAACGTGTCTGACGGCAAGACCACCTGGGTCTTCGCCACCACCGGCAGCCTGGTGCAGAAGACCACCGGCGTGCGCAAGCCCAACCCCACCACCGTGACGGACACCGCGCGGAAGATCGTCTACACCTTGAAGGGCGGCACCAAGTGCGAAGCCCGCACGGCGAGCGCCGTGACGACCTTCGACCTGCCGGACGCCCAGAGCAGCAAGGCCATCGGCCTGGGCTCCGACGGCGACGTGCTGGTGCTGGATGCCACGCGCAAGGCCGTGATGCAGTACAGCTTCACCCCCTGATCGCGGGTATGCTGGGGGCATGCAGCTGACCACCACCCCAACGCTCCTGGCGAACTTCGCGGCCTTCGTGCGGCGCGACCACCTGGACGAGCTGGCGATCGAGAACCTCAAGCGCGCGCGGGAGCTGGATCTGCCCCTGCTGCGGCTGTTCGCGCATGTGTCGGATCAAGACTTGCTCGCGCAGTCGAGCGCCAGCCTGGGCCTGTTCCTCGACAACCTGGCCGCCGGCAAGGCGCTGGAGGTGTCGGCCCAGGACATGGCACGGCTGGAGGCGGATGAGCTGCCGGGCGTCTCCCGTGACGCGGTGGAACCCGCCGACCTGGTGCTGGCCCAGGCGGCCCAGCGTCAGTCGCTGCTGCGCTTCCTGGACCGCTATACCAGCGACCCCGTGACGATGGTGGCGCTCGTCCACGCCATCGATGACCATTACACCACCGCCCAGCGGGCCTCGTTCCAGGTCTACACCCGCATGCGCGAGCACGCCTCCGCCCGCGTCGAGCGCGCCGAGGCCGAGCGCGAGGTGGCCAAGGCCAACGCGGAGGAGTTCCAGGCCATGACGGAGGAGCTCCAGGCCCAGTCCGAGGAGCTGCAAGCCCAGGCGGAAGAGCTGCAGGCGCTGAACCTGGCGGTCACGGCCCAGGTGGAGGAGCGCACGGCGGAGTTGCTGGAGGAGCGCGAGAACCTGCGCGTGCAGCATGACTTCATGCAGGCGATCGTGCGCGACATCCCGGTCGGCATGAGCTTCGTGGACCGCAACCTGGTCTTCCGCTGGACGAACGCGGCGATCGCCGGCGCCTACGGGCGCCAGCCGGAGGAGTTCATCGGCAAGAGCATGTACGACCTCTTCCCCTCCATGCAGCGTCCGAACCCGCGCTTCGAGGCCGTGCTGGACCGTGGCGAGACCATGGTGATCCCGGGCTTCAAGAGCGTGCCGTTCAAGGGCGCCGAAGACCTGCCCCTCACCGTCTGGGACCTGGTCTACATCCCGGTGCGCGACAAGGCCGGCAACATCGACGGCGTGTGCACCATGTGCATCGACGTGACGGAGCGGGAGCGCCAGGAGCGCGAGCTGAAGCAGCATGCGGCCGCCCTCATGAAGGCCGATCGCCACAAGGACGAGTTCCTGGCCGTGCTGGGGCACGAGCTGCGCACGCCGCTGAACTTCATCATGGGCTTCGCCAGCGTGCTGGAAGACGAGGTGCCGGGCAAGCTCAACGACCGGCAGAAGAACCACGTTGGCAAGATCCTGGCGGGCGCCGACCGCATGCTGCGCCTGGTGGAGGACCTGCTCGACGTCGCGCGCATCCAGGCCGGCAAGGTGGCCGTCGAGCGCCAGCCCACGCCCTACGCGCTGCTGGTGCGCGACGTGGTCCAGAGCATCGTGCCCCTGGCCGAAAGCAAGGGACTGACGCTCGAGTGGGAGGCCAACAGCGACGTGGTGGGCCAGTTGGACGGCCCGCGCGTGGTCCAGGTGCTGACGAACTTGCTGAGCAACGCCGTGAAGTTCACGCCGCCCGGCGGCCGCATCACGGTGAGGGCGCGGCGAGAGGCCGACCGCGTGATCACGGAGATCGAGGACACCGGCCTGGGCATCCCGGCGCAGGACCTGGCGCGCATCTTCGAGAAATTCCAACAGCTGGACATGAGCGCCACGCGCGATTCCGGCGGTGCGGGGCTGGGCTTGGCGATCGCCAAGGCGCTGGTGGAGGCCCATGATGGCGAAATCGGCGTACGCAGCGAAGAGGGTCGCGGCAGCACCTTCTGGTTCGCGCTGCCGCTCGAAGCGGACTAACGGCATTTTAATTTAGGTCAAACATGATGTGCCGGGGTTCCGTGCGGCGCGTCGTCATGATATAGTCTGGGCGCTTGCAAGCAATCGTGCCCGCCCCCCCTGCCGCCTATGTCGGCAGGGACGCCGTTTTGGAGGTTTCATTGCGTTTCATGGATCTGGCGCCCCGGCTCGTCCTGGTGTCCGCCCTCTTCAGCGCCGGTTGCGCCGCGAACTCCGGCAAGTACGCCTTCTCCGCCGATGACTTCGACATGAGCTACGTCGACAGCAAGCAAGGCGAGCGGAACCTGAAGGAGCTCGACAGCCGCGTGAGCAAGCAGCTGTCCGGCCTGGACACCGTCTTCACCCAGGTGACGGACCTGACGAAGCCCCTGCCGGACCCGGTCAAGAAGCAGGTCTGCGAGCAGACCGCCTCGATCAAGGGGATGGTCGACAAGCAGGTGAAGGGCCGCGTGATGGACGTCTGCCACAAGAGCGGCGGCGACCTCGTGAAGTACCTGGCCAGCTACGACGTCTTCAACGTCAAGGACGCCAACGTCCGCTACGACCTGATCGAGCCCTTGAAGGACGACGACGCCTCCGCCAAGGCCATCAACCCCCTGATCGCGCAGGCCAACGACCTCTTGAAGAGCTCGTACAAGGTGACGAAGCAGTTCGCGGTCGACAAGGCGTTGCTGGAGATCGCCAAGAAGGACGTGAAGGCGGTCAAGGACGCGCACGACCTCACGAAGCTGGCCGGCATCGGCATCGTGACGGTATCGATCGCGCGGTCGTCGATGACGTGCATGAAGGATGCGCAGGGCCTCGCGCCCAGGCTCCAGAAGCTGGCCGACGATCTGCAAGTGAAGATCAAGGCCGACCCGATGCTGGCGCTCAAGCTGGGCGGCACGGTCTCGCAGGTGGGCGGCGTGACCGCCAACCTCGCCGGCGTCACCACCGACATCCCCGGCGTGCTGGGTGGCGTCAGCGATCTGCTCAAGGAGCTGAACTAGGCCACCAGGGCCGCGCGCGCCTCCGCCAGCAGTTCGACTGCCAGGCTTAGCAGCGTGCGGCCCTGCACCAACACGTCCACGTCGAAGTTCGCGGTGAAGCCATCGAAGTCTTCCATCGCGTCTTCGGCCTGGCGCAGGCCTTGGCGGTAGAGGTTGAGGCCCGAAGCCAGGGCTTCCGGCCAGGGGGCCGAGAACAGCGTCCGGTGCGTCTGGTCCAGGGCGTTGCCGGCCAGGGTGACGGCCGCGCCGAAGCGCGCCACGTAGGCGTCGTCGTAGATGTCGTACTCCAGCTCGGCGAGCGCGGTGCCCAGCGCCTTCAGGGTGGGCCACAGCTTCGCGTCGAGCGGGGCGAAGACGCGCAGCACGTACTCGAACGGGTCGTGGAAGGCCGGCTTGGGCGGCAGCGGCCGGGCCAGCGTGGCGTCGTAGTTGCGGCGTCGGACCGGGTCCTTCAGCGTCTCGTAGGCCTCGTTCAGGCCCACCATCCCCGCGTTCGCGCCGCCGGCCTTGTCAGGGTGCAGGCGCTTGGCCTCGCGGCGGAAGGCGCGCCGCACGTCGTCGGCCGTGGCGGCGCGGGGGAGGCCCAGGATTTCATAGTAGGACGCCATCAACCCCAGCGTACAACACGGTGGCCGCTAGGCGGGACCAAGCGGGACGGTGAAGGCGAACATCGAGCCGGCCCCGCGCTCGCTGAGCACCTCCATGCGGCCGTCGTGGGCCTCCACGATCGCCTTGGAGATGGCGAGCCCCAGCCCTTCGCCGCCGCGCGGGCGCTCCGGGTCGAAGTGGCGCGGCCCCTCGAACAGCTTGGGCAGGTCCTCGGACGCGATGCCGGGGCCCGTATCGACCACCTGGGTGACGAGCTCGTCATTGTAGCGGAAGGCCCGGATCGACACCTTGCCGCCGTTCGGCGTGAACTTGATCGCGTTGGACAGGAGGTTCGCCAACACTTGTTGCATGCGCTGCTGGTCGACGGTCAGGCCCGCCGGCGCCTCGACGTCCACCTCGAGCGCGATGTGCTTGTGGTCGGCCAGCGGCTTCATGGTCGACACCACCTCCGCGATCAGGCGCCAGTACTGGCACGGCGTGCGCTCCAGCTCCAGCTTGCCCGAGCGGACCTTGGCGAAGTCCACGAGGTCGTGGATCACCAGCATCATGCGCTCCGTGCCGTTCAGGACGCGGTTCACGTAGTGCTTCTGGTCATCCGTGAGCGGGCCGCCCACCTCGTCTTCGAGCATCGAGGCGAAGCCGGTGATCACGTTCAAGGGGGTGCGCAGCTCGCGGTCCACCAGGTTCAGGAACTCGTCCTTGAACCGCTCCACCACGCGCTTGCGCAGCGTGAGGTCCTTGAAGGTGACGATCGCGCCGACCACGCGGCCGGTGTCGCGGATGGGCGTGGTGATGGCCTCGACGGGGAAGGAGCTGCCGTCCTTGCGGAAGTAGACCTCCTCCGTGTTGTGGTGGATCGAGCCGTCGGCCATGGCCGCCTGCAGGGCGCTGGAACTGCGCTTGAAGTAGCTGCCGTCGGCGTGCGAGTGCTGCACGAGCTCGTGGAACGGCTGTCCCATCAGCTCTGCCATGGTGAAGCCCAGCATCCGGCTGGCGGCGGGGTTCACGAAGGTCACGTTGCCTTGGCCGTCGACGCCGAAGATGCCCTCGACCTCGGCGCCGTCGACGGCGGTTTCCTGTTCGTTTTCGGGGGCGGTGTTCATGGGGCGGGACCCTCCAGGCGGTATCATCGCGCAAGGTCGGGCTGGAGCCTTTGGCTACCCTGGCAAGTTGGGGTTGTGCAAGCTGCACAAGCGCGGGAATGGGTTGCACGATCGGGGGGGCCGCTGCTATAATTATCCACTCTGCGGCCTGGTAGCTCAGTTGGTAGAGCATGCGACTGAAAATCGCAGTGTCGGCGGTTCGACTCCGCCCTAGGCCACCTAGGTAAATAGCCGGTTTCCAGGTTTCCTGGGAACCGGCTATTTTGTGCCGGGCTAGGTCCGGGCTAGGTCACCCTTTGAGGGCATCCAGTTGGAGGGCACACGTGCAATCACGGATCGCCTTGCTACTTGCTTTTACGGGGTGCCTCGCTGCTCCGGCGGGCCTAGCCGCGCAGGGCCATCCAGATCGTCTTGATTGCGCCGCGGCCATGCTATCCAAGCGCCTCGCGCCGCAGCCGGGCCTGCCACCAGCCGTGGCGACTATGCGGCAGGCGATCGCCAGCGCGGCCATTGACTGCGACTATGCACGCCTTGATACGCTCGCGCACTCTAAGTATGGCTTCCGGGTTGGGTTTCACGAAGAAGTGCGGCTTGAGACTTACCTGAGGAACGAGTCAACCTTGATGAAGACGTTGGTCGACCTTCTCAACGAGCCTTACACGACGGGCCACGCGGTCAACGAGCGTACCCAGGAGGAAGCCAATACCCGGGTCTACTTTTGGCCCAAGGTGGAGCTCCCGCCAGACCGCTACTTCTACGGCTACTTCGTGACCATCACGGAGGACGGAGACTGGTCGGCCTACGGCTTGGCAGACTGAGCGCCGCGCCCTAGTGTTGGTAACAGGCCTGGCAAGGCATCTTTCGGCGCGATCGAGGGCGCAGGTGGGCGCCCGATGCGCGGCTAAAGGGCCCTGGCATTGGCTTCCAGGCATCGGTCGACGTCCGAGCGAAATTGCTCATCCAATATGACTTTGGGAACCCGATAGTGCCACCATCGGTCGACCGGCGATGGAGCAAAGTTGCAAATATCGAAGCTTATAGGGCTCGTGACGCTTCTATAACGTTCGTCGAGAGGGGAAACGACCGCTTTCAGCGCTTTAGAATATGCTTCTGAGCACTTATCGATGGCTTCCTGTATGCTGTCTCGCCATCTCAACTGGTGTCTGAAGTAGTAAATATCTGATGGCTCCCATCGGTCGTGTTCGCCGGGGAAGTTCTTAAACCCCATAACCAATTCTTCCCATTGCGAAATAGGATAGGCCATAGTCTGATACTCATCTGGCCGAAGCCCGTTCAGAATGCTATCGCTGATGATTGCATTGTCTGCCTCGTCTGGCTCCGGAAGTTGTCGCCAGGGGTACGAGCGCCTTTCCATGCCAGCCCTTACCTTTCCGGCGCGGCTATTCCGCGCTCCAAGACGGAGCCCCTCTTCGCCAACTTTTCGGCCACTGCTTCGCTTTCATCCAGCCTATCGCTCAGTTGCTTTACATGCGCCTGCCCAGCGACCGGCCATTCCTTCAGCCCCCCACCACTCATATGTGCGACTCACCGGCCTTCCAGATTGGCCTGAGTGATGGCCTCCTTAAAGTCAGTGACCATACCTGCGAATTTCTCCGCATAGACGAATACACGCGAAACCGCACCAGAGAGGCCAAGTAGAACGCTGGGGGCCTGATACCCCCTGGCGATCATTAGTTTATTGCGATAGTCGAATGGAAACGCAGTATCAACCACAAGTGGCTGAAGGCGCAGGTCTAGGGGCACTAGATCCTTGTAGCCATAGTCCGCAAACTAGCTAATATCCGTAAATGAGGGGCTAAG
>JAQBPE010000162.1 GCA_028287685.1 Cyanobacteria bacterium RYN_339 | reverse complement strand
GCGGGGTCGGGGATCTCGCGCGCGATCGCCGCCAGGTAGCCGTCGAAGACCGCCGCCAGCGCGGAGTCACGCTCCAGCCGGCAGACGTTGGCCAGGCCGCCGTAGTAGCGCTGCATGGCACCCTTGAGGGCGGAGAGGCGCTCGCGGTGTTGCACGGACTCGCCGCGCTCGATCTGGCCCCGCAAGTACGCCAGGGCATAGGCCGGGCGCTCGGCGGCCACGGAGCCTACGGCCGTCAGGTAGCGCGTCCAGCAACGCTCGGCGCCCGCGGCCTCGCCGTGCGCGGCGAAGGCAATCGCCAGCTCCGCCACGCACTCGTCGCAGCCGTGCATCGCGCCCGCGCGGAAGAGCTCGAAGGCCTTGTGGCGGTCCGTCTCCATGAAGCCCAACTTGAGATAGGCCTTCGGCACGCCGCTGCGCGCCGCCGTCTCGTACAGCGCCAGCGCACGCCGCGGGTCTTTGGGGACGCTGCGGGTGCCATAGTAGGCCAGCTCCGCCTCGTCGAAGGTGGCGCGGGCATCTGCCACCGCGAGCACCGCCTGGCGCTCGTTCTCGTGGCGGGCGGCCGTGCCGGGCGCCAGGTTCTCCGGTCGCTGCGCCAGCATGACCTCGATCGCGTCGGCCAGCACGCCATCGAAGAAGGCGGGTTCCTGCGGGGCGCCCAAGCGCGCGGCGGTCGCCGCGAAGGCTGCGCCAGCATCCGGGTAGAAGGCCGCGTATGCGAGCACACAGGACTCCCAGGGCGCTGTCAGCGCCGCCGCGTGTTGGCGTGGGTGCTCGTCCAGCCGCCCGAGGCAGAGCCGGTCCGGCGTCACGGACGAAATCAGGACGTACAGGAAAGCGGGGTCGTTCATCAAGTCCACCGAGAAACCCCGCCCTTAAGGGCGGGGGAGGAAAGGTGGGCGGCGCAAGCCGCCTTACGGGATACTGGAACGTTTGTTTGCATTTTATCGCCTCCGGGTAGAAAGGCTCCGTGGAACAGGTGTTGACGGTGTGTTGCAAGCTTGATGTGCCCACAGAGTTGCGTCCCATCGTGGACGCGACCCTGCAAGCCTTCGCGGATACTTGCACGGCCGTGCGCGAGGTGGCGGAAGAAACGGGCACCACTGCGCGCTTCAAGCTGCATCACCTGGTCTACCGGGATATGCGCGCGAGGTTCGGACTTTCGGCCAATCTGACATGCCAGGCCATTGCCCGTGTGGCGGCGGCGCTCAAGGCCAAGCACAAGCGCTCGACCTTCAAGCCGACCAGCGCGAGCTACGACCAACGCGTCTTTCGCTTGTTCGAGGCCGACTGGACCGCCAGCCTGACGATCTTGGGGGGGGCGCGTCGCTTCAAGCTCTTGTTGGGCGAGTACCAGCGGCGACAGCTTGCAGGCATGGACCCCACGGCTGCCACGCTGGCTAAACACCGGAATGGTCGATACTACTTGCATATCCAGGTCAGGCGCGTCGTACCCATCCCGAAGCCCGCCGTTGGCGTCCTGGGCGTGGATCTGGGAATCAAGAACCTGGCGTCCCTTTCCACGGGCGAGCGTTTCGGCGGGGCCGAGGTGACGCGCATCCGTGATCACCACCAGGCCATGCGGGCCGCTCTGCAACGGAAGGGCACGAAGGGGGCCAAGCGCCTCTTGAGACGGCTGTCCGGGCGCGAGCAACGCTACATGGCCTGGATCAACCACACCATCAGCGCCCGCATCGTCCGCTTTGCCCGCCACCATGCCCTGGTGGTGAGCCTGGAGGACTTGACGGGTATCCGCGAACGAGCGAAGGTCCGCAAGTCCCAACGCCACAAGCACCACCGCTGGGCCTTCCACCAGCTGCGCGATTTCCTGGAGTACAAGGCCGTTCGGGATGGGGTGGATCTCGTGCTGGTGAACCCGGCTTACACGTCGCAAACCTGCCACCGATGCTTGTGCATCGGGAAGCGGGCTGGTGACCTGTTTACTTGCTCGCACTGCGGCTACTCCGGTCATTCCGATTACAACGGCGCTTGTAATATTGGACTTTTGGGGGCGTGCGTAACGCGTCCCGAACACTCGCTCTTCTGCATTCTGGCGGGGTAGTAGGGTGAAAGCCCCCGGCTTTAGCCGTGGGGAAGCTTACTTACCAAGAGCTTAACAGAACGCCGGTTTCTCCCACAAGGATGGGGGCCTTGCGCAAGCGAGCTGGCAAACGTGAAAATTTCGGGAATTCCACGCTGGCGCTCGATCTTCCGTGTTAGACTCGCTCCATGCGGTTCCTGATAGTCGAAGACGAGCGCGAGCTCGCGGCGACGCTCCAGCTCGGCTTCCGGCAACACGGCTACGAGGTCGATGTCGCCTACGACGGCGAGGCCGGGTTCGCGGCCGCGATGGGCACGCCCTACGAGGCCCTCGTGCTCGACCGGGGCTTGCCCAAGGTCGACGGAATCGACCTCACCCGGCAGCTGCGCCGGCTGGGCAAGACCATGGGCATCGTCATGTTGACCGCGCGGGATGGCGTCGACGACCGCGTGGCGGGGTTGGAAGCCGGTGCGGACGACTACCTGGTCAAGCCCTTCGAGTTCAAGGAGCTGCTGGCCCGCGTCCGCGCCGTTACGCGCCGTCACTTGGCCGCCGACAACGTGATCACGCTGCACGACCTGGAGGTCGACCTCGACGCGGGGATCGTGCGGCAAGCGGGCCATATCGTCGCGTTGAGCCGCAAGGAATATGTCCTCTTGGTGTATATGTTGCGCTTTCCCGGCCATCTTTTAAGCTACGAGCGGCTACGCTCGCACGCCTGGGAAGCCGGCAACGCCCCATCGATCGAGGGCGTGCGCGCCCATGTGAAGAACATGCGGCGCAAGCTGGAAGCGGATTCCGGCGTTCGGTTTATCCGCACCGTGCATGGCCTGGGCTACCGGATCGAGCCATGAGTGCTTCCGGGATCGACGAGCGCGCGTTCCGCCAATTGCGCACCCGCTTGGCCCTCTGGAACACGGGCGCCTTCGCGATCGTGTTGGTGGCCTTCGCCCTGGCGTGCCTCGCCATGGTCGATCGGGCGTCGGAGCGCGCCCTGGACGAAGCGAACCAGGCCTCGGTCGAAGAGCTGATCGGCACCTTGCGGCCAGGTCGCGTGCCGCTCGACCTGAAGGAGTTCGTCGAGGAGGCGCGCGAACTCCGGGAGTCCGGCGCGCTGGGGCTCGCGGAGCTGTACGCGCCGGACGGGCGCCTGCTGGCATCGGCCTTCAAGGCGACGGAGGGGCTGGCCGCGGGGCCGCGGCGGGAAACGATCACCGTGGGCGGCCGCCACATGCGGGTGGTACGCATCGCGCTGCCTGCCGGCGGGACGGTGGTGGTCGCGCGAAACACCGCGGGCACGGACGAGCTGCGGTCGCTGTTCTCGCTGGGGCTGGCGCTGGCCGTGCCGCTGGCGCTCTTGTTGACCGCGGTGGCCGGCCGCTTCCTCGCCGGCAAGGCGGCCCGGCCGGTCAAGGTGATGTTGGAGCACCAGCGGCGCTTCATGGCCGACGCCTCGCACGAGCTGCGCACCCCCCTGGCCGTGATCCTCTCCAGCGCCGAGGTCGCCCTGGAGGACCCGCACCCGACGCTCGAGGCCCAGGCAGACTCGCTCGCCCGGGTCGGCCGCACCGGCCGGCGCATGGCGCACCTGGTCGATGATCTGCTCTTCCTCTCGCAGTCGGAAGGCCTGGCGCGGGCCGAGTGGCTGGCGTTCGATCTGGCCGAGCTGCTGGCCGACCTGGTCGAGGAGCGGCAAGCCGTCGCCTCGGCAACGGACGTCACGATCCAACTGGACGCGCCCGCCGTCCTGGAGGTCGAAGCCGAGCCCACCCAGCTCGGGCGGGGGATCGGCAACCTGATCGACAACGCGGTCAAGTTCTCGCCGGCCGGCGGGACGGTGCGCGTGCAACTCCTGGACGAAGGCGGGCGCGGGTGCGCCGTGGCGGTCCACGACGAGGGTCCCGGCATCCCGCCGGAGGAACATGCGCACGTCTTCGAGCGCTTCTACCGCGGGCGGGCCGTGACGGCCACGGGGACCGGGCTGGGACTCTCGATCGCGCGGGCGATCGCCGTGGCCCACGGCGGCAGGCTGACCCTCGTCAGCACGGTCGGCCACGGCAGCACGTTCACGCTCTGGTTGGCCGGGAAGGGCCAGGCTTGGCAGGTGATCGGGAAGAAACCGACCTGAAAGCTTAAAGCAGATTTGGGCTTGCTGACACCCCAAATCCCGCTCCTGGCAACGAGAATAGGGTTTCCCTCGGCTTGTCTGGAGACCCGATGTACCGCCGCCTCCTCCCGCTCTTGATCGCCACGTCTTGCGCCCCGGTGCAGCCGCCGGCCGCCAGCCTGGGCGTGCCCCTGACCGCCACGCCCCTGACCGCCACGCCGCTGCCCGCCCGGGCGGTGGCCTCACCGCAAGCGCGGGCCAAGGTCGTTGACGCCCTGCGCCTGGCGGAGCGGGTCGGGCTGCTGGCGTTGGCCGTCCGCAACGACCGGGTCTTGCGCCAGCCCGTGGCGAGCGCCCGGCTGCTGGCCGCCGCGCGCACGCCCCAGTCCCAGCTGGCCTGGCGTTACGAGGACGCCGAGCATGTCGTCGACGCCAAGGCCGGCGCGAGCGTCGTCCCCCCCGGCCCGGCGGGCACGCCGGCGGTCCAGGAGCTGGCGCTGACGATCACGCGCGATGCCGGCGGCCGGACCGGCGCGGTCACGGCCCGCAACGAGCTGGCCGGGGCGACGGTGGTCGCGGGCGAGCTGGTCTTCCAGCCGGACGCCCAGGCCACGGCCACGGGAGACGACGTGAAGTTCACGGACGCTGGCGCCCCCTTGCGGATCACCCTCGCGCCCCGCGGCGGCAGCGGGGCCGGCACCTACCTCGAGGCCCGCGCCAACGAGGCGGCGGACGGCTCGCTGGTGGTGACGGCGACCAGCGCGGGGACGGAGGTCGCCGTGACCTTCCGTGCCGATGGGCGACACGCGCTGCGCTGTTGGGGCGCGGGCTTCGGTGCCATGGTCGCGGACGTGGATCCGGCCGGTCGTGGGGTGGGCACCCTCTTCGACGGCGTGCCGGAACCGGGCAAAAGCGCGCCGATCGGGGAGCTTTCCTTGCTCGACGCGGGCGGCGGCAGTCTCCGCTTCTACGGCCCCGACCTGGCTGCCGAGGGCGCCACGCCCTTCGCCTTTACGGGCGGCGGGCCCGCCCCCGCACAGCCGACGCCGGCGGCCGCCGCCGAGCCGGGCCTGGGGGTCGGGCGCGGCATCCCGGCCGGCGGGCCCTGGCTGGCGTATTACGGCGGCGCCACGGAGCTGGCGGCCCGCTTTGGCTCGCTGGAGGCGGCCGCCGCGCGCTACCGGCTCTTCATCATCGAGGCGGACCCCGCAACGGGCAACTTCACGGCGGACCAGATCACCACCCTCAAGCGCGGCGGCGCCAACCGCGTGTTGTCGTACCTGAACGCGGGCTCCGTCGAGCAGGGCCGCTCGTATTGGAACGCGGTGGACCGCGCCGGCTACGTGCCCGCAAAGGACCTCGCGGACGCCCAACTGGGGCCGTACGCCGGCTTCGCTGACGAGGTCTGGATGGACCCGACCAACCTGGCCTGGCGGCACCTCTTGCTTGGCTATGCGGCGCCGAAGCTGGTAGCGGGCGCGGACCAGGGTGGCCGTGGCGCCGACGGGCTATTTCTCGACAACATGGAGCTGGCGGAACATTCCGACGCCAACGGGCCGGAGGCCGACAACGGCCCGTGCAGCGCCGCCTGCCGCGTTGCGACCTACGACATCGTGCGCGAGCTGCGGGCCCGCTACCCCAACTTGCTGATCGTTGCGAACGGCGCCACCGGCGAGGCGAGCCGGACGACTGCCTTCGGCGGCACGAGCTACGCGTCGATGCTGGACGGGTTGGTCCGCGAGAGCGCGTTCGGGGCGGGCACGGACGAGGCGGGGCGGGCGGAGCTCGCCCGCTGGCGTGAACTCGGGCTGTGGGCTGGCGGCCGGCCTTTCTGGATCGGCACGATCGACTACGTCGGTGCCTGTGACGCCTCGGTGGCGGCAGACGCCCTGGCCGTCGTGAAGGCCAGCACCGCGGAGGGGTACGCCCCCTTCGTCAGCAGCAGCACGAACCACCTCGCCGGGCTGTGTACCTGGTAGGGCGCATGCCAGATAATTAAGGTTATCTGCACAGTTTAAAGCAAGGAACCGGAGGTATAACCCTCCTAATCATCCGCCAATCCTTGCGAGGCCTTATGTCCCGCTCCGTTCCCTCTCAGCTCCTGCTGTTCGTGGCTTGCGCCTGCGCCGCGGCGTGCACGGAAGTACCTTCGTTGCAGGCGCCCGTCTCGACCCTCTCGCTGAAGTCGGTGGACACCGCCACGGCGACGGCGGTGAAGGCCGGGCTGCGCGGCGAGCAGGGCGCCAAGGGCGACAAGGGTGACACCGGCGCGGCCGGCCCCAAGGGCGACAAGGGCGATTCCGGCGCGGCCGGCGCCAAGGGCGCGGACGGCAAGGACGGCCTGATCGGCGCTGCCGGCCCGGAAGGCCCGCAAGGCAAGATCGGCCCGGTCGGCGCGGCCGGCCCCGCCGGTGCGAAGGGCGACACCGGCCCCAAGGGCGACCCCGGCATCCAGGGCGTGAAGGGCGATGTGGGCCCGGCCGGCCCGCAGGGCGCGTTGGGCGCCACCGGCTTCCAGGGCCCGCAAGGCCCCCAGGGCGGCCCCGGCGTTGCCGGCGCCACCGGTCCGATGGGCCCGATGGGCCCTGGCGGCCCGCAGGGCCTGACCGGCCTGACGGGCTCCAAGGGCGATCCTGGTGCCACCGGCGCGACCGGGCCCGCCGGCGGGACCGGTCCCACCGGCGCGATCGGCCCCGCTGGCGGCGTCGGTCCGCAAGGTCCGCAGGGCAACACCGGTCTGGTGGGCAACCCCGGCATCCAGGGCCCCAAGGGCGACCCCGGCGCCACCGGCGCGCAGGGCATCCAGGGTATCCCCGGTCCTGTTGGCTTCTACGCCACGCGCGCGGACACCGCGGCCAACCCGGCCTACAACAACCTGAACTTCTTCGCGGGCGTGAAGACCAATCAGATCGCCGACGCCACGGTGGGCCAATACCGCATCAATGGGGTCAACGACTGCATCATCCTCGACAACAGCACCTTTGCGGGCACGGCCCTTGGCAAGGCCATCCACGTGACGGGCTTCGCCACGATGAACGCCGTGGCCGCGGCAGGCGGCAGCGACGTCACCATCCAGATCCGCGTGCTCATGGACGCCGGCAACACCGTGGTCTACAACCAGACCTTGACCGCCTTCGCCAACCCGAACATCACGCACATGGTGCCGATCGACTTCCTCTACACCTATCCGGCCGGCACGGCGACCAACACCCACCGCATCCAGGTGCTGGGCAAAATGTCGCTGACGTTCCCGGACAACGTCGCCAACGTGACATCGCCGGCCACCAAGCTCACGATCGCAGAGTACTATTAGCCTGCTGCGTGCTATCACGTAACGCATAAAGACATCGATCACCGACCCGTGGCTGCGGACTCGCGTATGCTGGGGCGCATGACCACCGAACTGACCTCCAAGGAAGTGGCCGACCGGATCGGCGTCTCGATGTCCACGCTCAAGAACTGGGCGGTGCGGCTTCCCGTGCCGTCGGTATTGGGGCCGGATGGCACGCGGCGCTTCCCGGAGGAAGCGTTGGCGGTGCTCGAGGCCGTGAAGCAGCTGCGTGACGACGAGCGCAGCTACGCCACGATCCGCCGGACGATTCTGCTGCCGGAGCTGGAGGACGAGACCCCCTCCGCCCTGGCGGGCACCTCCCCCGAAATGGGGGAGGAAGCTTGCGAAGCTGCATCACCAGAGACCCCCTCCCCCCTTGCGGGGGAGGTCTTCCTTGCCGGGGGCCCGGAGCGTGCTCCGGGGACCGCCCCCGGAACTGGTGAGATGGCAGGCGGAGGGGGTAATCTCCCCACCTACGACGTCACCGTCACCCTGGCCCCCCCCGAGCCCCCGCCCGCCCCTGACAGCGTGTCCGGCGAGGCCGCCGTCGCCATGGTCACCCAGGTCTTGCAAGTGCTGCGCGAGGAGATGGCGATGGCCGAGGCCTATGCTAGCGCCCGCCAGCGCGTCGGCGAGCTGGAGGGCCAGGTCAAGCAATTGCAAGATGATCGCCTGCGGCTCCAAGCGGAGCTGGCCGACGCCCGAAGGCACGCCCCGCAAGTCGAAGTCCAGTGGGCTCGCCGCCCGTGGTACCAGCGCCTGAAGGGCTACCTCTTCCCCTGAGCCAGCCGGAACAGCACCGGCAGCACCAGCAGGATCAGCGCGCTGGAGAGCGCGAAGCCGCCGATCACCGCGATCGCCAGCGGCCGCTGCATCTGCGCGCCCGCGCCCAGCCCGAGGGCCAGCGGCAGCAGCGCCAGGATGGCTGCCATGGTGGTCATTAGCACGGGGCGTGCGCGTGTGGCTCCCGCGTGCAGAATGGCATCATCCAGCCCCAGGCCGGTCTTCATTCCATCTTGCACGTAGTGGATAAAGAATACGGCGTTTTCCGCGACGATGCCTACGATCATGACGGCGCCCATCAGCGAGGAGACGTTCACGGGCATGCCTGTAAGCGCCAGCGCCGCCAGGACTCCGAAGAGCGAGAGCACGTCCACCACCAAGACGGCGGCCGGCACGGCGGCGGAGCCGAACTCGAAGAGCAGCACCAGCGTGACCAGCGCTAGCGCGGCCACGATCACGGCGAGCAGGCCCTTGAAAGAGGCCTGCTGTTCCGCATACAGCCCGCCGTAGGTCAGCGTCACGCCGGCGGGCAACTTGATGCCGGCCGCCACCGCCTGGCGCACCTTGTCCACCGTGGCGCCCAGGCCGGCGCCCTCGATGCGCGCCGTTACGGCCACCATCTGTTGGAGGTTCTCGCGGCCGATCTCCGTGGTGCCGGGCTCGAGCTCCAGGTGCGCCACGTCGCCGAGCGGCAGCGACGCGCCGCCGGCCAGCGCCACGGGCACCTGCGCCAGTTGCTCCGGGCTGCTGGCGGGG
Source organism: Cyanobacteria bacterium RYN_339 (assembly GCA_028287685.1). Classification (GTDB taxonomy): domain Bacteria; phylum Cyanobacteriota; class Sericytochromatia; order S15B-MN24; family JAQBPE01; genus JAQBPE01. The sequence goes on along the minus strand of JAQBPE010000162.1, from coordinate 11,006 downwards.
CGATCGCCCAGCCGCACGCGCAGGTCCACCATGCGGGGGCCCTTGAGCACGGCGCCGGCGACGCGCCCGCCGGTGGCCAGCGTCAAGGCGTTCTCGACGTCGGCCGCCGTGAGGCCGTAGCGCGCGGCGGCGTCGCGGTCGATCCGCGCGCGCAAGGCCGGGCCCGAGACCGTGATGCCGTCGAAGATGTCCACCACGCCCGGCACCTTGGGCAGCAGCGCGGCGATGCGGCGGGCCAGCGACTGGTCGACCGCGAGGTCCGGGCCGCTCACGATCACCTCGATCGGCTGGGGCACGGCCGTGAGGTCGCCCACCAGGTCTTCCATGAGCTGGAGGAACTCCACCCGCAAGCCGGGGACCGCGCCTTCCACCTGGCCGCGCACGTCCGCGATCACGGCCTCGATGGCGCGCGAGCGCTGGTCCTTGAGCTTGACCAGGAAGTCGCCCTGGTTGGGTTCCGTCAGGCCGCCGCCCAGCTGCGCGCCGGTGCGGCGGGAGTAAGAGGCCACCTCCGGGGTCTTGGCCAGCACGGCCTCTACCTGGCGCAGCTCGCGATCCGTCTCGCCCAGGGCGGTACCGGGCGCGGAGGTGTAGTCCAGGATGAAGGCGCCTTCGTCCATCGTGGGCAGGAAGCCGTTGGGTAGGTTCAAGTACAACCCCACCGTGCCGGCCGCGAGGGCGACCCCCGCCAGTAGCACCGGCCAGGGCCGGGGCAACAGCCAGCGCAAGGTCGCGGCGTAAGCCCGGCCAAGTCGTCCCGGCGTGTGCTCCGGCTCCACGTCTTCCGGCCGCAGGAAGCGCGCGGCCAGGGGGGGCAGCAGGAACAGCGTGACGGCCAGCGAGACCGCCAGCGCCACGGCCATGGTCAGCGAGAGCGATCGGAAGAAGGCGCCGGACACGCCCGTCAGGAAGGCCAGCGGCGCGAACACGACGATCGAGCACAGGCTGGAGCCGATGAAGGGCACGGCCAGCTCGTTGGTGGCGCTGCGTGCGGCCTGGGACGGGTCATCGTGGCGGCCCAGGTGGCGGGCCACGTTCTCGATCAAGACGATCGCGTCGTCCAGGATCAGGCCCACCGCGGCGGCCAGGCCGCCCAGCGTCATGACGTTGAAGCCCTGGTGCAGGGCACCCAGGCCCAGGATCGCGATGCCAAGCGTGATCGGTACGCTCAAGGCGGCGAGCAGCGTCAGCCGCAGCTTGCGCAGGAACAGCCAGATCACGCCCACGCCGAGCGCGATGCCGATCAGGATGCTGTCGCGCACGCTGCCCATCGCGGCCACGATCAGCGCGGCCTGGTCGTAGAACTGGCGCAGCCGCACGTCCGGCGGTAGGATGTGCCCGGCGTCCGCCAGGGCGGCGCGCACGCCGGCATCCAACGCGACCGTGTTCCCGCCCGGCTGCTGGTAGACGCTGATCAGCACGGCCTCGTGGTTGTCGGCCGTGATGCGGGTGAACCGCGGCGCGTAGCCGGCCCGGACCTCGCCCAGGTCGCCCACGTGGATCGCCTGGCCGCGCGCGTCCGTTGCCACCGCGAGGCGCGCCAGCGCGTCCGGCTCCAGCGTGCGGCCGTCCGTCAAGACCTGGTAGAGCCGGTAGGTGGACTCCATCAGCCCGTTCGTGGCGAGCACGTTCTCCTTGGCGACGGCGTCCACTACCGCCTGGGCGGCCAGCCGGTGGGCGCGCAGCTTGGTGGGGTCGAGCGCCACCGTCAGCTCGCGGCGATCGCCGCCGACCACCCCCACCTTGGCCACGCCCGGCGCGCGCAGCAGCAACGGGCGCAGGCCTTCCAGCGCGAGGTCGTTGAGCTCGGCTTGCGAGCGCGTGTCCGACACCAGCGAGTAGGCCGCCACGGGGAAGACCGTGGGGTCCATGCGCCGGATCTCCAGCGTGGTGCCTGCGGGCAAGGCCGCGCGGGCCTGGTTGACCCGCGACTCCACCAGCGTGGTCACGGCCGCCATGTCGGCCCCCCAGGTGAAGGTGGTCGAGATCTCCGCGCCGCCGCGGGTGGTGGCGGAGCGCAGGCGTTGCAGGCCTGGGACGCTCGAGAGGGCCTCCTCCAGGGGGCGCGTGATCTGCACCATCACCTGGTCGCCGGGCAGCTCCCCGGCGTCGACGTTGATCACCACGCGCGGGAAGCTCACGTTGGGGAACAGGCCCACGGGCAGCGTGAAGGCCATGGCCAGGCCGGCCAGGAACAGCATGGCGATGAGCACGCGCAGCGCCAGGCGGTGCCGCCAGGCGAAGCCGAAGAGATCACCCACCGTGGGCACCCGTGGCGGCCTTGTCGCCGGTCGCGGCTTCGTCGGCCTCCGCGCCGGTCTTGACCTTCATGCCGTCCGACAGCACGTAGGCGCCAATCGTCGCCACCACTTCACCGGCCATCAGGCCCGTGAGCACCTCCACTTGCCCGTTGGCGGCGGGGGCCGTCTTGACCTCGCGCTCCTTGGCCTCGTCGCCCATGATCACGTAGACCACCGTCATGGCGCCGCGTGGCACCACCGCCAGGCCGGGAAGCACCACCGCCTCGTGCCCTCCGCGCGCCACGCCCACGGTGGCGAACATCCCGGGCCTGAGGGCGGCGCCGGGGTTGGGCACGGTGATCAGCACGCGCACGCGCTGGCTCGCCGCGTCGACCACGCCCTGGACGCCGCGGACCACGCCGCGCTGGTGGACGGCGCCGGCGGTCACGTCGACCCGGGTGCCCGGCGCGAGGCTGGTGCCCACCGCTACCGGCAGGTCGGCCTCCACGCCCACCGCCGCCAGGTCCGTTACCGTCACGAGCGGGGCAGCCGTGTCCGCCACCTGTCCGGTTGAGCCGCCGGCCTGGGTCACGATTCCCGCGAAGGGCGCCCGCAGCGTGGTGTTGCCGAGCGCCAGCGCCAACGCGGCCTGTCTGGCGCGGTGGTCGGCCCGGGTGGTCTCGTAGGCCGCCCGGGCCTGTTCCAGCTGAACCCGTGGGGCCACGCCACCCGCCACCAGCCGCTCCTGGCGGTGTAGCTCGCGCTCGGCCTGGGCCAGCGCGATGGCGGCCTTTTGGGCGTCGGCCTGCACCATCGGATCGGCCGCCAGGGTCGCCAGCACCTGGCCGCGGCTGACGCGATCGCCCGCGGCCACGCGGACGGCCAGGATCCGGGAGGGGGTAGCGGGCATCAGGCCCGCCACGTGGCCCGGGAGCGCCACCACGTTGCCGGGGGCCTCCACCCGCCCGCCCACCGTGGCGCGCGTCGCGGTCGCGGTCTGAATCGTGGCCGTGGCCGCCTTCTCCTCGCCGCCTCCCGCCGCGGGCGCGGTGGGCTTGCAGCCCGCCAGGGCCAGGCCGACGGCCAGGATCACCAGGGTCCTCATAGCGTTCCCCCCATCGCCAGCCGCAGGCGGGCCTGCGCGGCATGTGCCTCCAAGCGCACGGCCTCGGCCGCCAGCCGGGCGTCCAGGGCCGTCCGCCTGGCCAAGAAGACCTCCAGCAGGCTGGTGCTGCCCTCGCCATAACCAAACTTCGCCATGCTCAGCGTCTTGTCGGCCAGGCCGCGCGCCCGCTCCAGCGCCTTGACCTGCGCTGTGGCCTTCGCCAGCGCGGCCCGCGCGTCGGACACCTCCAGCGCGGCCACTTGCTGGACGCGCCTCACCTCCAGTTCCGCCTTGCGGGCGCCCAATTCCGCCACGCGGGCCTGGGCGTCCAGCAGGCCGCCCTGGTAGAAGGGCCAGCCGAAGTCGACCCCCAAGCTGCCGCCCAGCTGTTGGGGACCGGGCAGGCCAGCGGTGTCCCAACCCACGGCGGAGTTCAGCGCCAGCTGGGGCCGGCGGGCCAGCCCCGCGGCGGCCTGCTCGTGGTGCCGGGCCTCCAGCAGCGCGCGCGCCGCCTCCACGTCCGGCCGGGCCACGGCCACCGCTACATCCGGCGCGGGCAGCCCCGCCGGCATGGCCAGCAGGAAGTCGTCGCCCACGCCCGTCAGCATCTGGAAGCGAGCGCGCGCCGCGGCCAGATCGGCCTCGGCGCCGGCGATCGCCGCCTGCTGCGCCGCCACCGCCTGCTCCGCCTGGCTGGGCTCCAGCCGGGCCACGGTGCCGGCGTTGAAGCGCACGCGCGAGGCGTTGAGCTGGACCTCCGCGTCATGCAGCGCCACTGCCAGGATCGCCCGCGCGCCCTGCGCCTTGAGCACCTCGAAGTAGGCGTCCACCGCTCGCCGCGCGACGGCCTGCCTGGCGCCCGCCGCCGCCCAGCGCGCGGCCATCCGTTCCGCCTCGGCCTGGCGCAGCCTGGCCGCGAGCTGACCGTTGTCCAGGGCCCACCGGCCGACCACCTGCGCGCGCGTCTCCCAGGGGGCGTTGTTGGCCACGAAGTCCAGGTCGCCGGAGCGGGTGCTGGTGCCGAGCACGCTGGTCTCGAGACCCACGGTGGGCCGAAGCCCGGCGCGCGTGGTGTCCAGCTGGGCGTCGGCGAGGGCTTCGTCCACGCCGGCTTGCAGCACGTCCGGCTGGGTGGCGGCGGCCCGCGCCACGCTTTGGGGCAGGGTCAGCGTTTCCGCCCAGGCGGGACCGGCTGGCAGCATGGCGATCGCCGCGACGAGCGGCCAACAACGGGGCACAGCAATCCTCCGCGGGGTCGGGAAGCCAGTGTAGCGCATGAGGCCTGAATTCCCGAAAACTCCCCGATAACTTTACCAGCCCTTAACCAAGATTTCCGTTAACGTGTCTATAACTCAGCCTAGAGGGAGGCTTAACTATGATTAACCCGAACCGTTCCATCCCGGTCGTCCGCACCCGCCCCGTGGCGCCCGCCGTCCAGGCTGCCCCGGCCCGGCCGACGCTGAAGCACCGCGTGGAAGAGGAAATCGCCGACGTCATGGTGGCCCTCGGCCACGTCGGCTTCCTGCGCAGGCTAGGGTACTGGGCGTATGGCCTCATGAGCAAGCCCAAGGCGAACCAGGCCCCTCTGGACAACCTGGGCGACCTCGCGCCCTCGCTCGTGCGCGGCGCCCAGCCTACCGCCCAGGGCTTCAAGGACCTCAAGGCCCAGGGCGTGGACACGGTGATCAACCTCCGGCCCGAGGAAGACTGGGAGCGACCCATGGTCGCCGCCGCCGGCCAGAAGTACATCTACATGCCGCTGCCCCCGATTGGCGCCCCCTCGCGCCAGCAAGGCGTGGACTTCTTGAAGGCCGTGACGGATCCGGCGAACGGCAAGGTCTTCTTCCACTGCCTGCACGGCGCCGATCGCACCGGCGCGATGGCCGCGATCTACCGCATGACCGTCCAGGGCTGGACCGTGGACAAGGCCCTGGCGGAGATGCCGCAGTACCGCTTCCACGAAGGCTTCGAGGACGAGAAGCTCGTCTTCGTGAAGGACTTCGCCAAGTACTGGGCCACCGTGCCGGCAGACCAGAAGGCCGCGATCCTTCACACCGCCAAGTAGGGCGCGAGGCGAGCGGGCGTGAACGTCTCCGCCCCTTTCATCCACCGGCCGATCGCCACGTCGCTGTTGATGTTGGTGCTGGTGCTGGCGGGCACGGCTGCCTACCAGCACCTGCCGATCGCGGCCCTGCCCCAGGTGGAGCTGCCCGCGATCCAGGTCTCCGCCAGCCTCTCCGGCGCGAGCGCCAACGTCATGGCGACCTCCGTGGCCGCCCCGTTGGAACGCCAATTGGCCCTGGTGCCGGGGCTGACGGAGATGACCTCCACGAGCTCGCTGGGCCAGACCGCGATCTCGCTCCAGTTCGACCTCGATCGCAGCATCGACGCCGCCGCCCAGGACGTCCAGGCCGCCCTCAACGCCGCCAGCGGCGACCTGCCGCGCGGGCTGCCACGCCCGCCTTCCTACGAGAAGGCCAACCCGGCGGACTTCCTGATCATGTCGTTGGCGGTCCATTCGGCGACCATGCCGCTGCGCGAGCAGGACGTCTACGCGGACGCGTACATCGCCCAGCAGCTCTCTCGCGTCCGGGGGGTGGGCATGATCGACCTGCACGGCGAGCAACGGCCGGCGGTGCGGGTGCAGGTCGACCCGCACAAGCTTGCCCAGCTGGGCCTGGGCCTGGAACAGGTGCGGGCCGTGCTGGGCGCGTCCACCGCCAACGCCCCCAAGGGCTCGCTGGAGGGTCCGGACACCACCCTGGCGGTGGACGCCACGGACCAGCTCACCTCGGCCGCCGCGTTCGACGACCTGGTGCTTGCCTACCACAACGGCGCCGCGGTCCACGTGCGGGACGTGGGCCGCGCGCTCGATGACGTGGAAGACGCCCACCAACGGGCCTGGTTCGACGGCAAGCCGGCGATCATCGTGGACATCCATAAGCAGCCGGGGTTCAACGTGGTGGAGACCGTGGCGGCGGTGAAGCAGGCATTGCCCGAGCTGGTCCGCGCGATCCCTGCTAGCGTTCAGGTGGACGTGGTGGGCGATCGCACGCGCACGATCGAGGCCGCGGTCAACGAGATCCAAGCCACCTTGCTGCTGACGATCGCGCTGGTGGTGGGCGTGGTCTTCTTGTTCCTGCGCGGCGTCTGGGTCACGTTGATCCCGGCCCTCGCCATTCCGCTCTCGATCGCCTGCACCTTCGTCCTGATGGAGCGCCTGGGCTACAGCGTGAACAACCTCACGCTGATGGGACTTACGGTGGCGACGGGCTTCATGGTGGACGACGCCATCGTGGTGATCGAGAACATCGTGCGCCACCGCGAGCTGGGGCTGGGGCCGCTCGAGGCCGCGCTGGAGGGCTCGCGCGAGGTCGGCTTCACGGTCGTCTCGATGACGCTATCGCTGGTGGCGGCGCTGATCCCGTTGCTGCTGATGGGGGGCCTGGTGGGCCGCCTGTTCCGGGAGTTCTCCGTGACCGTGGGCGCGGCCATCCTGGCTTCCGGCGTGGTTTCGTTGGTGCTCACGCCCATGCTCGGCCGGGTGTTGCTGGGGCGAGACGCCCAGGTGCGCCCGGAATCGCCTTTCGAGCGTGCCTTCGCGGCTACCGCTGCCGCATACGCGCGGTCTCTGGATCGGGTGTTGCGCCGGCGCTGGCTGACGTTCGCCGCGACCGTGGCCGTGGCGCTGGCCACGGGCCTGCTCTATTGGCAGACCCCCAAGGGCTTCTTCCCGCCGCAAGATACCGGCGTGGTGTCGGGCTCCGTTGAGACCTTGCCCGGCACCTCGCTGGATGCCCTCGCGGAGCGCGAGCAGCGGGCGCTTGCCTTGGTCCAGGCCGACCCGGACGTCGAGCATGTCTACGGGTGGGCCGGCGGCGGCTCGAGCACGGGGCGTTTCGGGGCCTACCTCCAGCCGTTCGAGCGACGCCACGCCACGCCCCAACAGGTGATTGCCCGGCTGATGCCCCAGGCGCGACAACTACCGGGCGTCGTCCCCCACATGCAGGCGGTGCAGGCCTTGTCGTTGGGCGGACGCTCCAGCCAGAACCAGTTCCAGTACACGCTGGAAGACAATGACCTCGACGAGTTGTACGCCTGGGTGCCGCGCCTGATGGAACGCGTGCGTACGTTGCCGGAGATCCTGGACGTGTCGAGCGACTACCAGGCCGCAGCGCCTGGCGTCGGCGTGGTGATCGACCGCGCCAGGGCGAGCGCGCTGGGGATTTCGCCGCAGCTGATCGACGACACGCTCTACGACGCCCTCGGGCAGCGCCAGGTGGCCACGATCTTCTCCCATGTGGACCAGCGTCGCGTGGTGCTCGAGCTCTTGCCCGCGTTCCGCACGGACCTGGCGGCGCTGCGCACGCTCTACGTCGCACCCCAGGTGCCCCTGACCGTGGTGGCCCGCCTGGAGTCCGCGCCCCAGCCGCTCCAGATCATCCACCAGGGGCAGTTCCCGGCCCTTACGCTGGCTTTCGACCTGGTGCCCGGCACGGCGCTGGGCGACGCGATCGACCATGTCCAGGCCGCGATCAACGCGTTGGGCATGCCGCCCACGCTGCACGGCGGGTTCCAGGGGACGGCCCGGGCCTTCGCGGCGTCGCTGGCGTCCCAGCCGTGGCTGATCGCCACCGCGATCCTGGCCGTCTACGTGGTGCTGGGGATCCTCTACGAGAGCTACATCCACCCGCTTACGATCCTGTCGACCCTGCCGTCGGCGGGGCTGGGCGCGCTGGTGGCGCTGAACGCGCTACACTACGAGTTGACGCTGGTGGCGTTGATCGGCATCATCCTGCTGATCGGCATCGTCAAGAAGAACGCGATCATGATGGTGGACTTCGCGCTGGACGCGGAGCGCCACCACGGCCTCTCGCCCGAGGATGCGATCCGCCAGGCCTGCGTCTTGCGGTTCCGGCCGATCATGATGACGACCGCGGCCGCGATCCTGGGCGGCTTGCCATTGGCGCTGGGCCATGGCCCGGGCGCCGAGGTGCGGGCCCCCTTGGGTGTGGCCATCGTGGGCGGCCTTGTGTTGTCCCAGGTCTTGACCTTGTACACGACCCCCGTCATCTACCTGCTGTTGGGCCGGCTTCACCGGCCCGGAAGGAGCTCCCCTTGATCGGCCTCTTGCTCGCCGCGGCCCTGGCCGCCCCGCCCGTCCACCAGGTCGCGTCCGTGGACTTGCCCCCAGGGGCGCTGCGGGCGTTCGCGGATTACATGAACGTGGACGCAGAGCGCCACCTGCTTTATGTCGGCTACACCGGCATGGACCAGGTCGTGGCGATCGACCTGCGCACCAACAAGGTCATGGCCACCGTGCCCGGCTTGCCGCGCGTGCACGCCATGGTGCCCGTGCCCGGCCTGGGCCTGGGCTTCGCCAGCGTGGGCGGCAAGGCCGAGGTGGCCGTGGTGGACCTCAAGCAGCACGCCGTGGTCGGCCGCATCCCTGCCGGCGAGGGCCCCGACGCGATCCTCTACGACGCGCCCACGGGCCAGGTGTACGTGGGCAACCACAAGGGCAACAGCGCCACCTTGATCGATCCTGTGGCCCGCAAGGCGATCGCCACCATCCCCCTGGGCGGCGCCCCGGAGTACGCCCAGGCCGATCCCGCCAGCGGCCTGGTCTACCAGAACCTGGAAGATACCAACGAGCTGGTGGTGGTAAACCCACGCCGTCACCAGGTCACGGCGCGCTACCCGCTGGCCCCGGGCGAGGGGCCCACGGGCCTGGCCCTGGACGCCCAGCATGGGCGCCTCTTCGCCGCCTGTGACAACGAGCTGCTGGTGGTGCTGGACGCCACGACGGGCCGGCGCGTCGCGACCGCGCCGATCGGCCAGGGCGTGGACTTCGTGGCCTACGATCCGGGCCTGCGCCGCATCTACACGGCCAACGGCAAGTCGGGTGATATGACGGTGATCGGCCAGCAAGACGCGGACCACTACCAGGTGCTGGCCACCATCAAGACCTTTGACCACGCGCATGCCCTGGCGCTGGACCCGGCCACGCACCGGATCTACGTCGTCCACGGCAGCCAGGTCGCCGTCTACGAGGCCACACCTTGATTGGGTAGAAACGTTCCTGAAACGTTATCACGGCCATGTCGTGAGATTTACAGTGGGATAACCTTTTTTCGGCGCTTGGCGGCGACAACCATGGGGTCTACCAGGTCCGTCGTCGAGGTGCCTTATGCGCTCGTTGCTGTCCGCCACCGCCATCGTCCTTGCCCTCGCCGGCTGCTCCGGGCCGAGTCCGGCTGCCGTCGGGCCAGCTGCCGGCCGGGTTGCTGGCGTGCCCCAGGCGGCTGCCGTGCGGCCTGCAGGCCCGGCGCCCAGCGTGGCGGTTTACGCGACGGTGGAGGCCACGGCCGCTGCCGCCGCGGAAGTGGTGCCCTCGGAGATCATGCCGACCACGAGCCAGCTCGACGCGCTGGCGGCCGCCTCGCCCGACCGCCTGATCACGGACGCCCCGGTGGAGCCGGGCGCCCCGGTGAAGGCCAGCACCGCGCTCGGCGGTGCGATGTTCAGCTGGCTGCCGTGGCCTGCGCCCCCGGCTGGCGACCTGGGCAACTTCGGCAAGGTCACGGACACGCTCTTCCGCGGCGCGCGCCCCACCGACAAGGGCCTCGAGCAGCTCCAAGGCCTGGGCGTGAAGACGATCATCGACCTCGAGAACGACGCCACGGCTGTCGCGCACGAGCAGGCCTGGTGCCAGGCCCATGGCATCGCCTTCCGCTCGATCGCGCTCTCCGTGATCACGGCGCCCAAGCAGGCCAACATGGACGCCTTCCTGGCCCTCGTCAACGATCCGGCCGCCCGGCCCTTGTACTTCCACTGCATGCAGGGCCGCGACCGCACGGGCACGGGCGCCTTCTGTTACCGCATCAGCCATGACCATTGGAGCTTCGACCAGGCCTACGAGGAGATGAAGTCCTACCACTTCCACACCTACCTGTTGGGCCTGCAGCACTACATCCGCGCCTACGCGGAATCCCAACATGCCCGTTAAGCTTCTACACGCCTGCCTCGCGGCGGCCTTGTCCTCCAGGTATTAAGAGCTCGGTGCGGGCTGATTCAGACCGGGCCAAAAAACCGCCGGGTGACTCGCGGATGGGGGCGATCGCCAGGTCGTTGCACCTGGCGCAGGACTGCGGCAGCAGGCTAGCTGCCCGTCAAAACCGAACTTCGAGCCGATTGATCAAGTTACCTCCGCTATGGAGGTCGCTGTCGCCCACCAACAACTCGCAGCCCAGCGTCACGCCGTGGTAGACGGAGTACCTTATCCCGGCCAAGTAGGTCGACTCGTTGTCTGACCACACCCCGGCGCTGCCAACGTTGTCAAAACTATGCTCGTAGCCCACAAACGGGCGCAGACCGGGAACCACATCGCTCAGATCGTAATTGAGCCGGGTGTAGATGCCTCGAGAGTAGATACCGAGGGCCCGGTCTTCTTGATCCACGTACTCTCCAAGCAGCGTCAAATTGAATGGCAGGTTGAAACGATAGTCGACACCGAGCGCCCCTTTCGTCCCAATCGGCCCGTCCTTGATATCGACCATATAGCCATTGAGACCGACCTCGCCCCAGTCTGCGACCCAGGCCAGGCGGCCCACGTAGTCGGCCAGATCAATATTGTTGGCTCCTGCAAGAGGTGACGACCG
>JAQBPE010000161.1 GCA_028287685.1 Cyanobacteria bacterium RYN_339 | reverse complement strand
TACATGGGGATCGGTAGCCCTCCCCGCCCAAGGACGCCCGTGACAACGACCGGTCCCCGCTTCGTGCCCAGCACCGTCCGCCCCGCTACCCCGGTCGCCGGGACGGTGGGCGCGCGTCCGCCGCTGTTCACGCCGGAGGAGCTGGTGGCCTTCAAGGAGCGCGTGGCGCCCCTGATCGGCGTCGACGTCGGGGCGTACAAGCCCCGCCAGATCGAGCGCCGCATCGCGGCCCTGTTCTGCCGCGCCGGCGTGAAGACGCTCTCCGACTTCGCCGACGTCTTGCAGGCGGATCCACGGCGGCTGGCGGACTTCGTGGACGGCCTGACGATCAACGTGAGCGAGTTCTTCCGCAACCCCGAGAAGTGGGAGGAACTGGCGACCACCGTGCTGCCCGCCCTGCTCGAACGGCATGCTCACCTGAAAGTCTGGAGCGCCGGCTGCAGCATGGGCGCGGAGCTCTACACCCTGGGCATGGTGCTCGCGGAGATGGGCGCGCTCGACCGCGTGACCTTGATCGGCACCGACCTCGACCGCGCGAGCCTGGTGCGCGCGGAAGCCGGGCTCTATGGCGCGCACGAGGTGCCCGGCGTGTCACCCGAGCGCCTGGCGCGCTACTTCACGCCGGAGGGCAACCAGCAGCGCCTGCTGGCGCCCGAAATCCGCGCGCGCTCCCGCTTCTACCGGCAAGATTTGCTGAGCGAGGAGCCGGAGCTGGACTGCCACCTGATCCTCTGCCGCAACGTGGTGATCTACCTCAACGAGGAGAGCAAGCTGAAGCTCTACCGCCAGTTCCGCCGCGCGCTGGCGCCCGGCGGCGTGCTCTTCGTGGGCGGCACGGAGCGGATCTTCGGCCACCGCGAGCTGGGCTTCGACCTGCTGGCGCCGTTCTTCTATCAACGCAGCGAGGCAAGCTAGCGTTGGATTCCACCTACTACCTTAGCCTGTTCCTCGACGAGGGCCGCGAGCGTGTGCAGCAGCTCGCGGAGCTGTTCGTGGCGCTGGAGCACGCGCCGGGCGACACCGAGCTGCTGAACGAGGTCTTCCGCAACATCCACTCCTTCAAGGGGATGGCGGACACGATGGACTTCGCCGACCTGGTCACGCTGACGCATGCCATGGAAGGCTTGCTCGACGCGCTCCGGCGCGGCGCGCTGGTGCTGACGCCGGAGATCTCCGGGCTGCTGCTGCGCTGCCTGGACGTCTTGGAGGAGCGCATCGCCGCGATCGAGCTGAACCGCGACGAGCCGCAGGACGTGAGCGGCCTGGAGGCCGAGCTGCTGGTGGTGCTCGCCGGCGCCCGCCCGCTCGACATCGAGGTGGTGGTGCCCGCGTTCGTGGCGCCGCCCTGCGCGCCCGTCGCCGACCACAACCGCACCTTCCGCATCGAGATCGCGCTCGATCCGAGCTGCTTCATGAAGAGCGCGCGGGCGCTCGTGATCACCTCCAGCCTCGAGATGCTGGGCCCGGTCATCGACATCACGCCCTCGCTCGAGGAGCTGGAATGGGAGAATGCGCCCGACGGCTTCACGGTCGTGATGCTGGCCGACGTTGGCCCCGAGGCGATCCACGCGATGCTCGGCGACCTCTCCGAGATCGCCTGTGCCAAGGTGGAGGAGCAGGTGGCCGCGGCCCCCGTGGGCGGCGACGCGCCGCCCTTGGAGGTGTCCGAGCGGCGGCAGCTGGAGCAGGCGCTCGCGCGTGGCCGCCACGCCTACTGGATCGAGATCGGGCTGGTGCCCCACGCGGCCAACCGCGCCGTCAAGGCCTCGATGGCGGTCGCGACGCTCGCGGAGTTCGGCGGCGTGGTGCGCCTCGAGCCCGCACTCGCGGAGCTGGATTTGCCGGGCAACGAGACCTTCCGCGCGCTCTTCGTCACGGCGGAGGACCCGACCACCCTGCGCGAGAGCCTCTTGCCGATCAAGGAGATCCTGACGGTCGGCATCACGCCGATGACGGCGTTCGAAGCCAGCCCGCCGCGCGAAGACGCGCCCTCGGAAGCCGTGCGCCGGCCGCGCCGCCCGCGCTCGATGCGCGTGGACACGGACCGGCTGGACGACATGATGGACCTCTTGGGCGCGCTGGGCATCGGCCACAGCCGGCTCGCCCGCGTGCTGGAGCGCCAGGGCGCGACCGACCGCCCCGACGTGCGCGAGGCGCTCGACGAGGTGGTGGCGATGGGCGCGCGCATGCGCGAGGCGCTGATGGCCATGCGGCTGGTGCCGCTCGAAGGCGTGTTTGGCCGCTTCCCGCGCGTGGTGCGCGACCTGGCCCAGGATCTGGGCAAGCAGGTTCGCTTCGAGGTGGAAGGCCACGAGATCGCGCTCGATCGGCTGCTGGTCGACGAGTTGGGCGAGTTGCTGGTGCACCTGATCCGCAACGCGCTGGACCACGGGCTGGAGACGCCCGCGGAGCGGCAGGCGGCGGGCAAGGACGGCCAGTGCTCGCTCTCGCTGACGGCGCGCCTGGAGGGCACCCAGGTGCTGATCCGCGTGGCCGACGACGGGCGCGGCATCGACGTGGCACGGCTGAAGGAGAAAGCGGTCGCCGCAGGACGGTTGAGCGCCGCGGATGCTGCGAGCCTGAGCCCGGAGCGCGCCATCGACCTGGCCTTCCTGCCGGGGCTTTCGACCACGGAACAGGCCACGCGCCTGTCCGGGCGCGGCGTGGGGCTCGACGCGGTCAAGCACAAGGTGGACGGCCTGGGCGGCTTCATCCACATCGAAACCCAGCCCGGGCGCGGGACCTGCTTCGAGCTGCGCTTCCCGTTGTCCAGGGACTTCCAGGCCCGCGCCGCGGAACCCAGCGCCCCTTAAGTTTAGGGGCCTAGCGTCCCTTGTGATGGGCGTCGCGGGCGAATTGGGGCGAAATCGGGTACAAGTCATGGGGAAGGGATACCCACCATGGCGCGCGAGACGCGAATCGTACGAGACCGGGAACCGAACTGGAAGCTGGCCTTTGGCAGCGGTTCCTTCCTGTTGGTGTGGGTGCTGGGCCTGATGGCCGGCGTGCCCCTGCCCTGGGTGCTCATGCGCGCGTGCGTTGCCGCCGGCCTCGGCCTGGCGCTGGGCGCGGTGGTGGGGATGACCCTCAAGGGCCTGCGCACGCTGGCGCACGAGCCCCCGCCGCCCCGGGGCGGCAAGCTGGACGTGATGGTACAGGACGACCTGGCGGCGGAAATGGCCGCCGAAATGGCGGCGGAGAAGGCGGCGGAGACCGAGGCCACCAAGGTGGTGCCGCAGGCCCCGGCCGACCCCTTCCAGCCAATCGACTTCAAGCAAGCGGCGAAGCACGTTCAGGGGCTCATGAGCGAATGAGCGCCTTGACCGTTGCCCGCCGGGCGGTTTATAGAACCCTTGCTAGGAGCACCCCCGCCGCATGCTGACCGTCCAGGACCTCTGGCAGAAGTATTCCAAGACGCCCGATCCCGCCACGCGGGAGAAGCTGGTGTTGGAGTATCTGCCCCTGGTCAAGTACGTGGTCGGCCGCCTGGCGGTCACGCTGCCGCCCACCGTGGACGCCGAGGACCTGGTCGGCTACGGCGTGATGGGCCTGATCACGGCGATCGAGCGCTTCAACCCGGAGCGCGGCTTCAAGTTCGAGACCTTCGCCGTGAGCCGCATCCGCGGCGCGATCATCGATGAGTTGCGCTCGCAGGACTGGCTGCCCCGCTCCGTGCGCCAGAAGGCCAAGGAGATGGAGGGCTCGATCCGCTCGCTCGAGCACCAACTGGGCCGCACCGCCACCGACGGCGAGCTCGCGACCGCGCTGGGCACCACGGTGGATAATCTGCCCAAGAGCCTCTCGGAGATCGTGGCGCCGGTGCTCTCGCTCGACGACCTGGTCATGATGAGCGACGACGGCCAGAAGGTCAGCTGGCTCGACACCCTGGCCGACGACCGCCTGGGCCCCGCCGCCGCCTTCGACGCGGAAGAGATGACGGACATCCTGGGCAAGGCGATCGACCTGCTGCCCGAGCGCGAGCGGCTGTTGGTCTCGCTGTATTACCACGAGGGCCTGACGCTCAAGGAAATCGGCCAGGTGCTCTCCGTGACGGAGAGCCGCGTGTGCCAGCTGCACTCGCAGGCCGTGGGGCGCCTGCGCACCAAGATCAACCAGATGGTGTCGGGTTGAAGGCCCTGACGTTGGCGCTGGCGCTGGTGGCGCTCGCGGCCACGCCGGCCTTCGCCGACTCGACCACCACGATCGAGTACGACCCCAACGCGCCGTTCCAGCCGGGCCGGCCGGTCATCTTCAAGAGCACGTCGCTCGCCATGGCGCTGAGCGTGGCTTTGCCGGCGGCGATCGTCGGCACCGGGCTGCTGCTCAAGGATCCGCGCGTGACGGTGGGGCTGGCGATCGCCGGCCCCGTGTTCTCCGGGCTGGGCCAGGCGTATGCCGGTGACCCCCTGCGTGGCGTCGCCACGGGGCTGATGGGCCCGGTGGTGGTCGCGGGCGGCTGGGGCATCGGCAGCTTGCTGGGGCAGGGCAGCGGGCCGAACAACGGGATGTGGACGGCTTTGGGCGTCTACTCCGTGTATGCGGCGCTCGATGCCTACACCAGCGCGGACTTGGCCAACAAGAAGGCCCTGAACCGCGCCGGCATCACGACCCCCTAGCAGGTCCCATGGCCGAAGGGGCAAGCGGACCCGCTCACCCCTTCGGTTCTCTCTCTCACCTTGCCCCTCCCTGGGGCCCAACTCGTTGGCGCGGTTTAGCGCCGAAGCTTGCTTGGCAGGAACTCGCCCACCGTGTCGATCCACTCCGGGTGGTCGACGAACGGGTTGCGGTTGCCCTGGGCGGCCTGGATCTTGTCGTTGCGCAGGGCCTCGTTCGCGTCGACGGGGTCTTCCTTGCTCCAACGGCGCAGCACGGGCTGCTCGACCTTGAAGTTCTCGAGGTTGGTCGAGCCCACACCGGAATACATCAGGTAGAAGTAGAAGATCGCGCGGGCGGTGTCGCCGCGCTGGGGGGCACGCGGGCAGAAGACCTCGACGCCGTCGGCGTTCTGGCCCAGCTCGCTGCCGCCGCCGGCCCAGACCTGGGTCTTCACCTCGCCGAACGGCCAGCTCGAGCGGGTGGAGTTGGCCTTCACGTCGGCCGGGAAGAGGTGGTGGAGGTCGGCCTTCGCCACGCCCTCGGCGCCCTTGGACTGGGGCCAGGTGTGCTCGGCGTTCATGCCGGCGCCGTTCTGGTAGGCGGTGACGCGATCGGAGACGTTGGCCCAGACCTTGCCCAGGTAGATGTCCATCACCTGGTTGTCGTTGTCGAGGTCGTCGACGTCCTTGAACATCACGTCGCGGGCCAAGTCATAGCCCAGGTCCTTGTGCGGCCCGACCACGCCCTTGAGGGCGGCGAGCAGCTGTTGACCGGTCTTGCCCTCGGCGGCGGCGTAGTAACCGGTGGGGGCGGCGTGGGCCACCGGACGGGTCGCGAACGCCGTCGTGGCGCGCGCAGCGGTCAGGGGGTGGGCACAACCGGCCAGCGTGGCGATGAGCAGCGAAGCGCATAACAGGCGCGCATGGTTCAAGGCAGACTCCGTTCGAGAGTAAGTACCTGTCGGTGGATGCGTGACCCCGTGGTCTTGAAGTTAAGGACACATTAACATAGGTTTGTCCCCATGGGAAGCCCCCACGCGAAAAAAAATTCCGCGCGATCAAACGATCGGCGCCCTCTTCCGCCAGCGAGGCGGATCGGGGCGCCGATCGTGAAAATTAAATTGAAGTTAAGGTCAGATCGCCTGGGCCGCGGGGGGCACGCGCGTCATCTCGATCACCTTGGCGAGCAGCTCCTTGGGCGAGAAGGGCTTGAGCAGCAAGGCAGCGGCCCCGGCGGCGCGCACGCGGTCGAGCTGGTTGGCCAGTTGGTAGCCCGTCATCAGCAGCACGGGCACGTCGCGCGCGTCGGCGCGCTGGTGGATCCGCCGGCACAGCTCGGCGCCGTCCAGATCGGGCAACTCGAGGTCGATCAGGATCAGATCGGGCGCCGAATCGGCATCCAGCTCGCCCAGGCACTGCTCCGCGGAGTGCGCGCCGGTGCACGTGAAGTCGCGGTGGCCGAGGTAGCGGCAAATAAGGGTGTTGACGTCGCGGTCGTCTTCGACCACCAGGACGCGTTTCCGTTCCATGCGGGTGCTCCTGTCATGGCTGGGCGGAGGGACGCTGATGGGCATTATAACGCTGGGACCCTGCATGTATCATGAACTTTTGCGAACGGACGTGGGTTTCCGTGTTAATTTTTTGCCTGTGCGACCGGCCGATGTGGCTTGGGAAGCCAATCGGCCGGGTATAATGGGCGCGTGACGCCCCGTTATCTCTTGCTTATCGGCTGCTTGTTGGCCCTCGTCGCGTGCGAGGACCCGTCTTTGCCGTCGAGCGTCGTCGTCGACACGGCCCAGGCCCACCCGGCCACGCCGGCGGCGCCCGCGATGGCCACGCCCAAGCCGGCGCCCTCGCCTTTGATGGCCACGCCGAGGCCCTCCGTGGTCGCGGTGCCCACGCCCCCGCCGGCCTCGCCGTCGCCCACGGCGTCGCTCGATCCGGCGGCCAGCCCGGTGGCCACGCCCACGCCGGATCGCTACAAGAAGACCACCGTGGCGACGGATCTGGCCGTGAGCGGGCCCGGCTTCTTCGTGCTCGCCACCAAGCCCAACCCCGCGAGCGCCGCCGACCTGCTCTTCACGCGCAACGGCCACTTCAAGCTGGTGCACGACACCGCGGGGGCGCTCTCGCTCTGGCGGCTGCGCCACGCCACCTTCGACTTCTACGCGGCCGGCTACATGATCGCGGGCGGCACCGGCGCGGGCGCCCCCTCGGAGACCAGCGCCAGCGACCACGCGGAGCTCGCCACCAGCTGGGGCGGTTTGGACACCACGCTGGGGGGCGTGGTGATCGACGCGGAGCGCAACACCGACGCGCTCACCACCGCGCGCTTCGACTTCACGGGCCGGCTGCTGCTGGGCGAGCTCGCGCCGCGCGGGGCGGACGGCGGGCCGGTGCAGGTCTACGTGGGCGTGGCCCAGGTGGCAGAGCCTTCCCAACTGGTGGCCCAGCCGGGCTTCGCGGGCGTCTACAAGTACGTGCCCGCGGCCGGCGCGCTGCAACTGGGGGTCGCCACCAGCGGCGACGGCCGGCCGGTGGGCAACGCCAACCTGATCCTCACGAGCACGCTCGAGCAGGAAAACGGGAGTTCGACGGCGAAGCCCTGAAGCAGGGGGGCTTGCCCGTGCGTCGCTTCGTGGTCATGGCTTCGATGTTGCTCCTGGCCGCGTGCCAGGTGACGCTGCCGGTCATGGGGCCGGGCGTGGTGGTGCCGCGGCCCAGCGGCTCCGTGGCGGACGTCTTCGCGGACGTGGACGCCAGCCCCGCCGCCAGCCCCTCGCCCGTGGCCTTGGCCTCGCCCGCCCCGCTGCTAGAGACCGGGAACCCGCTGGACGTGGCCATCACGGGGCCGGGCGGCTTCGCGCTGGCCCTGGTGGCGGAGCCGCGCGAGCTGGAGCACGTGCGGCTGACGCGGCGCGGGAACTTCCGCTGGGCGCGCGTCCGGGATGCCGAGGCGAAGCCCTGGTGGCGGCTGGAGAGCGAGGACGGGCTGCCGGTCTTGGGCTACGAGCTGGCCTCGGACGCGCCCGATCCGCTGCCGCAGCCCGGCGAGGGGCGCTCGTTCTATGCCGCTTATTGGCTCGACGGCGGGCGCTACCGGCCCCAGATCGTGCTGCTCGATGCCAACGCCAACCCGTTGCCGGCTGCGCGCTACGACTACCGTGGGTTGATCCGGCTGGCGCGCGGGTTCGGCGAGTTGGCCTTGCCGGTGGATGACACGGGGCGGTCGCGCGCGCTGTTCCTCGCGGTGGCGCGGCCGGTGGGCGATGCCACGCGGGTGGCGATCGCGGATGACCTGCGCGTGGGCTGGCTGGAGGGGCCGTGAGGCCCCCTCCGCCTGCCGGCACCTCCCCCGCGAGTGGGGAGGGGGGTGGTTTTTCGCCGTGGCGGCCCGGGTAGGCATGAGATGACGGGCTATACGGAGAACGCGCGATGCATGTCAACTGGTGGGCGGTGGGGCTCTTGGTGTTGGGGGCGGCCGCGCCCGCCATGGCCTACCCGATGAACAATTCCATCAACTACAACCAGCAGTACCAACAGCAACAGCAGCAGCAGTTGCAGGACGTCCAGCGCCAGGGCCAGAACCAGGGGCAGGTCTTCCAGAACCAGCAGCGTCCGGGGGGCCTGCAACCCTTCAAGCCGGGCGACACGCCCGAGCCCTTCATCCAGTTCCGTAAGCAGCCGTCGATCGGCCAGCGGCTGGAGAACGCGCAGCGCCAGGCGATCGCGGAGGCCAACCAGGCGGCCAAGGACGCCCAGGAGGCGCAAGCCGCCGCCGACAAGCGCGCCAGCAACATCAAGTGGGGCGGCGCGTTGGTGCTGCTGATGGGCGCGGGCGCGATCGGGCTGCGCTTCAAGGGCGCCAAGCCCAAGCGCAAGCCGCCGCCGCCGCCGCGGCGCCAGGCGCCCAAGCGGCCGACCGGGCGGCCCTAGGCCGCATTCCGGGTACGTTGGGATCACGATGGTCCCCTACTTCCCCAACCTCAATGGCCTGCGCTTCGTGGCCGCCCTGGTGGTGGTGCTGCACCACGTGGCCATGCAGAAGGCCGAGCTGGGCTACGCCAGCGCCTGGGACTCGCCGGTGGTGCGGCAGGCGGGCGGGCTCGCCGTGACCTTCTTCTTCGTGCTGAGCGGCTTCCTGATCACCCACCTCTTGCTGAAAGAGCGCGCCGAGCACGGCCGGGTGGACGTCGGGCGGTTTTATCTGCGCCGCGTGCTGCGCATCTGGCCGCTGTACTTCGGGGTGGTGGCGCTGGCCTTCGCCGTGGTGCCGGGCTGGCTGCCGGGCACCGCGCCCTGGCCCGGCTTCGGCGTGCTCGCGCTCTATTTGTTCTTCTTGCCGAACTTCCTCGCGCCCTCGCTGCCCACCGTGCCCTACGCCGGCCACCTCTGGTCGATCGGCGTCGAGGAGCAGTTTTACCTGCTATGGCCCTGGCTGGTGCGCCGCGGCGTGGACGTGGCCCAACTCTGCGCGCTAGCGGTGCTGTGGTTCCTGGTGCTGAGAAGTGGGATGCAGGTGGCCGTGCAGTTCCTGCATGTGGGCGGCGAGTGGGTGCCCCGGGCGCAGTACCTGCTCGAGCGCACGCGCATCGACTGCATGGCCATGGGGGGCCTGGGCGCGGCCTGGCTGGCCGCCGGCAAGGCCCGCGCGCTGCTGGCCCGGCCCGTGTTCTGGGGGGCCTGCCTGGCGGTGCCGCTGCTGTTATGGACCGACCTCGACTTGTGGGCCTACCGCACCGACGTGTTCGCGGCCCTGTTCCTGGTGCTGATCGCGCAGTTCGCCTACCGCCCGGAGGCCGTGCCGAACTTGGAACGTCGGCCGCTGGTCTACCTGGGCAAGATCTCGTACGGCCTCTACATGCTGCACCCCTTCGCGATCGGCCTGTGTCTCGCCGTGATGCGGCGCCTCGCGCCCGCGGCGATCGATTGGGGGCTGGCGCCGGCGGCCGTCGCGCTGACGGTGGTGCTCGC
>JAQBPE010000129.1 GCA_028287685.1 Cyanobacteria bacterium RYN_339 | reverse complement strand
TGCTGCGCAACCCGCTGGCCGACCCGTACCTGATCGGCGCCTCGGCGGGCGCGGCGCTGGGTGCGGCCTTGGCCATCGCCTTCGGGCTCTTTGGTGGGCCGCAGGCCGTGCCGCCGCTGGCGTTTTGTGGCTCGCTTGCGGCGGTCGCCGTGGTCTACCGCCTGGCCCGGGTGGGGGCGCGCGGCGTGCAGGTCGAGCGCTTGCTGCTCGCCGGCGTGGCCGTCAGCTCGTTTTTGTCGGCCTTGCTGTCGCTCGCGCTGGTGGCGCGCGCGGAGAGCTTCGCCCAACTCTACTTCTGGCTGGTGGGCGGCCTGTCGGGCCGCGGCTGGGACCAGCTGGCCCTGGTGACGCCCTACGTCGTGGTCGCCGTGGTGGGCGTGGCCTATTACACGCCGCGCCTGAACTTGCTGCAGCTGGGCGAGGAGACCGCGGCCGGCCTGGGCGTGGACGTGGCGAAGGATCAGCGCGCCGTGATCGTGCTCGCGGCACTGCTGACGGCGGCGATCGTGAGCGTTTGCGGCATGATCGGCTTTTTGGGGCTGGTGGTGCCGCACCTGGCCCGGCTGCTGGTGGGCCCGGATCTGCGCAAAGTGCTGCCCACCGCGGCCCTGCTGGGCGGCGCGCTGCTCACGATCGCCGACCTGGCCGCGCGGGTGGTGTGGGTGCCCGTGGAGGTGCCGGTGGGCATCCTGACCGCCCTGCTGGGTGCGCCCTTCTTCCTCTACCTGCTCTCGAGGCAGCGCGCATGACGTTGTTGAGCGCGAGCCGGCTGGCCTGCGGCTACGACGGCCGGCCGGTGGTCACGGAGGCGACGCTTGCCGTCGCGCCGGGCGAGCTGGTGGGCATCGTGGGTCCCAACGGCGCCGGCAAGTCCACCTTGCTCAAGACGCTGGCCGGGCTGCTCCCCACGCTGGGTGGCCAGATCGCGGTGCAAGGCAAGCCCCTGGCGGCTTACCGCGCCGCGGAGCTCGCGAAGCTGCGGGCCTATATGCCCCAGAGCTTGCCCGCCGACGAGGGCTGGACCGTGCGCGAGGTGGTGCGCATGGGGCGCTTCCCGCACCAACGGGGCTGGGGGTTGGTGGAAGCGGGCGCGGACCGCGCGGCGATCGCCGACGCGCTCGCCGCGACCGGCCTGACCACGATCCAGGACCAACGCGTGGACCGGCTTTCCGGGGGCCAGCGCCAGCGGGCCTACCTGGCCCGCGCGCTGGCCCAAGACGCGCCGCTCCTGATGCTGGACGAGCCCACCGCCCACCTGGATCTCGGTCACCAACTGGAGTTCTTCAAGCTGGTGCGGGCGGCCACCCAGGAGCGCGGCGTGGCGGCCGTGGCCGTGCTGCACGACCTCAACCTGGCCGCCCAGTTCTGCCACCGCTTGTGGGTGGTGGAGGCCGGCGACGACGCGGCCCCCGGCGGGATCTTGGCCGATGGCCGCCCGGAGGCGGTGCTGGTGCCCGAGCTGATCCAGCGCGCCTTCGGCCTGGCCGTGCAGGTGCGCCACCATCCCGACACCGGTCTGCCGTATTTGCTGCCCGTCGACGGCATCGAACGGCAAATCGCCGGCAGATGGGCGGCCGTGCATGTGATCGCGGGCGGCGGCTCGGGCGTTCGCCTGATCCCGACCCTGCACCGCCTGGGCTTCGCCGTGAGCGTGGGGGTGGTGAACCTTTTAGACTCCGACCACACCCTGGCCGCCCGCCTGGGGCTGCCGTGCGTGGTGGAAGCGCCCTTCTCGCCCGTCGGGCCGCCCGCCCGCCAGCAGCTCGCGGCCCGGCTCGCCGCGGCCGCCCATGTGATCGTGGGCGACGTGGCCTGGGGCAGCGGCAACCTCGCCAACCTGGAGGCGCTCGCCGATCTGCCGCCCGACAAGCTCTGGCTGGTGGAGCCGTCCGACGGCGCGGGGCGCGACTTCACGGACGGCACGGCCACGCGGCTGCGCGCCCATCTGCTGGCGCACGGGGCCCATGCGCTGGAGCTGGACGCATTGCTCGACCACTTTCGGGGCATCATAGGCTCGCCATGAAGAAGCTGCTCCTGACCCTCGCCCTCGTGTTCGCCCCCTTGCCGGCCCTGGCCGAGCCGCCCGCCGCCCAGGCCGCGCTCGACGAGGCGCGCGCCAAAGCGCTGGCCAGCCCCCAGAGCGCGGACATGCAGCTCGAGCTCGTGGTGGCCCTGGCACGCTCCCCCTTCAGCGACCAGGCCTGGGATGCGCTGACGCGCCTGCAAGGCATGGACCCGGACTTCGGGGCGCACGTGGCCGACCGCTACGAGGCCCTGGTGGTGGCGCAGCCCGGCAACGCCGAGGCGCGCGTGCGGCTGGCCTTGGGCTATTACTTCCGCGGCGATCGGGAGGCCGCGCGCCGCGAAATGGAGCGCGCGGCGGCGATCGCGCCCGACGATCCCTGGATCTGGGATTACCTGGGCTACCTGCAATTCGAGAATTTTAAGACGGAGCCCGCGCTTGCCAGCTGGAGACGCGCACTGGCAGCGGATCCCAACAACGCATTGGCGCACTACCTGATCGGACAGGCGCTCTATCGCCAAGGACACCAGAACGACGCCGCGGAAGAGCTGGAGAAGGCTGCAAAAGCACGCGCTGCGACATCTCTTCGACCATAACGCAGGCTAAACCCGCGCACCACCTGTTTATAATCCTTTACGAAAATGGCCTTGCGGGAAATAGGGGGCATTGGGTACTATACTTTTCGTGCCGAGGGCGGGAAGTTCCCCAGCGGAACCAAACCCAGAACCGGCACAAAGCTTTGCCCCACCGGGGGGTTGACACCGGAAACCGAATCTGAGATGATTGGTTTCCGCGTTACTCCGAAGTATTAAA
>JAQBPE010000109.1 GCA_028287685.1 Cyanobacteria bacterium RYN_339 | reverse complement strand
AGCTCGTCGGGGCGTATGCCGCGGGCGCATACGTCGCCGGCGCGTACGTCGAGGGGGCGAAAGTCGCTGTCATCGTGCCGTACTGCGCCTGAAGCGTCAGTGCGTCACTCTGGATCTGGGCGAGCTGCCGATCGAGGTCCGACGGGATGCCCGCTTGGGGCATCCTCGGAAGGCCAATGATGTAATCGGCGGTGGGCACCCAGCCAGTATAGGCCCCCGGCCCATGGCGGTGATTATGAGGGGCTCAATGCCCTGTCAAGATTGCGTTAAGCCTGCTGGGTGTAGGGGTGGTAAATCGTGTCGATCCGGCGGCCGGGCACGAAGTTCTGCATGGCCTGGGCGTCGCGCACGCCGTACTGGTCGGCGAAGCGGCGGTTGCCGAGGTAGACGAACCAGTGGGGGCCGTAGACCAGGTGCGTGGAGCTGGGATCGGCGCCGGGGCGCTTGTTCACGTAAATCACGTCGCCGGGCACGACCTGGCCCTGGTCGATCAGGGAGTCGAGGTGGCCGACGCCGGCGTTGCGCCCGGCGTGGCTGGTGGTGGCGCTGCCGATGCCACGGCCGCCGGCGCCGGCCGTGGTGGCCCACGCGTAGCGGAAGCATTGGTGAACACGGCCCTTGTAGCGGTTGTGCAAGTTCGCCGTCAGGCGGCCCTGCAGGGCGCCGACCCGCACGGGGGAAGGGGTGTCGGAGACGGGCGCGGCGGGCGCGTCGTCGTCGCTGCTGCCCAGGGCGGCCAGCGTGCGGCGGCCGGCCGCGCCGTCCACCTTGAGGCCGCGCGAGTGCTGGAAGGCGCGGATGGCGGCGTCGGTGCGCGGGCCCATCTGGCCGTCGATCGGGCCGGGGTCGAAGCCCGCGCTGCGCAGGGCATGCTGCAAGTCGGTCACGGTGTTGATGTGCATGCGGGCGCCGCCGGCGATGGCCGCGGTGGTCGGGCCGCCCCAGGCCTCCGAATCGGTGGGCAGGGTGCCCGTCGGGTTCTTGCCCTCGATGTCGTCCAGGGTCGGCGCCGCGGTGGTGCGGGGCACGGAGAGGATTGGCGCGGCGGTGGGCACCTGGCCCGCGGCCGGGATGCGGGACGGCACGATCGGCGCGACCGGGGCGGTGGCCCGGCGCTGGGCGGCCATGCGGCCCTTGGCGGCGGCATAGGAGCCCAGGGTGGCGATGCGGGTGCTGTTGACCTCGGTCACGATCGAATCCTCCAGGGGAAGCGAAACTCCAGGTCATTGTGCCGTGCGATCGGGCCGAGCACGGTTCAGGTGATGTAAACCAACGGTTAACTTGAGCCCAAGAAAAGACGCAGATGCTGACTTAACCACGGCTTTCCGTAGTTTTATCCAGCTGTTAAGAAGCCCGCGGTGGCCCCACCCTGATAAGCCTGCCATGGCGTTCGAACTGGGCAAGCTGATTTCCGAGCGCGTCACGGGCCTGTGGCGCAAGGTCCCCGTGCGCGAAGCCGAGGCCGGCCTGCGCAAGCAAGCCACGCGCCAGGCCGGCGACGTCTTCGGCCGCGACGCGCTGCTGAAGTCCGCGGTCAAGAAGACCGACGACGCCGTGGGCAAGCTCGTGAAGGAGTTGCCGAAGGCCACGGGCGAGAAGCCCGTCACCTTCCTCACCTACAAGGCCATGGACAACGAGCTCTCGCCTTACATCGCGCAGCACCTGGACCGCCTGGAGCGCTCGGGCAGCGGCGCCGGCATCAACGTGCTGGCCTACACCGACGGCGCGGGCACCAACGACACCCGCAAGTACTTCGTGCAGGCCGACAAGCAGGCCGGCAAGGTCACCAGCCCCTACCAGGCCGTGGCCGAAGCCAACACGGCCGACGCCAAGACGCTGGAGCAGGCCGTGGCCTGGGCCTTTGGTGGCGATTACCCGGCCAAGCTCCGCTGGCTGGACCTGAACGACCACGGCGCCGGCTGGTACGGCATCCTGCAAGACCAGACCGCCGTCGACCCCGTGCGCCTGGCCGCCATGCGCAAGGCGATCCTGGCGGGTGCGGGGGGCAAGAAGCTCGACCTGCTCACCTTCGACGCCTGCCTCGAGGCCTCCGCGGAAGTCAGCTACGAGATGCGCGACGTGACGGGCTTGATGGTCGCCAGCGAAGACGAGACCTTCCCGCTGGGCATGAACTACGACCAGGTGCTGGCCGAGCTCGCCAAGCGCCCCGACATGGACGCCAAGGCCCTGGCGAAGCTGGTCTTCGACAAGGTCCAAAAAGATGGCGAGGACATGATCACGGCCGGCGACGGGCCGGGGGTGAAGCGCGTCTACCAGATGTCCGTGATCGACACCTCCAAGGCCGGCGACGTGGCAAAGGCGGTGGACGGCCTGGCCGGCGCGCTGATCGGTGCCATGGGCAAGCAACGCAAGCCGATCGTGAGCGCTTTGCAGGGCGTCAAGCCGTTCTATGCCTCCAGCCACGGTGGGTTCGACTGGGCGCACCGGGATTTGGGGGCGATCGCCGAGGCCCTGCGTGACGCCGTGCCCGACGCCAAGGTCAAGGCCGCGGCGGAACAGGTCCTCAAGACCGTCAACGGCCCCGAGGGCGCGGTCTTGCATCAGGTGGCCGCCAAGGAACAGCAAGGCGCGGCGCGCGGCATGTCCATCTACATGCCGCTGGATGGCAAGGTGGACCCGGTCTATATGGACACCGCCTTCGCCAAGGACACCCGCTGGGCCACCTTCTTGAAGACGCTGGGCTAAAGCTCGATCCGGAAGCTGGAGCGCACGCTGTGGTCCACCACCGGACCGTCCGCGGTGTTGCCGCGCCACTCGCCGGTGTTGCCCACCCCCGCCAGGTAGAGGGCTACCTTGTTGGCCGTCAGCACGTTGCGCGTGAAGCGGACGTCTTGCACGCCGTCGACGCCGCCCGGCGCGTCCCAGACGAAGCAGCCGCTCTCCTGCTGGCCCGAGATCCGGTTGTCGCAGACCTGGATGCGTCGCGTGGCGTAATGCGGATCCTCCGAGGACACGCCGATGCCGGTCTTGTTGCCCCAGACCTGGTTGTGGTGGATCAACACGTCGCTCGCACCGTCCACGTAGATGCCGGCCGCGCGGTTCTCGTGGCAGCGGTTGCCGGCCACCTCGCCGTGCCGGGCGCCCAGCCAGACGTCGATGCCGATGTCGTGGTTGCCCCAGACCTGGTTGCCGCGGATCACGAAGCCGTCGGCGATCAGGCTGATGGCCTGGCCAAAGCCGTTGCCGGCCAGGGTGCAGCCGTGGACGCGGTTGTTCAGGAGGGTGGCCCGCCGGATCATCGTGCCGACCAGCCCAGGATAGGCCGTCTGGCGCGCCGTATCGGTGCTGATGCCGTGGCGCCTGGCGCCCACCACGTCGCAGCCCTCTACCGTCAGGTCGTCCGCGGCCAGCACGATGCCGCTGTTGGGCGCATCCTTGACCGTCAGGCCGACCAGGCGGGTGTGGGGGTGGGCCAGCCGGACCAGGCCATCGTTCTGGTCCCGGTCCCGGGGCCCCGAACCGACCAACACGACACCCTTCGCTAGGATCGTGACGCCGGGGACGTGCGTCATCAGACGTTCGTGGTAGATCCCCGGCTTCAAGACCACGGTGTCGCCCGGGTGCGCCTGGGCGAGCAGCAAGTCGAGCATCCCCCCATGATAGCGGTAAAGATATGTTTAGCGAGTCATCTATTTACAATCATGTGTGCCACAATTGATCTGGAAATTTTGTTCGAAATGGAAGGTTCTATGCTTCGCAAGATGTTCTGGATAGCAGCCCTGCTGGCGGGTTGCGGCACGCAAGGGATCGCGCCGACGGTGGAGACGCCGGGCGCCTCCGAGCCCCTGGTGCTGACGACGCCCACCGCGGCACCTACCACCCCTGCTGCCCCGGCCGCCCCAAGCGCGCCTGCCAAAGCCGCCTTGCGCGGCAACGCCGTGGAACTGGCCGCCGGTGGCCGGGCCGTGCTGGCGGTGGCCGGCCAGGACGCGGCCACCGGCACCCTCTCCGTGGCCGGCAGCGCGGCCTACCACACGCTGGACGTCGAACGCACCGAAGCCACGCTGCGCGCCCGCGAGCGCCAGGTGGCCTCGCTCAAGCCCAAGCGCCGCTACGGCCTGCGCCAGGCCGCCTCCGTGGAAATCGGCGAGGCCAACCCGTTCTGGGTGCTGGCATCGTCCTCGGCAGGTGACCGCGACGTGAAGGTCACGGCCCACACCGCTTACGTGGGCGATCGCTGCGTCGTGGTGGTGGACAAGCAGGTGGGCAGCGCGCTGGACGCCCGCGCCGTCGAGATGGGCAAGGCCTTCGACGCGAAGATCTACCCGACCGACGCCAGGCTCTTCGGCGCCCCCGTGGCCGATGGGCGCGACCCCAAGGTCACGATCCTGCTCTCGCCGGAGGTAGACGACCACGGCCGCGGCAGCACGCTGGGCTACTTCACGGTGCTGGACCTGTTCTCGCCCGTGGACTACCCCGATGAGCCGGCGCTGGCGCACAGCAACAGCCGGCTGATGCTCTACGTCAGCTCCGCGGTGGCGCTCCACGGCGGCCCGGAGGACTACATGGGCACGCTGGCGCACGAGTTCCAGCACCTGATCAACGCCACCCACAAGGCCTTTGGCCAGGCCAAGGCCCTGCAGGAGGATGTCTGGCTCAACGAGGGCCTCTCGATGTACGCCATGCAAGCCAACGGCTTCGGGCTCGGCTCCAACGCCCGCGTGATCACCGATCACGTGGAAACCTACCTCGCCAACCCCGGCGCCTGGTCGCTCACCAACTGGGACCTGGATCCGCACGGCAGCGCCTACGGCGCGGTCTACCTCTTCGTCACCTACCTGGCGGAGCGGGTGGGCGAAGACGTCTTGAAGGACCTTGTGTCCTCCGCGGAAGTGGGCCAAACCAACCTGAACGCGCGCCTGGCCGCCAAGGGGCTGACCTTCGACGGCCTGTTCCGCGACTGGGTGCAGGCGTTGCTGGCGAACGACTACAAGTCGATCGACCTGAAGTCGAACGGCCTGGCGGGCGTCGCGGTCCGTGCGCTCGACCTGCCGGGTGCGACCAACTTCAAGGTGCTGCCGCGCAGTGCCAATTACTTGATGCTGCGCAGCACGGAGGGTGGCCGCTATGACCTAGGTCTGACCGGCGCCAAGACCAGCAGCTGGCTGGTCGACATCGGCGGTTAGAATCCGGGCGTCCCAGGCGTTGGCTTGGCCCACGTCACGGCGGAAGCGTGGCGGTTCGCCGCCGATGCGCAGGCTGCCCAGGGCCGCATAGGCCGCGGCCCTGGCAGCTTCCAGGTTCTCGCCACTCGCCACCACGTTGAGTACGCGCCCGCCCGCCGCTACCGGCCCGGCGGGCGTTTCGCGCGTCTGGGCATGCAGCAAGGTGGCGCCGGCCACGTCGTCCAGCCCCGTCACGGCCTTGCCGGGCGAGACCTCGCCGGGGTAGTCCGGATCCGCGGCCACCACGCAGACGTGGTGCCGGCCGTCATGGGCCAGCTCGATGTCCGCCAGGCGACCTTCCAGGCAGGCCTGGATCACGTCGACCAGGTCGGTCTGCAGCCCGTTGAGCGTCACCTGGGTCTCCGGGTCGCCGAAGCGGCAGTTGTACTCCAGCACGCGCGGGCCCGCGGCCGTCAGCAGCACGCCCACGAACAACACGCCCGGGTAACCCAGGCCCTCAGCCCGCATGCCGCGCAGGCTGGCGTCCAACACGGCCAGCACCTCCGGCGTGGCGCCGGGCGCGGGACAGAAGGCGCCCATGCCCTCGGTGTTCGGGCCGAAGCCGCCTTCCAGCAGCTGCTTGTGGTCGCGTGCCGGCGGCAGGAGCTTCCAACTGCGACCGTCCACGAAGGCCAACAACGAGACCTCCGGCCCGATCAGCCGTTCCTCGATCAACACGCGGTCGCCGGCCTCGCCGTAGCGCCGCTCCACCAGGGCGCGGGCGATCTCCGCGCGGGCTTCGTCCCGGTCGGAGGTCACGAGCGTGCTCTGCACGTCCGCCAGGCCGTCCACCTTGATCACGATGCCTTCGGGCCGCCAGGCCTCGTCCAGGTAGGCAAACGCCGCGTCCGCATCGGAGAAGCTCTCGCAGCGGGCGGTGGGGATGCCGTGGCGGCGCATGAAGGCCTTGGAGAAGACCTTGGAGCCTTCCAGCACGGCCTGCTCGCGGGTAGGGCCGAACACGGCCACCCCGGCGGCGCGCAGGTGGTCCACCAGGCCGCCGGCCACGGGATCCGCGGGTCCCACCACGGCGAGATCGATGCGCTCGCGGATCGCGTAGGCCGCCAGGGCCTCGAACTCCATCACGCCAATCGGCACGTTCAGCGCCTCCGCCGCCGTGCCGGCGTTGCCGGGAGCGCAGTGGATGCGCGCAACGCGCGGGGAGCGGGCGAGCGCGCGCACGATGGCGTGCTCCCGGCCGCCCTGGCCAACCACCAGAATCTTCAAACCATGGGTGGGAATGCTGCATTCGGGCATGGGGGGCGACCTCCGATCGTAGGTGCCAGTGTATCCTACCGGCCGGACGGCCGCTTGCCGCGCTCATATAGTATTAAGAAATGTTACAATGGCACCGAGCGAGGTGGAAGGAAGGCGGTAGGCGATGCAGATTTCAGGCTTCAAGGTTGGCGAGCCGTGGTGGAACCGGGCGGCGTTGGCCGGCCTGGCGGGCGGCACGGCGATGGCGCTGTACCAGATGATCATCTCGGCCGCGATGGGTCATGGCCTTTGGCGGCCGCTGAACCTGATCGGCGGCGTGATCCCTTACTTCCGGCCACCGGCGCCCGGGCTGGCCGCGCCTGGTTTCTGGCCGGGCACCACGGTGGGCGCGGCCCTGCACCTGATGATGTCGATGGGCTGGGGCCTGTTGTACGGCGTCATGGTGGCGGCCATTGCCGCCTACTTCGCCCCGCCGATCGCGCGCTCGTGGTTCTTCGGCCTGTTCGTGGGTCTGGGCTGGGGCGTCGTCAGCTACGTGGCCATGGGCATGATCGTGGGCCCCGCGCTCGATCCGGCCCTAAACTGGGTCGACGGCTACCCGTTCTTCGTGGCGCATGTCGTCTTCGGCCTGGTGACGGCCCTGACGTTCACCGCGCTGGTGCGGCAGCCGCGCGTCACCGTGACCTTCGCCCCTGACGCCGCGGCGGTGGAGCGCACGCCGTCGGGTAGGGGGCGCTGATGAGCTACCCAACGTCCATGCAGGGCGAGACCGAGCAGTTGCGTGGGGAGGTCGAGCGCCTGAAGGGCGAGCTGCGCCGGGCCCGGCGCGAGCTGCGCCGCGGGAATGAGAACGGCCGGCGCTCCCTCCCGGAACGGATCCTGGCCGAGGTACCCGTCGGGATGGGGTATCTGGACGCGGACCTGGTCTTCCGCTGGGTGAACCCGGCCTGCCGCGCCTTGTTCGAGCGCCGGCCGGAGGCCGTCCTGGATCGGCCGCTGGCCGAGGCCCTGCCCCAGCTGGCGGGCCTGTTGACGCCGGTTCTCCAGCAAGTCCTTTCCACCGGGCGCCCGGTGATAGGCCAGGAGCTGCCGCTGTGCCGGTCCCACAACGGGCGCGACACGATGTCCTACTGGGACGTCAGCGCGGTGCCCCTGCATGGCCCGGACGGCGAAGTGGACGGCGTGTTGTTGGTCGACGTCGACGTCAGCGCGATCGTCGCATCGGAGCGCGCCCAACGGCGCGAGGTGGAAAACCTCCGGACCGTGGATCGCTACAAGGACGAGTTCTTGAGCGTCATCTCGCACGAGCTGCGCACGCCGCTCAACTTAGTCGTGGGCTTCGCGAGCCTGCTCGATGACGAGGCCGCAGGCGCCCTCAACGAGCGTCAACATGAGTTCGTGGGCAAGATCCTGAACGGCGCGGACCGCATGCTGATCTTGGTCAACGACCTCCTGGACTTCGCCAAGATCAAGGCCGGCCGGCTGGACCTCGCTCCCGTTCCAACACCCTACGGAGAGCTCTTGCAGGAAGTCATCGACACCATGCGGCCGCTGGCCGACGACAAGGGCCAAACGCTTGAACTGACGACCGAGCTCCCCAAACTGGTGGACCTGGATGGGCCACGGATCATGCAGGTCGTCACGAACCTGGTCTCCAACGCGATCAAGTTCACGGGGCCGGGCGGGCTCATCAAGATCAACGCTTACTTGGCGGGCGACGACGTGGTGACGCAGGTGAGCGACACGGGCATGGGCATCGCGACGGAAGAGCTGCCCAAGCTGTTCCAGCGCTTCCAGCAACTCGATATGAGCGCCACCCGCCGGGCGGGCGGCACGGGGCTGGGACTTGCCATCAGCAAGGCGCTGGTGGAGGCGCATGGCGGGCACATCAACGTGGTGAGCGAGCCGGAAGCCGGCAGCACGTTCTACTTCACGCTGCCGCTTCAGTAACCCTTGCGCAGCCAGCTTCGGCTGCCTTGCAGCCGCTGCACGGCCCAGATGAAGGTATCCCAGCCGTTGGTCCCCCCGTTGACGGCCTTGCGCACGCCCAGCCAGTCGCCGCGGCGGGCGCGCTCCGGCACGCCGGCGTTGCGCTCGTAGGCCACCAGCAGCTTGCCGGCAACGGTGGGCCGCAAGGCGCGCTCCGGGTGCGTCAGGATGTCGGTGCCGGCGGCCCCGGCGAACTTGGCGTAGTTGTGGCGGCCCGTCAGCTGCACGTAGCCCCGGCCGTGGTAGCGCACGCCGTCGTTGGTGCCCGGGCGGTTGCCCAGGTCCGACCGGCCATTGTACTGGGCCCAGTAACCGGGGCCGCCGTATTCGTTGATCGGCGCGAAGTCGCCCACCTCCGTGCGCACGGTGGCCAGGGTCGCGACCATGGTGGCGCGGTCCAGGTCGCCGCCGCGGCGCAGGCCGCTCAGGATGCCGGGCAAGGCCCGTTTGACGTTGGCCTTGTTGGTGTTCAGCAGCCCGGCGATGCGGCCGGCATCCGCGATCAGGTGCTGCTTGGGCAGCTTGCGCTTGCGGCCGTGCGCGTCTTCGCGCAGGCGTTGGCCGGTGGCGTGGCCGAGGTGGCCATCGAGCCAAAGTTGGTCGCGCGCGGCCTGCTGGTCGCGCCGCTGGCCCGTGGCGAACTCGCCTTGGCTGACGCGGTGGTCGTGGTTGCGGTCGTAGGCGCGGTACGCCTTGGTTTCGCCGGTACGCAGGACACCGTCGTCGTCCTTGTCCGCCACGTCGTAGAGGTTGTGGCTGCGTTGGCCCAGCCGGGGCAACTTGGGGGCGTCGGCCTTGCGCCCATGGAGGAATTCGCCGCGCGTGACGCGCCCGTCCCGATCGGCATCGAAGGCGGCCGGGTGCGGCGTGACCACGCGGGCGATCTCCTGGCCGGCCAGGACGCCGTCGTGGTTCCGGTCCAACTGCTTGAAGCTGGCCTTTTGGCCGCGAGCGCCGCGCGTGGGCGTTGGCATGGGCGTGTACACGTCCGGAACCGGCGCCACGATCGGTTCCGGGGCGGGTGGGACGTAGGGGGGCGCAGCCGGCGGCTGCGCAGGCAGCTGCTGCGCCCCGTAATTCAACAGGCGGTAGTCCATGATTCCTCTCCAACTCCACCGGGCTTATCGGCGCGCGGGCGGGAAATCGCGTTAGGGCGTGTTTAATTCGGCGATAAGGTTCGGATGAGGGTCGCTCGTGGCGTGCATGGCGGGGCGCCCCCGGCCTATAGTCGAGGCGGAAGAGGAGGGCCGAGAGATGGTAGACAAGACCGTTACGAAGATCAGCTCCGCGTTCTCGCCGCTTGGCGTCAAGGGTCAAAAGTACCTGGCCTCGGGCGTGCACGTGGCGATGCGCCTTTGGGAGAACGAGGAGCCGAACGACCACAAGCCGATGACGCGGCGCGATTACGAGACCGTCGGGTTCGTCACGAAGGGCCGGGCAGAGCTGCACCTCGAAGGCCAGATGGTGCTGTTGGAGCCGGGTGACAGCTGGGTCGTGCCGCGCGGGGCGGCGCACACCTACAAGATCTTGGAGACGTTCTCCGCGATCGAGGCGACGTGCCCGCCCGCGCATGCCCACGCCAGGGACGAGTAGGGCTAGAAGTTCGCCTCGACGATCCCCATCGACGCATGTTGCCCCCGCGACATCAGCGCCGCCACATCCGAGGCGTCCGCATAGACCTCGTTCACGTAGCGCATCGCGATGCCGGGCCGGCACACCAGCGGCCCCACCTCCTCGCCCAACACGAACGAGCGGATCGTCGCCTCGACCTCGTTGAACCCGAAGTGTGCCCGGATCGCCACGGAGCTGGAGAACCGGGCGTTGACCTCAAAGGCCGTCGGCTGCCCGTCGCGGTTCCGGCGCAACTGCACGTTGCAGCTGGCCCGCGGCTTGAGCGCCGCGACGATGCGCGCGACTTCGGCCTCCACGTCCGGCACGGACTCGACCACCGCCGTGCTGGTGATGCCATTGGCCATGGCCCGGCGCAACGTCGCCACGCCTTGCAGCGTCCCGTGGCGGTCCACGAAGACGCCGCACGTGTACTCTTCCTCGATCGAGCCGAGGTGCTCCTGCACCACCGGCCCCGGCACGCGCGCCACGCAGTCCAGCAGCTCCGGCAAGGTGTGCACCACGTGCACATGGCGCGACGTGGCGCCGCGCCGGGGCTTCACGATCAGCGGGAAGCCCACGCGCGCGGCGAAATCGGCGAGGGCCGTGGGACGCGTGTCCACCATGCTGGCGGGCGCGTTGCAGCCGTGCTCGGCCAGGAAGCAGGCCGTGCGGTATTTGTCTTGCGCCACGTCCAGCAGCGCCGGCGCGTTCACGATCACGCGAGCGCCGGAAGCGTCTTCCCAGGCGGCGCGGCGTTCCGCGAGCTGCTGCAGTTCGCCTTCCACCGCGGGCAGCAAGACGTCGATGCGGCGGCTCGCCATCAGTTCCAGCATCTGCGCCTCGTAGCCGGGGTCGGCGTAGGGCTTCACCAGGAAGCCTTCGTGGACGCGGTAGAGCCCGGGGCTGAAGGGGTTGATGTCCGTGCCGTAGAGCCGCACGTCCAGGGGCGAGGACTTGAGGGCCTTGATGATCGATTGCGCCACCGTCGAATTGGCGCCGGTGACCAACACGTTAACCGGCATGGGCCAGCACCTCCTTGACCATCCGGCCGATCCGGCCAACCTCGTCCGCGTGGTGGGCGTTGGAGCCCAGCGTCACCCAGACGTCCTCCTCGCGGCACCAGCGCAACAAGGCGGCCAGCGCGTCGGCGTCGGCGTACTCGCCGTTCAGCTCGATCGCGCGGCCTTGGCGGCCGGCCTTCCGCACCAACTGGCGCGTCAGCTCATCCGGGAAGGAGCCAAACTTCTTGCGCGTCAGCGCGCCGGGGTGGGCCAGCACGTCCACTTCCGCGTGCTCCAACAGCGCCCAGGAGGCCTCGTACTCGCGCTTCGCGGCGGTCGTGGCGTCCAGCTCGCGAGGGGAGACGAAGCCGCCGAGGCCGTCCGGGTAGTTGTGGAAGGCGCCCAGCACGAGGTCGGCGGAAGCGATCGCCTCCTCGTCCGCATCGAGCCCGCCATAGAGGTCGAGCGCCTTGGCCTCGATCCCCACCAGCACGCGCAACCCGGGCCGGGTGGCCCGTTCGCGGCGGACCTCCGCGTGGAAGGTCGGCAGCCACGCCACGCCGCGCCGCACATGCTCCGTGAAGGCCACGGCGCGCAGGCCCGCGGCCACCGCCGCGTCGAGCATGGCGGCCACGCCGGAGCGCCCGTCCGTGTAGTCCGTGTGCAGGTGCAAATCGGTCAGATACTCCTCATCGGGCAGCGACATGGCCTGGAAGACCAGCTCCCCGGCCAGGCGTTCGAGTCTTTGCGTGGCCAGCATACAACCTCCTGTGGGCGTGGTTGGGGCCCGTCAACGCCATGGTGGATCCGATTCGCCCGGAAGGGATCGTCCGGTTGGTCGCACGTATTTTTGTCATTTCGGACCAACGCCCGGCAGGTGGCTTCGACGATGATGGTTCGGCACCACCACCCATAGGAGGCCGGAGCCATGAACGTACTAGCCATCGGGGCCCACCTGGACGACATCGAGCTCGCTTGCGGCGGGACGCTCGCCAAGGCCGCGGCCAATGGCCACGACGTCCGCATGGTCGTGCTCAGCCAATCGGATTACGCCAACTACCGCGGCGAGACCTTCCGCACCAAGGAGCAGGCGCTGCGCGAGGGCCATGCGGCCGCCCGCGAGCTGGGCGTGCGCGACCTGGTGGTTCTCGACAACCCGACCAAGGACATCCCGTACCACTCCACCATCGTGGAACAGATCGAGGAGCACATCGACGACTTCAAGCCCGACATGATCTTCACGCACTGGGCCTTCGACACCCACCAGGCCCACCAGGGCGTCGCGTTGTCGACGATCTCCGCCGCGCGGCGGCACCCCAGCATCCTGATGTACGAGCCCATCTCGCCCTCGGGCCGCTCGTACGTGGGCTTCCGGCCGCAGGCCTACGTCGACATCTCGGCCACGATCGAGCGCAAGCTCTCGAGCCTGCGCGCCCACGAGAGCCAGTACCAGAAGTATGGCGACAAGTGGCTCGAGGCGATCCAGGCACGGGCGCGCCACCGGGGCTTCGAGGGGGGCTGCGACTACGCGGAGTCCTTCGAGATCTTGCGGATGGGGCTTGCGCTGTAGCCGCGCATCAAATCTGGAGATCCCGCCGGGCGAAGGTCCACCCCGCGCCTACCAACCCGACCACGACGCAGGCCGCCAAGACTTGCACGTCCCACCCGTGCAGCTTGGCGCCCGTGATCAGGCCGCGGTAGTCGAAGTAGTGGTACAGCGACAGCCAGCGGTAGTTGTTGAACAACGGGAAGGCCCCGCCCACGTTCTCCAGCAACACGGAGCCCACCACGATCGCGGCGCCGACCATGTTGGGGATGGCTGCCCGGCTGCTGGCGGCGGAAGCCCACAGCGTCAGCGCGCCCACGGCCATGTACAGCAGCGCGCCGAAGGCCGCGACGCGCACGTAGGGCCAGGCGCCGGCATGCGGCAGGCCGATCGCGTCGAGCGAGAGCCGGAAGGCCAGGAACAACACGAGCTGCATCGCCACCACGCCCACCGCCATCACCAACACCTTGCCGGCCAGGAAGGCCAGCCGCCCGACCGGGTACGCCAGGTGCCAGCCCAGGGCGCCGCGCTCGATCTCGCCCGCCACGGCCTGGGAGGCGCGCGATATCGGCCAGACCGACATCAGGGCCAGGGAGACCGGGTGGATGTAGGCCACCGCGGCGAAGTTCTCGAAGGTTAGCTCGCCCGCCTTCGCCTTCAGGATGCGCTTGGCGAGCTTGGGCAGGTGCCCGCCCATCGCCTCCATGCGCTCGCGGAAGGCCGGGTACTCCTGGACCATGGCGTAGGCCAGCACGGCCAGGCCGGCGCTCAACAAGCACCACAACCGACCGCTGCGTAGGGTTTCGCGCCAGGCCACGCGCAGCCAGTTCATTTGTAGTACTCCAGGAACGTCTCCTCCAGCGGCGCGGGCTCCAGCGTGAAATCCGCCAGCGGCAGTCCGGCCAGCGCTTGCAGCAGCCCGGCGGCTTCCCCCGTGTAGTGGAAGGTTGCCACCAGCCCGTCTTGCCGCACCAGCGTGCCGCCTGGGATGGCCGGCGTGACGGGCTCCGTGAGCACGATGCGGAGGATGCGCCGGCGGCGCGAGCGCAGCGTCGCCACGTCCTCGTGCGCCAGCAGCTTGCCGCGCCCGATGATGGCGACGGCGTCGCACAGCACGTCCACCTCGGCCAGCTGGTGGGACGAGAAGAAGACCGTGCGGCCGCGGCCCGCCGCCTCGCGCAGCAGCTCGTGCAGGGCGTGCTGCATCAGGGGGTCGAGGCCCTCCGTGGGCTCGTCCAGGATCAGCAGCTCGGGGTCATGCATCATCGCCTGGATCAGCGCGACCTTCTGTTTCATTCCTTTGGAGTACGTCTTGATGCGCCCGTCCAGCCGCAGCTCCAGCCGCTCCGCCAGCTCCTTGGCGCGGGCCAGGGCCCCGGGCGGGCGGTAGCCGGCCAGGTACTTCAGCAGCGCCAGCGCCGTGCCTTCCTCGTCGAGCTTCAGCTCCGCCGGCACGTAGCCCAGCCGTCGGCGGATGGCCACCGGGTCGCGCTGCGCGTCCAGCCCCAGCACGGTGGCGCGGCCGGCGTCGGGCCGGAGGTAGGCCAACATCAGGCGGATCAACGTGGTCTTGCCCGCGCCGTTGGGGCCCAGGAAGCCGAAGATCGCGCCCTCTTGCACCTCGAAGCCCACGTCGAAGACGCCGCGGTCGGGACCGAAGCGCTTGGTGAGTCCTTGGAGGGCGATCGCCGCGGGCATGGAGGTCATTGTACCGGGTCCGGTATGATTGCAGGATGGACGTCACCCCGCCGAACCCGCCCCAGCCGCCCGAAATCGAGCAGGCAGTGGCGTTGCTGGTCGCCTGCTACCTACGGACATGCAAGCTGCTGGTCTGTGGCGACGAAGGAGCCGGCGCGCCGATCGTGCGTGGGCTGATGGATGGCGTGGGGGCTCCTCGGCCGCTGCAACCCGATCTCCAGGCGCGCCTGCGGGAATTCGGCCCCGATGGCGTCCATATGGCGGCGCGGCTCCACGGCGCGCTGCCTGCGCTGGCCCTGGCGCGGGGCGGATCCTACCTCGCCCTCGCCCAACAGGTCCATGCGTTCGGCCTGGCCGGCGACGTGCTGCTAGCCATCGGCCCGGGGGATGACGTGGGGTTCGCCATCCAGGTGGCACGCGCCAAGGGGCTGAAGTCGATCGCGCTGGGGCGGCCCAGCGACCTGTGCGACGTGGTGATCCCCGTGGCCCACCCGGCCGTTGGCCTGGCCCTTTGCCAGGCCCTGGAAGCGGTCTTCTTCCCGGGGTAGAATGGCGGGCGAAGGAGCCTGCCATGACCACCCTCGCGCCCGACTTCGACGCCCTCTGGAACTTCGGCGACCCTGCCGGCACGGAGTCCCAGTTCCGCGACCTCCAGGAGGCGTCGGCCACTTGGGACGTGGGGCCGCGTGCCGAGCTGCTGACCCAGATCGCGCGCACCTACTCGCTGCGGCGGGAGTTCGAGACGGCCCATACGCTGTTGGACGAGGCGGTGGGCCTGCTGAGCGGTTCGGACCGCCCCCGGGCGCGCGTGCGGGTGCTGCTGGAGCGGGGCCGCTGCCACAACAGCGCCAAGCAGAAGGACCGCGCCATCCCGATCTTCATCCAGGCCTGGGAGCTGGGCCGCGAGGCGGGCGAGGACGGGCTGGCCGTCGACGCCGCGCACATGGTGGCGATCGCCGAGACGGATCAGGCGGCGGTGGACTGGAACCTGCAAGCGCTGGCCCTCGCCGGCACCTCGCCGGACCCCAAGGCCCAGAAGTGGGTGGGCTCGCTGCAGAACAACCTGGGCTGGGCCTACCACGCCCGCGGCGAGTTCGAGACGGCGCTCGACTACTTCGAGCGCAACGTGGCCTGGCACACGGCGCGCAAGAGCGATGAGCCCCTGACGGTGGCCAAGTGGTGCGTGGCCCGTGCCCAGCGCTCGCTGGGCCGCCTGGAAGAGGCGCTCGCCGGCCAGCAGGCCCTGGCGGCGGAGCTGGCGGCCGCCGGCAAGCCCGAAGACGGCTACGGCGCCGAAGAGCAGGCGGAGTGCCTGGAGGCCCTGGGCCGGCATGCGGAAGCCGTGCCGCACTTCGCGCGGGCCTACCGGCTGCTGGCGCAGGACAAGTGGCTGCCCGGCGACGAACCGGACCGCCTCGCGCGCCTCAAGGCCCTCGGCGAAGCCTAAGCGAACGAAGGACCCTGGTAGGTCCGGACCGCACCCTCTACGGCCGCGAGCTCCGCGGGCAGCTCGACCGGCAAGACGCCGGGATAGGGGCCGCCGGCCCGCAACGCGGCCAACACGGCGGCCTGTTCCGCGTCACCGGTGCCGTAGGCCAGCACCCAGGCCACCGCCCCGGGCACTTGCGCCACCAGGAACGGGCTGGAGAACGATGCCAGCACCACGGGCGTGCGCGCGGCCAGGGCGCGCAGGCGCTCCACCACCTCGCGCGGCAACAGGCTGCGGTCCTTGCTGACGCGGATGGGCGAGAAGACCGCCACCAGCGGAGCCTCCACGTCATCATCCAGGGCGTTGACCAGCCCATGCGCTTCGACCGCGGCCCGCCAGGCGGCGATCCGCTCCGGCTCCGCGCCGTCGTCGATCGTGATCACCGGGGTGCCCGCGGCCAACAACGGAGGCGCGCCCCTGGCGAGCGTC
>JAQBPE010000106.1 GCA_028287685.1 Cyanobacteria bacterium RYN_339 | reverse complement strand
AGAGGTGACGACCGGCTCACCGTCGCCAAACGGTAAGCAAGTTTGCCGCCGGCGAGATGCGGGACGTTTCCCTCCCAGCTCGCGCCGTAATCAAGCCGCCGCAACGGCGACCCTCCAAAGATCTCGGTGTTGACCTTGGCCTGGAAGATATCGCGCTCTACCGAAAAATCGTCCCAGTAGCCGAATGGCACGCGGATCAACCCCACCGTCAGGGACCCGTCCCATCCAAAGGGCTCGCGAAGGGTTGCTTGGACCCGACCCGCCAGGGTCGACCTGGCATCATTTCCGTTGCCCACGATATCGACATATTCGTTCGGTCCGGTAAGAACAGGCTTGAATTTGGCCAGAGGAAAGATTTCGACCACGCCATCCACAGCGGGATTCAGCTCGAAAGTCGTGGTCAGTGTAAAGATACCGAGGTGAACGGGCGAGGTCTGGAATGCATTAAACGTTTCACCGCGTTCCTTACCACCCGCCACGAAGCTCTCGACCTCATAAAGGGTCTCGAAGTATCCCCCAACTTCAACGCGTGGGTACCCATCAGCGGCGAAAGCCGGTAGGGGAGAAAACGCACCCGCTGCCGCGGCCAAGAAGGCCAAGATCGACTTGAGTTTCAAAAGGCACCTCCAGGCGGGCCGCCGTGCGTTCACAGCTGGCCACTTTTATGCATGTTCAACAACGTCTGCGAAATGGTGGTTTGGTCCGCGCCATCGGCTGCCAACTTGGTGATGAGGCGGACGATGACTCGCGGGTGAAGCGAAAGCGATCGGCCGGCGCCGATCACATTGTCCTCGATGTAGTCGGCCAGCCGGGTGGTCACCCCCATCACCGCCTTGGGGGGGGCCCCGCCCTCTATTGCCGCGGACTCGATCGTCTCGAACTGCATCTCGAGCTGCATGGCGTTCTGAATCCGGACCACTTCGGGCGGGACGGCAGCCCATGCGGGGGCCGCCAGCGCCCAGCTTAAGAGCCAAGGCAAGGTCCATACGCCAAGCCTCATGGCGCGCTTGAGCGTTCGGTGATCGTGACCGCGCCCCGTGCCAACAGGGATATCGAATGGAAGCTGGCGTATTGCCACAGGATGTCATTCGAGTAGACAAACTCCATCGTGTAGCGGTCCCGAGCGGGCATATCCCTTACCCACATCACCCACATGAGCAGCGACTTGATGCCGCTGGAGTTCAGGAACTTCAGCCCGGAGAAGTCCGCAGTCAGCGCCGA
Organism: Cyanobacteria bacterium RYN_339; assembly: GCA_028287685.1. Classification (GTDB taxonomy): domain Bacteria; phylum Cyanobacteriota; class Sericytochromatia; order S15B-MN24; family JAQBPE01; genus JAQBPE01. The sequence continues at coordinate 17,091 of JAQBPE010000106.1, read as the reverse complement.
GATCCGGCCTTTGACCATCTGCGCATGCAGGTCGGCGAGGAGAGGGTCCAGGAAAGTCCCCGGGTTTCGATGCTCGATAGAGCCACTGAAGCCAAGGAGAGCGGCGCCGTCCACCGTCTGTTCGCAAGCTACGGTGATTTCCGCAGATTGATGCATGCTCAAGTCTAACTGGTTCATATCAGCCTCCTTGCCGAGCGGGCCACTCAAATGTTGCTTGGATCGTGACTCGATTTTTCACGACCCGGAGCTGCAATGCCGCGTCGGCCTCGTAGCGAACGCGCGCCAGGCCCAGTTGGCTTTTGTCGCCATTGAACAGGCTTCGCTCCATCATACGGAGGTAAACCTCCAAGGGATCGCCTGCCAAAACCAAACGAAATTCGTCCCGAAGCGTCTTGATGTTGGCCTCGAGGGCGCGGTTCTCTACTTGCAGCATGATCCTGTCGCCCGCGATCTTGCCTCGACAGCGCACCGGGGAATCCAATGAACAGGCATACTTGATTGCGTTCTCGAGGAGCTCGTGAACGGCCAACTCGACCTTGGACGTAAGTCCCGGCGAGTCGGAAAACGGTGCAAAAAATGCACCGGTGAAAGTCCTCAAAAGGCTGACACCGCCCCACCAGCGCGGGCTTAGCGAGACGTCGAAGGACGGCTTACTCTCGCCTTCAGCGGCCAGGAGGAGGCTGCCGGGCTTAGTCATAAATGAACTCCTTTTGTCCGGCGGCCATTGGCTCATCCGCGACCTGGTCCGTCGCGGCGAGGCGACGCAATACGATCAGGGAAATATCATCCTCCTGTTGGGCAACCCATGATTGAACTTGGGCCAAGATATCGGCCTTCATCTCGGCGGGAGATTTGTCTGCGGCGATTCCCACGGCATCTTCCAGTCGGTTTAGGTGGAACTGCTCCTGATGTGCGTTGGCAGCCTCGATCAGGCCATCCGTATACAACACCAAGGTGTCGCCCGGGTGAAGTTGGAAATGAACTTCCTGGAGCAAGTCTTCGATTTCGGGAGAAATGCCGACCCAGCAGCCGTGCACACGGATCCGCTCTACGGCGCCTGTTTCGGCTCGGTGAACCAAGATGTCGCAATGCAGGCCCGCGGCGCTGAAGCAGCCGTCGCCATGGTGACGCAGCAGCTGCAGGGTCATGAACTGGTCGTTGCGCAGCCGATAGCGGATGTTTTGGTGCAATGCGCGGTTCAGCTTGGCAAGCAACAACCGTGGCGAACTATCCGGCTGCTCGATGACGAAGCCCGTGAAGAGGCTTTGCGCCATCATCATCACGATTCCAGGTGTAAGCCCATGGCCGGTCACGTCCCCAATGGCGAGCCAGAAGGTGCCATCCGCCTGCGGCAAGTAATCCAGCAGATCCCCGCCAACCTCCGTCGCGGGCAGCATCGCCAACGCGAGTTCGAAGCCGGGGGCGGAAACGTCTACCGGCAACAAGGCCGCCTGGAGGCGCGCCGCGATTTCCATCTCATGGCTATACCGTTCGATTTCGGCACGTTTCTGCCTCTCATCGACCTCGATCGGCACGGCAAAGTGGCTCGAAAGCCAGTAGCTTGCAATCACAGCCGCCAACAGCGTCAGCAATAGCAAAAACACCGTCAAGATCATGGTTTGGGAGCGGAAGGTCGTGAGCGCATCGCGCGCCAGTGGGGGGATCTTGCTCGCGGCATCGTCGCTAACCTCCTTGAGCTGGGGTTGGATGTATCCCCTCCGGATCGACCAAACCACGAACTGCACACGTTCCTTCATGTATGTCGTCGCCTGCGTGACGGCCGTCCGTCCCGCCGCCGCCATCGCAGCGACAGCCTGGTCGGTGGTCTTGCGTGATGCCGCCTGCAGGGCGATCGTCTCCTCCCGTGCCAGCGAATTGGCGCGGTCCGCCATCTTCGATGTGGGCCCGTGTTCGAGCGCAACCAAACGCGCCGCTAGTCGGTGATTGGCAGCCACGGCGAGGGTGACGATATGTGCATTCGACTCGCGGAGTTGGCTTTCGCTCGATCGAGTCAGTTTCGCGGCCATCCGTTGGATACCGGTCGCATCCAAACTGATCAGGCGGGCACTCGTCTGATTCAGGGTATTTTGCGATACCTCCGAGGCCTTCGCACCCGCAAGCTGAATCGCGTTGTCCTCGTGCATCACAAACGTTGCCACGGTTTTTGTGACGACTTGTTCGTTGAGATGCACCATCACGCCGACCACCAAGAGGGCCGGCAGCATCGCGAACAGCGCGAACCCGATCATCAAGCGAGTACGCAGGCCAAAGCCCGAAGACGGCACGTAGCGAGACAATAACGGAAGATGCATGCCCGACACTGCCTTGCACTCGGCGCCCCTGGTGAGGCCGACACTCGCCGGCCCTGTACCGTGCCATCATGCAATCAATGTTGACGATTGTCAACTTAAATTCAAATATATGTCATCAAAGTGGACGGCAACTCGGCCAAGAAGGTGATCAAGCTGCTGGACCTGCTGGACTATTACCTCTGAAGCGGGAACGTGGCGACGGTCGTCCCCAGGTAGAAGTGCCCGGGCCAGGGTGCCGTTGGCCCTTCCTGGCTCCAGCAGGGCACGGCGTAGCCCAGGCTAATGGCCAGCGGGAAGCCCAGGCTGGTGTCGCTCACCAGCACGAGCTCCGCGCCCAGGCCGGCCAGCCCTCCGTCACGGGACGGCGCGTCGGCGCCCACCAGCCCCGCGCCTTCCAGGTAGAGGCTGCCCTCCACCTGGCGCAGCAAGGCCACGGGCTTGTAGCCCAGCTCCAGGCCGCGCAACAGCGGCGCGACCAGGCTGGAGCGTAGGCTGGCGCGCGTGGCGGCGGTCTGCCAGTCGTGGCTCAGCAACCCGGCGCCGAGGCGATCGCCCGCGGGCAAGACGCCACCGCTGCCGCCCACGGAGCCGTCCAGCCGCCAGCGCAGCCGGTCCGTCAGGTCCTGGGTGCGCGTGCCGTCGAACGAACAGCGCCATCCGCCCAACGTGCTGAAGAGCGTCAGGCTGCTGCCCAGCAGCCAACCAGGATCATCCCGGAAGAGCGAGAGCTGGCCATAACCGTAGCCCGCGCCGGGATCCGTCAGCGCCCGCCGCCCGACGGCCAGCCGGGCTTGCCGGAAGGGGGGCGAGCGCTCCACCGTCGGTCGCAGCAGCCAAGAGGCCGCGGCCTCCGCGGTGAGGGCGCCATGCAGGTCCGTCGCCAGGTCGCCGTCCAACCCCCAACTGGGGCGGGGCAGCATGTAGCCATGAAGCGAGAAGCGCGGATCGAACACCGGGGCAAAGGGCGAGGGCGAGAGGTTCGCCAGCAACTGGAACGCCCTGGATTCGCCCAGGCGGCCCTCCAACCCAATGCCCAGCGCCATGCCGCCCTCGGCGGGCACGGCTGGCCGGACCCCCTCGTCGTGGATGGGCGCCTGGCCCTGCTTGAAGGTCAGCCCCGGGTAGAAGCGCAGCACATGGGCGTTCGGGTCGTCCACGGGCCAGGGCGTGATCACCAGGGGCTCCGGCTCTTCGGCATGGGCCGGGCCGGCTCCCAGGAGCATCAGCGTTGCGACGGTGCGGCACCAACGGGCCGCCCGCCGGGAGTTGCGGGCGGGCATGATGCCCCATCATAGAGGTGTCGCGAGCTCATGCCTTCGGCCGAGGTGCCGAAAGGCGCGGGCCGGTTTGGGCGGAATGCGGTGCCGCCGCCCGGGCCGCGCGGCTAGAGCGTGACCTGCTTGACGCCGACCGCATGCTGCTTGCCATCGGCGGAGTCCCACTGGTTGAACGCGTTCTGCCAGTTCTTGGCCGGGTCCTTGGCGTCCCGCGCAATCACGCGCCAGTAGTACGTGCCGGGCGGTACGTTTTCCGTCGGCGTGTAGCCGGTTTCCTTGAGGCCGGCCTTGTCCACCACCAGGTCGGCCTTGGCGAAGGCGGGCGTGCGCGAGAGCTGGAAGTCGTAGGTCACCGCGTCGCCCTGCAGGTCCACGGACGGATCCCACGGGAAGCGCTTGTCCTCGAAGTCGCCCAGGAAGAAGGGCATCGGGCGCTCGATCGTGTCGTGCAGCAGCGTGCGGCGCTGCTGGACCACCGCCGCGAGGCGCGCCACCTCGGCGTCCCACTGGCCGCCCGGGTCGGCGGCCCCGAGGACCGGCAGCTCGCCGATATCCGGCGCCTTGAGCACGGCGGGGCGCACCACGCCCTTGTACGCGGTCACGTAGGCCTGGATCCGCGCGGCCGTGAAGTAACCGGCCGCCAACTCGTCGGCGCGCGCCACCACCTGGGCGAGGTTGGCGGGATGCTTCAGGAAGCGGCGGTGCAGCGCCACCCCCCACCAGTTGCCGACGCCTTCGGTCCAGCGGGCCGGCAGGCCGGTGGTCGCCAGCTCGTTGGGCTGCTCGTAGAAGCCCCAGGCGCCGTCGTAGTCCCAGGGCACGAAGGTCCAGACGGCCGAGGAGGGCGGGCTGTAGAGGTAGAAGTTCTGGCTGTTGGTGTCGAGGTTCTGCAGCAAGATCTGCGTGGCCAGCCAGGTGACGTAGTTGGCGCGGTCGAAGCTGCCCGCGATGATCGCGTTGATGGGCTTCGAATCGTCCGCCAGCGCGTCGAGCATCGCCAGCAGCTTGGTGTGGTCTTTGTCGCCCTTGATCGAGAGCACCTTCTCGAAGGCCTTCTCGTCATAGCCCCCTTCCGACGCCTTCTTGAGGGCGGGCGTGCGTTCGAAGAGGAACTGCTGGGCCTTGTAGAATTGGCCCTTCTCGTCGAGCTTCACGCGGCGCAGGAAGCCCTTGTCCGGCTCCTCGATCACGGTGAACAGGCCGAAAGGCTTGGCGTCGATGTCCAGCGTCGCGAACTCCGCCTGCAGCGCCGGCAGCTCCTTGATGCCCGCGAACAGGTCGAAGGTCAGCTTGTTGCGCAGGCGCGTCAGGTCGTACGGGTGCTTGTTGAGGTTGATGTTGCGATCGCCGTGCCAGGCCGTCGCGTCCTTGCCGAGCGTGACGGCGTAAGACTTCTGGTTGGTGAAGCGCGTGGAGTGGCCGCGGGTCTTGAGCGTGGAGACCGCGGGCGGGGCGGTGGCGGCGTCATCGGCGGTGAAGGTGGTGTTGACGACCGGCTCGAAGGTGTCGAAGGGGTCGGTGTCCTTGTCGAGGTCGGCCAGCGTGGCGCCCCCGGGCTGGGTTTTCAGGTGGAGGCCCGTCACCTTGGCGGCCGGCACGTTGGGGATGCCGGGGAAGGCGGCGAAGCTCACGGCGGTGGACACGGGGCCCGTGGGCGACGTGCCACCCGGTCCGGCCGGGCTCGCGCCCGTGGCCGTCGGGGAGCCGCCTGGGGTGGGGGTGCAAGCGGCCACGTGAGCGCATACAACGGCCAGGAGGGCCAATTTCGACCTGTTCATGAGGTTCCTTCCAAGGGGAGCGCGACGTCTCCTGTGTACCCGCTTGCCTGTCCGCTGTCCAGTTGTTGATAAAAATTAGGGTATGTCGCTTGCTTGTTGTCCTATAATTGACACAATGCAACAGGCAGCTCAGATCCGGGTAGTCGCCCCAGAACCCGTCAAGAAAAGCAAATACCGTCCCTGGATCGAGGCAGGCGCGCTGGTGGCCTGCATGGGCGCCATCGAAATGGCCCTGCACGTTCATACCGCGCCGGTCGACCTGATGGCCGTGGCCGTGGTGCTCGGCGGCGCGCGCTTCGGCTACATGGTGGGCGGCGGCATCGGCCTGTTGGCCGGCACCATCTCCTTGATGGAGACGCCGACTGGCCCGGGCGGCGCCTTGTACCTGCTGGCGGATCGCGGGGCGATCGCCGTGGCCTTTGGCTACATCGCCCTCGGCGCCCTGGTGGGCCTGGTGGGCGATGTCCCGCGCGAACAGGCCCGCCGAGCCAAGGACGAACTGGCCGCCACCAACGTCGGCCACGCCGCGCTGGAAGAGCGCTACGAGCTGTTGATGTCCGCCAAGGAGGCGCTGGACCGCCGCATCGTCGGTCAGGTCCAGACCGTCGTCAGCCTGTACGAGGCCGCCCGCGAGCTGGAGGCCCTCGATCCGCGCAAGGTGCTGGGCGGCTTGCTGCGCCTGATGGCGCGCTTCCTGGAGGTCGAATCCGCCTCGGTGTATGCCCTGGACGGCGATCAGCTGGTGCTGGCCGAGAGCCTGGGCGCCCGGCCCGAGCGCAAGGCGCGGCTGGACCTCGCCACCACCGCCCTGGGCGCCGTGGCGCGCACCGGCCGCCCCATGCCGTTGCCCGCCGCGGAGTCCGACCCCGCCGGCGCCGTGCTGCTGGCCGCCCCCATCACGCGCACCGATGGCGAGGTCCGCGGCGTGCTGGTGGTGGAGAAGATGCCCTTCCGCCAGCTCACGCCGGCCACCCGCCAGATGGTGGATCTGCTGGCCGATTGGGGCTCGCGCGCCCTGGCCAACTCCGAAACCTATGCGTCGGCGCGCGATCGCCAGCGCGACCATCCCGTCACCGGCATCCACCAGACGGTCTACATGGACGACCGCCTGCCCTCGGAGTGGTCGCTGGCGCGCCGTTACAAGCTGCCGCTCACCATCATCATGGTCCGCCGCGCCGACCTCGAGCACGCCGACGAGACCGCCTGGGAGAAGGGCGCCCTCGAAGTCTCCGCCGTGCTCAAGCAGCGCGTGCGCACGATCGACGTGCTGGGCCACTACCGCTCGCGCGACGCCTTCCTGCTGATGCTGCCCGTCACGCCGCTGGAAGGCGCCTCCATCCTGGCCGAGCGCCTGGCGGCGGCCATCCCCGGCACGACCGTGGCCGTCGGCTCGAACGGTTCCGGCCTGCCGGACGGCGAAGCGCTCCTGCACGCGCTCTACGCGCTCGTCACCGACCCGGCGGGCGGCCCGGTCGGCGTCGTGCCGAACCTGCCTCCCGAGGGCGGCGAGACCCCATGATCAAGGACGAGCCGGCCATCCGGGTCGAGCCGGTGCCGGTGCCCCTCGGGGCGGCGCCGGAGGCCAAGCCGCGCAACATGAAGCTGGGCGCTGCCCTGGTCGGCCTGAGCGGCCCGCTGGTCGGCGTGCTGGCCTACTTCGGCCTGCCCCTGATCCTGCCGATCGTGGTGCACGCGGCCGGCGGGGTGGGCGCGCACTTCCTGTGGCGGGCGCCGGGCAAGGAAGGCCGCGTGTTGGCCGTGCAGGCGCGCACGCTGGTGATTTGCTTCCCGGTGGTGGGCTCGCTCGCGGCCTGGTTCATCTTCGGGCGGGGCGGCACGCCCAGCGCCAAGCTGTTGGACGAGTACAAGAAGTACATCGCCTACGAGCGCGACAAGCCCAGGTACCTGGCGGCCGTCGGCGATCGGGAGGCCCACCTGGGCCTGGAGCTCGCGGTGCTGCCGCTGCGCGACCAGCTGGAGGGCGGCGACCTGGCCGCCAAGCAGGGCGCGGCCGCCAAGCTGCTCGAGTTCGAAGGCGGCGACCGGATCCTGCGCGAGGCGCTGGCCCACCCGGCCGACGAGACGCGGTTGTTCGCGTCCCTGGCGCTGGTCCGCCGCCAAGAAAGCATGTTCGCTCGCCTGCGCGCCGCGCGCGAGGCCGTGGTGGAGTTCCCCGTGGAGCCGGCGGCCCGCATCGAGCTGGCCCTGGCCGCCCTGGCCTTTGCCGCGGGCGGTGGCTCAGGCGAGCGCGTCGCCGACGCCTTCTGGCACGAGGCCGGCCAGGCCGCCCACGCCGCGCTGGAGCTCCCGGCGGTGCCCGCCATCCACGCGGAGGCCCACCTCGTGCTGTGCGAGGAGCGCCTTTCCAAGGACGACCTGCGCACCGCCCTCACCCACATCGATTCCGCCGTGAAGCTGGTGCCTACCCATGTGGAGGCCGCCCTCAAGCGCTGCGAGCTGCTCTTCCGCCTGGGCCGCATCACGGACCTGCGCACCGCGGCGAAGTCGCTGTTGGCGATTTCCCTCTTTGGCACCGACGCCCACGATGCCGCCTCCTTCTGGACGGGAACCGACCATGCCGCCAGTTGACGTTTGCGTGGTGGTCGAGGGCTCGTACCCGTACGTGCGCGGCGGCGTGGCCAAGTGGACGCACGACCTCCTGCTGGGCCTGCCGGACATCACCTTCGCGCTCGTGACGCTGGTGCCGGACGCGGAGTTCACGGCCGAAGACAAGTACCCCGTGCCGCCCAACGTGCTGGAGCGGCATGACGTCTACCTCTTCGGCGACACGCCCCACGGCCAGCACCGCGAGTCCAGCCGCAAGCTCAAGAAACAGCTGGAGGAGATGCACGACATCCCCGCGGCCACGCGCTGCCCTTACTTCCATGACGTGCTCGACCAGATGAACAAGGAAGGCCAGACCGCCTTCTCGTTGCAGACCTCGCGCTCGAGCTGGGAGCTGCTCACCAAGCTCTACGAGCAGCGCAAGCGCCAGATCTCGTTCCTCGACTACTTCTGGAGCTGGCGCGCCACCCATGGCCCGATCTTCCGCCTGATCGACGCCCCCCTTCCCGACGCGCGGGTCTACCACGCGCTCTCCACCGGCTACGCCGGCTTGCTGGCCGCCGTGGCGCGCCACCGCATGGAGTGCGGCATGGTGCTGACGGAGCACGGCATCTACGTGCGCGAGCGCCAGATGGAGATCTCCCAGGCGGAATGGATCTTCACGGAGCCGCGCGAAGGCAGCAGCTACACCCCGCGCGAGCCCTTCTTCAAGCGCTGGTGGCGCGAGCAATACCAGTTCCTGGCCTCCCTGGCCTACGACACGGCGGACCGCGTGGTGGCGCTGCAGGGCTACAACGCCCGCCACCAGGTGGCGGCCGGCGCCCGCGTGGAGACGCTCGTGACGATTGGCAACGGCGTGGACGTGCCCCGCTTCGCGCCGCTGCGCGCGCCGCGTGATTGGTCAAACCGGCCGTTCCGCGTGGGCTTCATCGGCCGCGTGGTGCCCATCAAGGACGTGATCACCTTCTTGCAGGCGATCGCCGTCGCCTCCGAGGAAATCGAGCTGGAGGCCTTCATCCTGGGGCCCACGGACGAAGACCCCGCCTACTTCCAGGAGTGCCTCTCCCAGCAGGAGCTGCTCGGCATCGAGAAGGTGGCCCACTTCAAGGGCGCCGTCTCCGTCGAGGCCTGGCTGCCGGACCTGGACGTGACGGTACTGACCTCCCTGTCGGAGAGCCAACCGCTCGCGATCCTGGAGGGCTGGGCCGCCGGCATCCCGTCGATCGCCACGGACGTGGGCGCCTGCCGCGAGATGATCGAGGGCGTGGAAGGCGAAGACGCCCTGCTGGGTCCCGCCGGCATCATCACGGCGGTGGCCTCGCCCGGCGCCACCGCGGCGGCGATCGTGGCCTTGGCGCGCGACCCGGGCCGCCACAGCAGCATGACGGCGTCGGGCATCGCCCGCGTGGAACGCTACTACCAGTTGGAAGGCGTCTTCAACGCCTACCGCCAGCTCTACCGCGAGGTGGCGGCCATGGCCGAGCCCCCCAAGGCGAAGGGGGCGTAATGGCGGGCATTGGCTTCACGCTCCGGCGCATGTTGCAGGAAGAGGGCTACTCCGGCCCGGTGCGCGCGCTCACCTACGCGGCCATCATCGCCGCCGGCCCCTGGATCACCTCCAGCGGCGCGCTCGCGATCCTGAGCAATTTCAGCGCCCTGCCCCAGGACGGCCACGACTTCAAGGTCTTCCTGTCCATCATCAGCTACGTCTACGCCTTCTCGCTGGTGGGCGTGGGGGTCATGCAAATGGGCGCGAGCCGCTACCTGGCCGACCGCCTGTACGCCGGCGAGTGGCAGTACTTCGCCCCGGCCTTCGCCCAGCTCTTGGCGCCCTTGATGCTGGTCCAGGGCCTGGTGGGTCTGGGCTTCATGCTGCTCACGCACCTGCCCACCCCCGTGGTGGTGGTGGCGGTCATGCTCTACCTGGCCGTCAACGGCACATGGGTGGCCATGATCTTCCTGACCGCCGCCAAGGACTTCCGCACGATCGTGATCGCCTTCGTGCTGGGCTTCGTGCTCAGCGTCTGCGGCGGCATCTACGGCGGCGCCCACTGGGGCCTGCCCGGCCAGCTGGGCGGCTTCACGGCCGGCTACGTGCTGACCTTCTTCGTGCTGGTGGCCCGCATCAAGTGGGAGTTCGGCCTGCCCATCCGGCTGGCGGACGGCCTGGGGGCAGAGTTGCGCCGCTTCTGGCCGCTGGCCGTGACGGGCTGGTCCTACAACATGGCCATCTGGATCGACAAGATCATGTTTTGGTACCACCCGGAAGCGGGCGAGCAAGTGGCCGGCCCGCTGCACGTGGCGCCGATCTACGACAACGCGATGTTCCTTGCTTACGTGACGATCGTTCCCGCGTTGGGCATGTTCCTGTTACGCGTGGAGACGGATTTCTACGACGCGTACCGCGCGTACTTCTCCGCCATCTCCGCGCATGACGGGCTGGTGCAACTGCGTGCCGCCAAGCGCGAGATGGCCATCACCTTGGTGCGCAACCTCGCGCTGCTGCTCAAGGTGCAAGGGCCGGTGACGCTGGGCGCCGTTGTCTTCGCCCCGGAGCTGATCGGCCGCCTCCACCTGACCTGGCTGGCCGTCTTCGTCTTCCGCTTCGGCGCGATCGGATCTTGCTTGCACGTGGCCCACCTGATGATCTTGATCTTGTTGCTGTACCTGGATTTCCGCCTGGAAGCCATGTTCCTGGGCCTGGTCTTCCTCACCTCCAACTGGTTCTTCACGTTGCTGAGCTTCCAGGGCGGCCTGCCCTTCTACGGGCTGGGTTACGCCTTCGCCAGCGCCTTCACGCTGGGCGTCGGGCTGATCCTGCTTTGGCGTGCGCTGCGCGACCTGGAGTACCACATCTTCATGCGGCAGCCCCTCACATGATGGCCTCCATCGCCCTCACCCTGGCCCTGGCAGCCGCCTCGCCGCGCGAGGTGATCGTGCTGTGCAAGCCGCAGGACGCCTTCTCGATCAACTCCGCGCCGCCCTTCCCGGCGATCGCGCTGGTGCTGAACCACCTGGGCTTGATCCCGCGCTTCCACGACATGGCCAAGGGGCTGCCCGACGCCGCCGCCAGCGCGCGGGCCCGCGGTGTCGTGGCCTGGTTGGAGGCCGGTGACGTGGCGGACCCCGAGGCGCTCGATGCGTGGCTGTTGGCCCGCGTGAAGGCCGACCAGCCCATCGCGCTGCTCTCCGGCGTGGGCGTGCTGACGGAGCGCGCCGATGGCGCCGCGCTGCCGCACCATGTCTGGGGGCCGCTCCTGGAGGCCCTGGATCTCGGCTACGACGGCCTGGTCGAAGAGCGGCCTGTCGGCACCCTGGGCTACAAGCCCTTCAAGGTCCCCGGCGCGGAAGCCTCGCAGTCGGACGCCCCCCACACGTTCTGGGACGCCAAAGCATTGCCGGGCGCGCATGCCGTGCTCACGCTGGCCTCGGGCAAGCAGCAGAGCGACGTGCTGATCCAGGGCAAGCACGGCGCGGTCGCGCTCTCGCCCGAGCTGGTGATGGAGTTCAACCCCGTCACCTACGCGGCCCGCTGGCGCGTGGACCCCTTCGTGCTGCTCGGCGCCGCGCTGCGCACCCAGAACTTGCCCGCCCCCGACCCCACCACCATCAACGGCCGCCGGGCCTTCTTCGCCCACATCGACGGCGACGGCTTCAACAACGCGTCCGTCCAGCGCAAGTCCTTGCCGTCCGGCCGGGTGATCCTCGACGAGGTGCTCAAGCGCACCCCCCTGCCGACGACCGTCTCGATCGTGGCAGGCTCGACCCAGGGGCACGCCGACCTGGAAGGCATCGCGCGCGAGATCTTCGCCCTGCCTAACGTGGAGGCGGCCTCGCACACCTTCACCCACCCCCACGACTACGTGGCCCAGACCGCCACCGCCGGCGATTCCGTGGTGGACGATGGCAGCGACGATCCCAACGCCCGCATGAAGCATGTGAGCCTGGACCCCAAGCACGAGGTGGACGATTCTCTACGCTTCGTGCAAACTCTATGTCCTCCGGGTAAGCATCCCGCCGCCATGCTCTGGAGCGGACGTACGAATCCATCGCCCGGCTACCTCGCGCGGGCGGCCGCCTGCGGTGTCGTCAACATCAATGGCGGTGACGCCCGGCTGAACAGGCATTTCCCCTCGATCACGGCCCTGTCGTCCTACGGTCGGGATGTGGGGCCTTACACCCAGGTCCACTCCGCGGCCGCCAACGAGAACCTCTTCACCAACTTGTGGACCGGGCCCTTCGACGGCCTGCGGGAGGTCATCGGCCAGTTCAAGTTCACGGACGAGCCGCGCCGGTTGGCCGCCGTCAACATCTACTACCACTTCTACGCCGGCGAGCGTGCCGCGGGCCTGAAGGCCTTGCTGGAATGCTACCGGTGGGCGGAATCGCAGCCCCTGACGCCGGTGTTCGCCTCGTCGTATGCACGCGGCGTGGAGGGTTTCTACTCCGCGCGGATCATGCCGGCCGGTGATGCCGCCTGGGACGTGGCCGACATGGGCACGCTGCGCACCTTGCGCTTCGACCACGAGGCGCGTGACCCGGACTTGGCCGCCTCGCAGAACGTGGCGGGCTTCTCCCGCGCGTCCGGCGGGCGGCTCTTCGTGCACCTGAGCGGGCCCTCGGCCCACCTGGCGTTGGCGCCGGCGCCGGCGCCTCACCCCCACCTGCAGGAGGCCAACGCCCCGTTGGCCTCCTGGGAGTCGAAGGCCGGCCGGTTGGCCGGCACCTTCGAGCCCACCGTGGCACCCCGCGTGGTGCTGTCCGGCTTCAAACCCAATCAAAGCCTCATCGTGACCGGGGATTTCAAGGGCCCGGCCCATGCGGACGCCAACGGCAAGCTTGCCGTATGGGCGCCACTGGGCCAGGCCAAGCTGGAGGTACGCTGGTGAGCCGCAAGTTCGGCCAGGACGTGGCAGGCAACCTGATGGTGATCGCCACGGGCCTTTACATGCTCTTCCCGGGAGCGCGCGAGATCACGGAGATCCGCGTGCGCGCCGCCAACCTGGAGCAGGCGATCCAGATCCTCGAGACGGAGCAGCGCAAGGGCACCACCCTGGACGAGTCACTGGATGATCGCCTGTTCGGCGCCTACGAGGCCACCGGCAAGCGCACGAAGGCCTTGCAGGAGCTGGCCCGCCGTGGCCGCCAGCGCGAGCTGACGCCGGCCGAGCGGCTGCGCGCCAAGAAGCTGGCCCTGGCCGAAGGCATGCCGTATTCGGCCGTCCAGCTGCTGGAGGGCCCGCACGAGCACCAGAACGTTCCCCGCCACGAGGACCTCGTGGAGCTGTCCCTGGCCGCCGGCCGCCCACATGACGCCTGGCGCCATGGCGCCGCCGTGGCGCTGAGCAAGCCGGACGACCTCAAGGCCTGGGTGCGTCGCCGCGACCTGGCGCTGGGCGCCGCCGAGCCGACGGACGCCGTCACGGCCCAGCGCCGCGTGGCGGTCCTGGAGCCCGGCGAGCCGCAGAGCCGTCGCCTGGCCGATCTGCAAGTCGGCGCGGGCGATCCCGCGGGCGCCCTCACCACCTTGGAGGCGATCGCCCACCCCTCGGACCCGGTGGAACTGCACCAGGTGGCCGCCCGCACCGCCGAATGGGCCCGCCTCCCCGGCCGGGCCATCCCGCACTGGTACGCGATCTTCCAGGCCAAGCCGGAAGCCCAACTGGGCCACAAGCTGCTCTTCACGCTGGCCGCGCGCCGCGACGGCCGCGCCGTCGAGATGGCGCGCGATCTGCTCAAGCGCTATCCCGACCAGACGCGCATCGCCGCCGACTGCCGCTCGATCTTGCTCGCCAACGGCCGCAAGGACGAGGTGCAGGTGGCGCTGGCCGACGCCGTGCGGCGTGCCCCCGACGATTCGGGCGCCCACACGGCCCTGGTGGACTTCTCGCTGGGCCAGTCGGCCCGCCCCGTGGCCCTGCAGGAGCTGGACCGTTGGCTGGGCCGCCACCCCAACGACCGAGCCGCCCGTCACCAGATGGCGGTCGTGCGCGTGTGGGACGGCCAGGCCGAAAAGGGCTGGGACGACTACGCCCAGCTCTTCGCCGCCAACCAGGCCGGCGCCGACCCGATGGGCGTGCTGGAGCTGCGCTGGCGCCAGGAATGGCTCGCGATTTCGCGCGCCGTGGATGACTTCACGGCCGGCGGCCGCAGCAACCTCGAGACGATGGTCAAGGTCTCGCCGGATGACCCCAAGCTGCGCCGACGCCTGGCGCTGGCGAAGATGGAAGCCGGCGATTCCGCCGAGGCCATCGACGACATGCGCAAGGTCGCGACGATGGGCCGCGCCACGGAAGACCGGCAGCTGCTGGCCGAGTGGCTGGGCTGGTACGGCCAGGACGCGGAGAGCCTCGCCGTGCTGCGCCAGCTCGACGCGGAGAAGCCGATGGACGCGGTCGCCCTGCGCGACGCCGCCGACCGGGCCGCCACGACGCGCCGCTGGACCGACGCCAAGTACTTCGGCAAGCGCCTGGTGGCGGTTGCCCCCCGCGATTCCCAGGCCTGGGACGGGCTCGCTCGCGCGTTCCTGGCCTCGGGCGACCTGGTCGGCGCCGGCGAGACCTGGCAGAGGCGGGCCCACCTGCTCCATGACAACGACGGCCTGCTGACCGCGGCCGAGGTCTTCAGCCGGGCGGGCCAGCCGCAGAAGGCGCTGGCCGCCCTCGAGGCCGCCGGCCCCGGCGTACGCCCCAACGCCCTGCGCTGGCGCGCCCAGCTGGCCACCAAGCTGCACCTGGACGCGCGCGCCGCGCAGGCCTGGGAAGTGTTGCTGAAGCGCCAGCCGGCCGACCTCGAAGCGCTCCGTGCCCTGATTGCTTACGCCGACAAGCGCGGCAACGCCGCGGAAGGCGACCAACGCTTCGCGGCCGTCCTGGCTACCCAGCCGAACGACGGCGAGATGTTGGTGGAGGCCGCCATCCGTTGGGCCGAGCGGCACCCGGATCGCGCGCGCAGCGCCTTGCAGAAGCTGGAGCAGCTGCCGCGCCCGGGACCGGACGCGCTGCGCTTGCTGGCCGACCATGCCCAGGCGGGCGACCCCGCCAAGGCCGCGATGTGGCTGGACAAGCTGCACGCCGCCGGCGCCGGTGACGCCGAGACCTACTTCCGCCGCGGCGAGCTGGCCGTGGCAACCAACGCTTCGGAGGCCGCGCAGGATTCCTTCGAGCACTCGGCCAAGCTGGGCACCCGCACGGGCGCCTCGGCCGGCGAGCGCGAGGCGGGCGCCTACGCGCTGGAGCGCCTGGGCCGCGCGGACGATGCGCGCAAGCTGTGGGAAGCCTTGATCGCCGCGGGCACCAATCGCCCGGCGGCCTTCCTGTCCGTGGCGCGCGCCAAGATGCGGATGGGCGAGCAAGAGGCCGCCGGCAAGCTGCTGGCCCAGGCCGCCAAGCTATCGCCCGGCTCGCTGGACGTGAGCCTGGCCCGTGTGGACTGGCTGAAGGCCCAGAAGCTGGACGAAGCCGCCGCCGACGAGCTGGGCGCCGCCGCCAAGGCGAACCCCGGCGAGACCTACCTGGCCGCCGCCGAGGCGATGGCCCGCCACGATCTCGGCCAATACACCCGGGCGCGCCTGCTGGCGAAGAACGCCCTGGCCGCGCACCCGGCCAACCCCGACTTGGCGGAAGTCAACCGCGCCGTGCGCGAGCTGGCGACGCCCAAGGTCTCGTCCAACTTCTCGCACGACGCCTGGGGCAGCTTCGACCGCCGCAAGTACACCCTGCACGGCACGCAGCCCTTGGGCGATCGCCTCACCATCGACACCGACGTCTCGCATGTGAACTGGGAAGCCGGCGCCACCGCCGTGACCGACGTGGCCGTCACCGTGGGCTCGCAGAGCCCGCGCGGGGCCGCCAGCCTGAACGTGACCTTGCCGGTGGGCGCTGGCGGGCCGCAAGCGCCCCTGGGCAACCTCTCCGGCACCTGGAACCCCGATCCCACCGTGCAAGTGCGCGGCAGGCTGGAGGAAGCCCGCTGGGAAGACACCAACAAGTTGGCCGCCGACCAGGCGCGCGAGCACCGCGTCGGCGCCCAGGCCACCTGGCGGCCGGGCAACGGCCCCTTGTCCGTCAACGCCGAGGCCTCCGTGGGCCAGCTAACGGCCGGGGCGACCAGCGGCCTGGGCCACGCAGAAGCCGTGGGCGCAACGCTCTCGCACCCCTCCGGAGCCGTATTCACCAGCTACCAGCTCCAGAACCGCACCTGGGGTGCCGCCGGCCAAGCCAACGGCTTGCCGGACTCCGTCATGACCCAGCGCCTCTCCATCGGCCACGCCGGCCGGGTGGGCCCCGTCCACTACGAGATCCAACCCGGGGTCACGCACCAGGGCGCCACCGGCTTCGCGCCGGCCGTGGACGCGGCCGTCTCGGTCGAGCTCGGGCATGACGCCGAGGTCGGCATCCAGGGCGGCTGGGGCGCCACCAACTTCGTGACGGGCGGCGCCGACGGCTACCATTCGGTCGAGGTCACCGGGAAGGTCTACTTCTAGCGCCCCACGGGGGCCGAAATCACCACCACCGCCGCCATGCCGGGCAACAGCTCCGCGCCGCCGCCATCGATGGCGATGCGCAGCGTGACGTCGCTCAGCACAGCCGGCTCCGGCGTGCCGCCCAGCCCACCGGCCGTAGGGGCGGCGGCGGACGACAACGCGCCGATCGTGTCCACATGGCCGGTCCATTGGCGGCCGGGCCAGGCATCGATGCCGATCTGGACCTGCTGGCCCGGTGCCAGGCGCGGCAAGGCGGCCTGGGGCGCGCGCGCTGCGATCCAGCGCGGACCGTCCGCCAGGATCACCGCCAAAGGTTGGTTGGCCGCCACCCGCTCGCCGGCTTGCACCAGCCGCCGGGCCAGCCGGCCGGCCACCGGGGAGGTGACCTTGGCCTGGACCAGCCGCCGGCGGATCAGCGCCACCGTGGCCTGGGCTTCTTCGACATGGGCCTCCGCGGCCTCGGCGTCGCCGGATGCCGCGCCGGCCACGCGCGCCCGGGCGGCCGTGATCTCGTGGTCCGCCGCCACGGCGGTGTTGGCCGCGGCCGTGACCGCGCTGGCCGTGGTTTGCATGCTCGTCCGGGCTTTTCCAACCGTTTCCGCGTCCACGGCGCCCTGCTTGAAGGCCTGCTCGCGCCGGGCGAGGTCGTCCTTGGCCTCGTCGGCCTTGGCGCG
>JAQBPE010000065.1 GCA_028287685.1 Cyanobacteria bacterium RYN_339 | reverse complement strand
CCAGCGAGCTGGGTCCGGCATGCCAGGCGCGCGCCTCGTCCGGCACGCACTGCACCACCTCGCCCGCCTTGCCTATGATGTAGTGTGCGCTCACGCGCGCGTCCGGCCGCGCGAACCAGCGGGCGATCGCCGCCGCACTCGTCACGCCCGGGCTCTTGGTGTCATGCACGACGATGGCGTCGACCTTGCAGCCGGCTGGCCGGGCGTCCATGTTCGGCGTGCTGGCCTGCGTGATGGGCAAGCCCAGCACCTGGCGCGTCGGCCGAGGCACCGGCCTGGGCGCGGGCTTCGGCGCCGGCTTCGGCGTGGCTTCCACACCTTCTACTGGCGGCATGGGCGCCAGGTGCCAGCCGGGGTCCGGTTGGGTGAAGCCGGCCAACAGGGGGACTAGCAAGGCGATCAGGAGGGTCTGGGTTCCTTCGTGCATAATCAACGAAGGTAAGCCAGGCGCCGGTCCCTCGCCTGGTGCAGATCGACCAAAGGTCCTCGGCGAAACTTACCGCGTGAAGGTCACGCGCGCGGCCCGGGGCCAATAGACGTCCGGACGGTCTGCCAGCTGCGCCTTCGAGCCGTTGGTGTTGTACGTGATCACGATTCGCCGACCCCGATCCTGGTCCAGCTCGACGTGTTGCTTGCCGCCATACACATTGGCATCGGCGGGCAGGCACCCCAACAGCTTCTGTGGCTCGCTCCAGGGCCCCCAGGGGTCCGGCGCCGTCCGCATCACCACCTCGTGCCCCATCATCGGCACATAAACCATCACGAAGGCCTTCAGGTAGGGGTTCCAGCGCACGCTCGCCTCCGGGCCCGACGCGGGCAACCCGGCCGCCTTCGCGGAGAACCCCCTGCCGTCCCAATAGCTGAAGTCGAAGCTCCCGGTCTTGGCCCGGGCGAGGTAGGTCGTGGCGCCGGATGCGTACAAGTAGGTGTAGCCGTCATGCACCATCACGCTGGAGCCATAGGTGGGTGCGTCCTTGCCCCAGAGCATCTTCCAGGGCTTGAACACCCCGTGGTCCAGCTTTGCGGCCCCGGTCCCGGCGACCGAAAAATCCATCAGGCCGGTCCCGTGCACGGCGATTTCGACGTAGAACAGCCAGCGGTCGCGTCCCACGGCCAACAGGTCCAAGGGCCACCGCCGGTGCCCCTTCGCCAGCCCCGTTTCGCGCAACATCTGCGAAGGCACCAGCCGGGCGTGCGCGAAGCCCGTCACCCAGTCCCGGTCCTCGACCACGGCTGCAGTGCAGGACGGCATGCCGGTGATGAGGCGCCCGCCGTCGGGTTTCCACGAGCCCAGCAGGGTGTCGCCGAAGACCCACAAAGACGACCCGGGCGCGACGGGGACGGAGAAGGCGCCGTCCATGCCCAGGACCCGGTTGTCGCCGCCGCGAAACAACGGGCCCAGGTCGACGGCTTCGATGCCCAGGGCCAAGCAGAGGGCGGTTGCAAGCATTTGCCGGTTATACCCGTCTTTGGCAGCATCCGGCCGGCCACGGCCATGGTGGAAGTCAGCCGCCTGATCGACCCCGCCATGCGCGTAGAGATCGAGGCCGAGGCGATCATCCCCTAAGGCTGGCCGCCCAGCTCCTTGGGCACGCCGTAGTGCTTCAGCGTCTCGGCGCCCAGCATCGTGCCCAACACCAACACCTTCCAGCTGCCCTTGTCCCGCTTGAGGATGGCCGTGGCGGGGTCCGTCTTGCCGATCGGCAGGGGTTGGATGCGGGCGCGTACGTAGGCGCCCATGGCGTCGGCCTGGATCACGCTGAACTCTTTCACCGGGCTGTGTTCCGACTTCAGGTGGTCGGCCACGGCGCGGTGGACGGCGAGCCGCTCCGTCCAGGTCATGTGGTGCAAGCTGGACGCGGCCAGGGCGAGGACGAGCAATAGCTTGGTCATGCCCATGGCTGCTGCCGCTCCCCTAGCCGCCGCCGCACCTCGCTGGTGTCGAGATCCGGCATCCTGGCTTCCACCAACAAGACCACCTCGAAGACGAGTTGCTCCATCAAGGCGGCCGCCTCCGCGTGCGGCAGCGAGAACATGCGATCGACCCGCTCGTGGAAGTCCGGCGGCGCCCAATCGAAGTCCACCAGGCGCTTGGGCTGGAAGGTCGAGAAGTACTGCTTGTTGAGGCCCGCCAGGATGCCCATCAAGTTGCCGGCGCCTTCCACGAGCACCTGGTGCCGCCACAGCGCCGTCACCCGCGAGGGGTGGATCCACCAGAGCGGAAAGAACTTCAGGTGCGCCTTCACCATCTTGCGCGCCAGCCCGTCGGGGTAGTCGGCCGCGCGGTCCTTCCAGCCCTGGATCAAGGCGTCACCGTGCAGCGCGATGCCATCGAGCGTGCCGGCCAGCGCCTTCTGCAACTCGTTTTGGGGCGTTACCTCGCACTCGTCCAGCACGCGCGTCAGGTCGCGCTCCCACCCTTGCACCTGGGTGTGGGCCACCTGGCATTGGACGCCCCCGAGCAGGAACTGCTCGCCGTAGCCACGCTGGCTCCAGGGGAATATCTCGCGGAACTCGCTGCCGCCCAGGGCCGCCCGGGCGGCTTCCATCACGGGCTTCTCGGGCACCAGCGCGTGGTAGACCATCAGGTCGAGGTCGGAGTAGGCGTCGCACTTGCCGGTGGCCGCCGATCCGCTCAGCATTACCGCCAGCGGCGCCGTACGTCCCACGTATTCGTCGGCAATCCGACGGGCCAGGGCATGCAGGTGAGCGGCAGGATCCATGCCTCCCTTGTTCCCCACTAGACGCTTGCTTGTGCGGCTACCCGCTGGCGCGGCAGGTGGAACCAGAAGGTGCTGCCGCATCCCACCTGGCTCTTCACCCCGATCGTGCCGCCATGCGCCTCCACGATCGCCTTCGCCAGGCCCAGGCCCAACCCCACGCCGCCGCCGGCCCGGGTGGGGCTCATGTCCAACTGCTGGAAGATGCCGAAGAGGCGCGGCAAATCGGCTTCGGCGATGCCGACGCCCGTGTCCGACACCTCCACGCACAGGCCGTCCGAGCTGCATCGGGCGCGCACGTCGACGCGGCCGCCCGCTGGCGTGAACTTGATGGCATTGGCAACCAGGTGCACCAACGCCTGCTTGATCAAGGCCGCGTCGAAGACCTCGTCGATCTCGCAGTCGACGTCTGTTTCTACCTGGATGCGCTTGTCCCGAGCGTCTTCGGCCAGGACATCCAGGGCCTCCGCCACCAGCGCGCCAACGTCTTCCACTTCGCGCCGCAACGCCAGCCGCCCGTTGCGCCAGGCGGAGAACACCAGCAGCTCGTCCACCAACGTCAACATGCGGGCGGCGCCACGGTCGATGCGGTCCACGACCCGCTGTTGCTCGGGGCTTAACGGACCGATCACCTCGTCGGCCAGGATGCTGGTGAAGCCGGTGATGAAGTTGAGCGGGGTGCGCAGCTCGTGGCTGAGGATGCCCAGGAATTCGTCCTTGTAGCGATCCAGGGCAACCAGCTCCGCGTTGGCGTCCTCCAGCCGGATGCGGGCAACCTCGACGTGCTCCGCCATCTCGTTGAACGCCCGGGCCACCTGGCCGAACTCATCCTGGCCGGCAGCCTGAACGCGAACACCGGGCTTGCCCGCCCCGATCAGTTGCGAGGCCTCCTCGAGCGCCTGCAAGGGGCGGACCACCCGGCGGATCACGAAGAACGCCAACGCGGCCAGGAAGGGCAGCCCCACCCCGACGATCCCCAGCAGCTCGCCGCGCAGCCGCCGGCTGGTCGCCGCGACCACTTCGTGCTGCAGCTCCAGGTCCCGGTGTTGCTTCGCCACCAAGGCGTCAAGCGCGGGCTGCAGCGCTACCACCGACTCCGTGAGCGCGCCCGAGCCGGGTAGCTGGTAAGGCAGCAACGCCAGGCGCGCACGGTGCCGGAACTTCGCCAGGCCCGGCTCGATGCGGTTGAGAAGGGCTTGCTCTTCCTTGTCCGGGTGCATCTGCGCGAGCGCCTGGTAGGCCCGCTCGATCGCCCGGTCCGTGGTCTCCAGCTGGGCGCGGTCGGGCGGGCGATTGCCGAAAGCGGCGGCGCGCAGGTCGAGGTAGGCCACGCTCACCTCGCGCTGGAGATCGTTCGCGGCCTGCAACATCACCGCATCCGAATAGACTTCGTTGGCTTCCACCGCCGCCACCCGGTCCACGTCCATCGCGGCCAACGCCCCCAGGAAGAGGGCAAGGAGCAGCGAGGCTCCCAACCAAACGTAAATCAGATTGGCCGTGGTTGGCTTCATGGCGGCTCCCCTCCGGCGGACTATGGGCTGGGCCCGCCGAAAGTTTCAGCGTGGTGCCGCGCGAGGACCCTAGGATTGTTTCACGGCCGGATGCCTGTGGAAACCTACGCCCGCGTGCCGGACCGGCCGAGAATTCGAGGCGAAATCGGCGTGGGGTGAGACGCAGCACGAGCGATTCGCGCCAATTAGCGGTATGATGGGCATTGCTTGAATTACATTCAATCGTCAACACTTCAACAAACAGGAGATCTATATGAGTACTTCCGTCGCCGCCATGGACCCCGCCAAGGCTTCGGCTCTCGCCGCCAAGGATCCTACCTTGGGCGCGATCCTCGGCTTCCTTCTCGGCCCCTTCGGCTACATCTACACCGCTGATTGGATGTTCTTCGCCATCTCGTTGATCACGTGCAACTACTTCTTGCTCGGCTTCATCATCGTGCCGCTGCACATCTACAAGAAGATCACTGCCGCCAAGGCCCAGATGGGCGCTTCGTAGCCAACCACACCGAGCCCCGCCCCACGGCGGGGCTCTTTCTTTTGGGTACAAAAAACCAGATGAAGCAGCCAGCCAGTGCCACCGTCTGGGCGTGTGTCCTTCTGCTAACGGCCTGCGGGCCGGTTCAACCCGCGCCCGTTGCCACCAAGACCAAGTCGGTGGACACGTCGAAGCCTGCCGCCGTGAACCCGAACACGGCGAGCATCCTGGGCAAGATGAAGGAGCCCGTGGGCCTGGCGCGCCAGGCGGCCACCGTGACCTCCTTGCACGACATCTTGCCGGTCAGCCTGGCTTCGAAGGGCATGGGCTCCTTGCGCGCGGCGAGCTCGCTGATCTCCGACAATGGTGGCAGCATCCTCGCCAACAACGGCGGCAACATCATCGCGAACAACGGCAGCGGCCTGATCGGCGAGCGTGGCAATGGCGTCATTAGCAACAACGGCGGCCTGTTCGGCCTGCTGGCGGCCACCCCGTCCCTGCTGCCGGACTACGTGCGCGTCCGCCAGGATGCGGTCCTGCACCAGCAGCCTGACGGCTTTCTGAGCGCCATCATCTCGCTGTACGACGTGAAGAAGTACGACCCGCACCCGGGCGTGGACAACGAGCCGGCCTTGATCGATCGGTTCCACATGGACGTGGTCGACGTGAAGATGCTGGCCGACAACGGGGTCTCGTTCGACCTCGACCTGAAGGTGATCTCGTCCAAGCGCATCCCGTTCGTGGACAAGATCCTACTCAGAGAGACCGGGCATTCGGCGCCCGAGGGCGGCTTCGTGAGCACGCGCATGGAGTACTTCGTCGACTTCGGCGTGGCCTTGTTGGATGGCGCCAAGGACACGGCTGCGTTGCGCCTGGTGGCCGAGCAGGCGGACCTGGTGCCGGCGCTGGATGGGTCGGGGATGCCGGGCGCGAGCTTCGAGGCCAAGCGGATGGACATCCTGGGCAGCAACGGGCACGGTGATTACAAGGGCGAGGCCCGCTTCATCGCAGGCGGCGACATCGATTGCACCTGCACGCACACGCGCGCCGACGGCGCCGAGACCAAGGGCGCGATCACGCTGCACCCCGACGGCAGCTCTATGCAGACGGCCAGCAGCACCAACGGCAAGTTGGCATTGAAGCAGGTGACGACGGCGGACGGCAGCCGGACCTTCGAGGTGCGCGACTTGGCCCAACCGGGCACCCCCGTGCTGCCGGTGGCCGTGACCTTCGCCGACGGCATCGCCAGCTTCGACCTGGGCGAGGCGCAGCCCGGCAGGGCCCGCATCGACCGGGCGCCCTGACGGCATGGATCTCGAGGCCTTCCAAGCGCACTGTGACACCATGCCCGGGGCCGCGGCGGGGTACCCGTTCGGCCCGGAGGTGGTGGTCTACAAGGTGGGCGGCAAGATGTTCGCCATCGCCGCCACGCCGCCGCGCGAACCGCGCATGACGCTGAAGTGCGACCCGGAGTGGGCGCGGGTGTTGCGCGATACCTACCCGGCGGTGATCCCGGGCTACCACACCAACAAGCGCCACTGGAACACCGTGGCGTGGGACGGCACGATCCCGGACGCGGAACTGCGCGGGATGATCGACCACGCCTACGCGCAGGTGGTGAAGGGGCTGACGAAAGCGCAGCGGGCAGCCTTATAAAAAAACCCCAAACTCTGTCCAGGACAGAATTCGGGGTCTTCAAATGAAGCTGGGGCGCCAGGATTCGAACCTGGGAATGCCGATACCAAAAACCGGTGCCTTACCACTTGGCGACGCCCCAACGTGCCGCCCATCGTAATCCACGGGACAAAAGGCTGTCAATCGTCCGCAACCAAGCGGTTGATAGGTTGCCCTGCGAACAAGGGTAAATGGTTAAGGCCGCCGCTCGATCGGCTTCCTCGTAGGGCCGGCGCGCAGGTCTTGTCGTGATTGCAACGCGGCGTTCGTCTGCTGTATGATGAATCTTCCCGCGCGTTTTCACGGGTTATGTAAACTGTTGAAGGAGCAGCCTGAATGAGCGACACCAGCGTCCGCATCGATTTGCCCGCCAACCGGCTGGAGCGGCAGATCCCCGACCTCAAGCCGCCCTTGTCGGAGGCTAGCGCGTTGGCGGAGGCTAACCGGTGCTTGTACTGCTACGATGCGCCCTGCATCCAGGCTTGCCCCACGGCCATCAACATCCCGGAGTTCATCAAGCGCATCGCGACCGGCAACACCAAGGGCGCGGCCAAGACGATCCTCGAGTCGAACATCCTGGGCCATTCATGTGCCCGCGTGTGCCCCGTTGAGGTCCTCTGCGCCGGCGCCTGCGTTTACAACGACAAGGAAGAGCCGCCGATCATGATCGGCCGCCTACAACGCTACGCGACCCAGTACGCGTACGACCGCAACCTCCAGTTCTTCAAGAAGGGCGCCCCCACCGGCCGCAAGATCGCCCTCGTTGGCGGCGGCCCCGCCAGCGTCGCCGCTGCGCACGAGCTGACGCGATTGGGCCACGCCTGCACCGTGCTGGAAGGCCGGGCCACCCCCGGCGGCCTGAACACCACCGGCGTCGCGCCCTACAAGCTGCATGCGGAGGACTCCCTGGAGGAGATCGCCTACGTGCAGCAAATCGGCTTCGAAATCAAGACCAACACCTGGGTGGGCAAGGACGTGGCCATCGAGTCGCTCCTGGCCGACTACGACGCCGTCTTCCTGGGCATCGGCCTGGGCGCGGACAGCCGCCTGGGCATCCCCGGCGAGGACACGCCCGGTTGCACCGGCGCCGTGGCCTGGATCGAGCGGATGAAGAACGAGCCCAGCTACAAGCTGGAAGGCGTGACGCACGCCGTGGTCGTCGGCGGCGGCAACACCGCCATCGACGTGGCGCGCGAGCTGCTCCACCTGGGCGTGCCCTGCGTGTCGATGGCCTACCGCCGCGACGAAAAGGATATGTCGGGCTACGTCCACGAGCTGGCCGCCGCCAAGAAGGAAGGCGTGCGCCTCGAGTTCCGCCTGCAGCCGAAGGCCGTGGTCGGTGGCGACCGGGTCACCGGCATGACCTTCCAGGTGGTCAAGCCCGGCGAGGGCGGCAAGCTGGTGCCCGTCGAAGGCGCCGAGGTCACGCTGCCGGCGGAGCTGGTGGTGGTGGCGACGGGCCAGGAGAAGCTGGAGGCCTTCGTGAAGGCCATCCCCGGCGTGGGCTTCGAAAAGGGCCGCGTGGTGGCCGACAAGCGCACGGGCGCGACGGGTCACCCCAAGGTGTTCGCGGGCGGCGACTGCGCCAACGGCGCCAAGGAAGTCGTCAACGCGGCGGCGGAAGGGAAGGTGGCTGCCCTCGGCATCGACGCTTACTTTCAGACGTTGAGCCAGCCCCAAGAAATTTCCGTCATCATTAAGTAAGGAGCCCGCTAAAATGGCCGATCTGTTCACCAACTTCGCGGGCATCACGAGCCCGAACCCCTTCTGGCTGGCCTCCGCGCCACCCACCAACACCGGCGCGCAGATCATGCGTGCCTACGACGCCGGCTGGGGCGGCGCCGTCTGGAAGACCCTGGGCACGCCCATCCGCAACGTGACGGCGCGCTTCGCCGCCAACAACCACGGCGGGCAGCGCATGATGGGCCTCAACAACATCGAGCTCATCACGGACCGCCCGCTGGACGTGAACTACGCGGAAATCCGCGAGGTCACGCGCCGCTACCCCGAGCACGCGACCGTCATCTCCCTCATGTTCGAGAGCGAGCAGGAGTGGAAGGAGAACATCGAGCGCTCCATCGAGAACGGCGCGAAGGGCCTCGAGCTGAACTTCGGCTGCCCGCACGGTATGTGCGAGCGCGGCATGGGCTCGGCGGTCGGCCAGGAGCCCGCGGTGCTCGAGGAGATCACCCGCTGGGTCAAGAAGTACTCCAGCATCCCGGTGATCGTGAAGCTGACGCCGAACATCTCGGACATCACCCGCCCGGGCGTGGCGGCGGTGCGCGGCGGTGCCGACGCGGTCTCGCTGATCAACACCATCAAGAGCCTGATGGCCGTCGACCTCGACCTCATGGTGCCCATCCCCAACGTGGGCGGCGCCTCCACCAACGGCGGCTATTGCGGCCCCGCGGTCAAGCCGATCGCCCTGCACATGGTCGCCGCCCTGGCCCGCCACAAGGACTTCAACATCCCCATCTCCGGCATCGGCGGCGTGAGCAACTGGCGCGACGCCGCGGAGTTCATCGCCCTGGGCGCCACCAACGTGCAGGTCTGCACGGCGGTCATGCACTACGGCTACCGCATCGTGGAGGACATGATCGACGGCCTGTCCAACTACATGGACGAGAAGGGCTACAAGACCATCCACGACTTCGCGGGCAAGGCGGTCTCCAGTTACTCCAACTGGGAAGACCTGAACATGAACTACAAGGTCATCGCGAAGATCGACAAGGACAAGTGCATCGGCTGCCAGCTCTGCTACGTGGCCTGCTACGACGGGTCGCACCAGTGCATCTACATCCCCGGCGCCGAGGACGGCCGCGCCCCGGCGCCCGTGGAAGGCTACAACCGCGTGCCCTGGGTCGCGGAGGACGAGTGCACGGGCTGCAACCTGTGCTCGCTGGTCTGCCCGGTGGAAGAGTGCATCACCATGGAGCCGGTGGAGAACGGCCTCGAGCCCGTGAGCTGGAAGCAGTACACGTCCGGCGAGAAGCCGCTGCCGGCCTACCACTACTAAATTCGACCCGTTGGGGCCCGGCCGCTTGGCCGGGCCCTTTTTGCTGGTTAAGACTCTGTTAATTCACGTCACTTTCCGGCCCCAAGCCCGGATAAGGATGTTGGAGTTTGGAGGAGGTAGGTATGAGTTTGACCGTTGGGTCGCCCGCGTACGGGCGTTGGAACGTGCGCGCCCAGGTGGCGCCCGCCGCAACGAACACGCGCCCGGCCATGTCGGGCGATACCCTCGCCCTGGCGAACGTGAGCGACCTCTCGAAGTTCGAGCCGTACCTGGAAGACCAGTACACCGACGGCAAGAGCAACGGCTGCGGCACGACCACGCTGGGCATGGTGCTGAGCTACCTCAAGGGTAAGCCCGGCGCTTACAACCGCGCCAAGATCGACGGCGACATCCGCCGCCAGGACATGCCGTCTTCGCCTTACAACCTGGCCGACTACGCGCGCGCCCAGGGGATGCGCACCGCCACACGCAACAACGCCAACCTGGACGACCTGACGAAGCTGGTGGACCAGGGCGCGCCGGTCCTGACGATGATCGATCCAAGCGACCCCGGTGATCTGGTACTGCACTACGTCGCCGTCACCGGCTACACGCGCGACGCCGACGGCAAGGTGAAGGACGTGACGATCGCCAACCCCGCCGGCGGCGAGATGCAGACGATCTCGGCCGAGGAGTGGACCCGCAAGTGGGCGAACTTGAAGCTGGAAGGCAAGTCCACCGGCATCAACAACTTCATGGTCGCGATCGCGCCCAAGGACAACACCCCGATCCGCGGCAAGGACGGCCAAGTGCGCAAGGGCAGCGATATCGTGTTGCCCGCCGAAAAGGACATAGGCCTGGCGCTCAAGGGCATGGACCTGCTGGCGGACGCCGCCAACAAGGGCACGGAAATTGCGAGCACCGCGCGTGGCGTTTGGGACAAGGTCTACGGGGCCCTGCCCTGGGCTTGAATTAAGGACATCTCAACTTATTTCCAACGACGTCAGCCCCGCCCTGCAATGCCGGAAAGATCCCTATGCCCGTCTCACCCATCGGCCCCTTGCCGAACGCCAACAACCAGTGGCAGCGCCGCCCGTTCCATGTGAACGCGCAGCCGTTGGCCGCGGAGGCCGGCCGGGCGATCACGCGCTCGTCGGAGGCGGTGGTCCAGTCGGTTCAGCACATGGACTGGGCCTCGCTGTGGGACAAGACCAAGAAGGTCTTCACTACCGTGGGCCACGGCCTCTTCACCCTGGTCACGGGCACCAGCTTCGCCGAGCTGAAGACCGTGGAGACGCCCAACGATCCGGATGACGTCAACTGGGACGACGCCTCGAAAGTGGAGGCCGCCGACACCCAACGGAAGGCTGCCGCCGCCGCCGAGCGCAAGGCCCTGGCCAAGCTGTCGCCCGCGGACCGCACCACCTACAAGGACCTCCAGACCGCCCTGGGCGACCGTGTGCTCGCCACGCGCGCGCTGCAGAAGCTGCTGGTGGAGGGCCGCCTGTCGGGCAACCTGTTGGCCGGGCTCGGCGGCCTCGCCAAGCAACCCCTGGCCGACGGCGTGGACCGCGCCGCCTTGATCAACGACACCTTGCGCGAGGTCGAAGACCCGGTTCGCGTGGCCCAGCACTGGAAGGGCACCTGCGGCGCAACGACCGCCCAGATCCTGCTCATCCGCCAAGATCCGACCGAGTACGTGCGCCTGGTGGCCGGCCTGGCCTCACCCGCGGGCACCGTCCAGGCCAAGGGCGGCACCGTGTTGAGGCGCGCGTCCGACTGGTCGGCCGACAACGACGGTGGCCGCAGCGTCTCCAGCCGCTTGATCCAACCCGCCTTCATGAAGCTGGGTGAGGTGCTCTTCGCCGGCTACGACAACAGCGACGACGCCGCCACCATCGGCCCCCTGCACCTGGGCGGCGGGCTGCTGCCCCAGGGCGAGGCCTCCTTGTTGCGGCAAGTGACCGGCAAGGGCTACCACAGCCACATGGCCATGCCATGGAACCGCGGCGCGCTGATGGACCGGCTGGCCAAGGAAACGGCCAACGGGCCGATCCCCGTGTCCCTGAACTGGGGTGACGGCGGGCACTTCGTCCAGGTCGACAAGGTCGCCGACGGGAAGGTCTACCTGACCAACCCGTGGGGCGAACAAGATACGATGGACGTTGCGGAATTCAAGGCCCACCTGACCTCGATCATCACCGCCTAAAGCCGTCAGCTCCGCCCCTTGAGGGTAGGCAGCGGGTTGTTGAGGGCGATCGCGTTTTCTGCGGGCGCGGCACCGGAATCGTGCACCGTCATGTAGCGCTGGCGCGATAGCTCCCACAGCGTCTCCGACAGCGCCTTGTCGGCCGCGGAGATGCCCAGCAGCTCGGCCAACTGGCCCAGCGAGCGCTCGCCGCCCAGCATCTCCTTGCGCATGACGTCCGACAGGCGCGAGACCTCGAGATACTCGAGCGCGATCGTGCCCACGGGGACGGGCTTGGACAGCACTTGCGGCTTCAACAGGGCCTTCTTGCCTTCGGAGAACAGCAACTTGTCGCGCAGTTCTTCCTGCACCAGCTTGCCGTCCGTTTGGCGGAACAGGAAGCGGGCGCCGCCGCTGACCGTGAACTCGATGCGCTCGAGGGGCTGCTGCAGCGGCTTGCCGGTCGTCTCCAGAAAGCGGAAGAAGCGCGTGGGATCGAGGTCGGCCAGCGCCGACCACTTGAGGCGATCGCCCTCGCGGTGGATCAGCCCCGTGGCGTTGCCGCGCGGGTCGTCCTTGGCGCGGGTGATGCCCAGGATGGGCTCAAGCTCGGGCATGCAGGTGCTCCTTGGCGATCGCCACGTTCTCGTCCAGCTCGTGGGCGTTCATCATGCCCACCACCACGCTGTGGATGAAGGGCTGGGACAGGCTGTAGGTGATAGTCTCCTGCTTGCGGTGGGCCAGGCGGCCCTCGCCCAGGGTCTTCATCGAGACGACGCCCTGGCCGGCCGCGTGGGCCTGCTGCATCGCGGCGCGGTAGTGCTCGATGCCGGCGTCCATGTGGTCCTCCGCGACGTTGAAGTTGGTCAAGATGACCTCGATGTCGGCCAGGCCGGCCACGTGCTCCAGCGTGAGGATCGCGTGGGTCGACAGGCCCACGGAGCGGATCTTGCCCTCGCGCTTGGCCTTGTGGAGCTCCTGTAGGGCCGCGCGGCGCTCCTCGAACTCCTCCGGCGAGTCCGGCTCGTGCAGCAGCATCACGTCCAGGTAGTCGGTGCCGAGCTCGCGCAGGGCCTCATCGAGGCTGGCGCGGGCGCCCACGGCGGTGGCGGCGTGGGTCTTCGAGGTGATGACCACCTCGTTGCGCGGCAAGCGCGCGAGCGCCCAGGCGACGTGGGCGTAAGTATTGTAGTTGTCCGCCGTGTCCCAGAAGGTCACGCCCAGGCGGTGGGCCTCCACCAACAGGCTGCCCAGGGCGTCCACGGGCAGCTTCGACTGGGCGGACTCGCAGTCGATCTTGGTGGTGCCGGTGCCGAAGCACAGGCGGGAAACGGTGATCCCCGTGTTGCCGAGCGCGGTGGAGTTCATGCGTTCATCGTAGCACTAAGCGTGGTTCGTGACCCAGCTCTCGCCGCCCTCGAAGGTCTCGCGCTTCCAGATGGCCACGTCGCGCTTCAGGGCGTCGATGCCATGGCGGCAGCCGTCGAAGGCGGCCGCGCGGTGCGGGGCGGAGACGCCGACCACCACGCAGGCCTCGCCCAGGGGCACCACGCCGACGCGGTGGACCAGGGCCACGCGAGACGTCTCCCAGCGCGCCAGGATCTCCGCACCCAGCGCCTCGAGCTGCTTGAGCGCCATCTCATCGAACGCTTCGAACGAGAGCTGCGTAACCGCGCGGCCCAGGTTGGTGTTGCGCACCGTGCCGGTGAAGAGCACCTCGCCCCCCGCGCCTTCGCAGGCCAGGTGGCGGCGGATGGCGGCCTCGTCGATCGGGCCCGCGGGCAGGCCTACCAGCACGCTCATCCGCCGCCCACCGGCGGGATCAAGGCGACATCGTCCCCGGGCGCCAGCACCTGCTCCGGTGGGGCGAAGGCCAGGTTCACGGCCACCCGCGTGGCGTCCATGTAGGGACCCAGGCCAGGGGCGGCGGTGCGCACCAGCTCCTTGAGTTGGGCCGTGGTGGTGCCGGCGGGCACGTCCAGCTCGAGGCGATCCTGGCCCGCGTGCTCGCGCAAGATCGCGAACAGCCGGACATGGAGCGTGGGCATTAGGTCCGGGCCTTGTCCTGGCGGGCGGTCGGCTGCAGGGCGGGCTCGGTCTCGGTGGGCTCGGCGCCGTCGGCCTGCTAGGGCGGCGGCAGGACGGCGGGCGCGCTGCGGTCGGGGGCTGCCGCTGCGTCCTTGGGCCCGGCCTGCGCGGGGACGTCGGCCTCGTTGCTGGCGGCCAGCTTGTGGCCCACGGCATCGAAGGTAGCGACGGCGCCGATCTGGGTCACGTCGCCGCCGCGCTCCCACTGGCCGATCGAGACCACCGCACCGGCGCGGGAGGACGCATACATCACGAAGAACTCGCTGCCGGGCAAGCCCGAGGCCAGCGCCCAGGCGATCGCCGTGCGCGGCGAAGGCAGCTTCGTAACGTCCAACGGCACCGCGTCCGCGGGGCTGGCCAACCAGGCTTCGGGGAACGTGACGTGCATGCCGTAGACGGTGTTGGTGTCGACCGGGCCCCAGAAGGTCCGGGCCTTGCCCTGGAAGTCCATGTAGACGGTGCGCAGGGCCGGGCGGTTGCCGCCGGGTCGGGCGAAGCGGGCGAGCACGGTCGCCTCGTTGTTGTCGCGCTGCCGGCCTTGCTTGTCGAAGACGCCCAGGGCGCAGTACACCATCGGCGCATCCGTCGCCATCCCAGCCGCGTCACGGGCGGCGTGTTCCGCCGAGCGGAGATCGGACGGCATGGCGCTGTTGGGCGACAGCAAGGCGGCGCGGGTGGGGCCCGGTGCGGTCATCGCGATCCGCCCACAGCCCGTCGAAACGAGCATCAGGGCGGCGGCGATGGCGCGAATTAACACCTGGTTTACCACGGCTTAAAGTCCTCTTATCCTTCTTATGGCCCGCCGGGCCCCCCAACTTGCTTGGGCGCGGTATAATTGGCCCGTTTACACGGGGAGGACGGATGAAGACCTCACGGCTGCCTGGCTTTTACAAGCTGAGCATGGAAGATCGCCTCGTCAAGCTGGCGGAAACGTACGAGCTGTCGGTGCAAGACGTGGAGGCCCTGGCTTCCCAGGGCGCCCTCACCTTGGCCCAAGCGGACAAGATGGTGGAAAATGCCGTCGGCATCTACAGCTTGCCCATCGGCCTGGGGCTGAACTTCCTGATCAACGGCAAGGACTACCTGGTGCCGATGGCCATCGAGGAGCCTTCCGTGGTGGCGTCCGCCAGCTACGTGGCCAAGCTCGTGCGCGAGGGCGGCGGCTTCACGGCCACCTCCACCGACCGCATCATGATCGGCCAGATCCAGGTGGTGGGCTGTCCCGATTGGGGCGCCGCCGGCGAAGCGATCCTCGAGAACGAGGATGCGCTGCTCGCCGCGGCCAACGCCATGCACCCCAGCATGGTCGAGCGCGGCGGCGGCGCCAAGGGCATCGAGCTGCGCCTGCTGAACGACGACGAGGGCTCGCGCTTCGGCCGCATGATGGTCCTGCACCTGCTGGTGGACACCTGCGACGCCATGGGCGCGAACACCGTGAACACCATGGCCGAAGCCGTGGCCCCGCTCGTCGAGGAGCTGACGGGCGGCAAGGTCTACCTGCGCATCCTCAGCAACTACACGGACCGCTGCCTGGCCCGCGCCTCCTGCGTGATCCCGGCCCGTTGCCTCGCCACCGGCGAGTACAGCGGCGAAGAGGTGCGCGATGGCGTGGTCTGGGCCTACCAGTTCGCCGCCAGCGACGTGTACCGCGCCGTCACCCACAACAAGGGCGTCATGAACGGCATCGACGCCGTCGTGATCGCCACGGGCAACGACTGGCGCGCCATCGCGGCCGCCGCCCACGCCCACGCCTGCCGCGACGGGCACTACAGCTCGATGACCGAATGGTCCGTGGACGCGGAAGGCAACCTGGTGGGCTCCCTGGAGCTGCCCATGCCCGTCGGCACCGTCGGCGGCTCGATCGGGCTGCACCCGATGGCGCAGGTGGCGCACAAGTTCTTGCGCGTCCATTCCGCGGCCGAGCTGGCCCAGGTGATCGTGTGCGTGGGCTTGGCGCAGAACCTGGGCGCCTTGAAGGCGCTGGTGACGCACGGCATCCAGAAGGGCCATATGTCCCTGCACGCGCGCTCCGTCGCGATGACGGCGGGCGCCGTCGGCGACCAAATCGATCTCATCGCCGAGCAGCTGGTGCAAGCCAAGGAAATCAAGGTGAGCAAGGCGCGCGAGCTCCTGGCTTTGCTGCGGTGACTGCCACCGGAGTGGCGCCCGGCAAGGTGCTGCTGGTAGGCGAGCACGGCGTGGTGCACGGCGGCGTGGCGTTCGCGCTGCCGTTCCCGGCCGTGGAGGCGCGCGCCGAGCTGCGTGCCGAGCCAGGCCCCTTGCGCCTGGAGAGCCCCATCTGGAGCGGAATCCTCGACGCCGACACGCCCCCACCTGCCGCCGGGCTGGCTGCCGCGGCCTTGGCAACGTTTGCCCTGCTGGACCGGCCGGCCACCGGCTGGGTGGCCCACCTGGAGGCCTCGATCCCGCTCGGGGCGGGCCTGGGATCCAGCGCCGCCACCGCGGCCGCGCTGGTGCGTGGGATCTTGTTGGCCCACGGGCGCGTGCCCGGGGACGAGGTGGACGCGTTGGTGCACCTGGCCGAGCAGGCGGCACATGGCACGCCCAGCGGCGTGGATGGGCGCGTGATCACGGTCGGGCAGCCGATCGCCTTTCGCCGGGGCGAGACGCTAGACGAGACGCAACTGGTGCCGACGGGTGCGGTTTTCAATCTGGTGGTCGGCTACACGGGCGTCACACGGAGAACCCAGGTCGCCGTGGCGCGCGTGACGGCCTTCAAGGACAACGAGCCCGTCGCGGCGCACGCGGCGATGGAAGCCATCAAGGCGCTGGCCTGGGAGGCGATCGCCGCCTGGCGCGCGGGCGACGCCGTGGCGGTGGGCACCTGCCTGGACGGGGCGCAGGCGCAGCTGGAGCGGCTGGGCGTGAGCACCCCGGAGCTCGAAACCCTGATCCGGGCCGCACGGGACGCCGGTGCGCTGGGTGCCAAGTTGACGGGCGCCGGGATGGGCGGCTGCATGCTGGCGTTGGCGCGCGATGCGACCCATGCCGACGAGCTGGTGCGGGCGCTGGCAGGCGCCGCAACCGTATGGAAGCAGGAGTACCGGCCTTGAGCGACATCTCTCAGCGCAAGCTGGACCACATCGACCTGGTGCTCCGCGAGGACGTGGGCATGGCCGGCAACCCGACCGGGTTCGGCGGCTACGCGTTCATCCCCGAAGCGCTGCCGGAGCTGGCGCCGTCCGACGTGGACCTGGGCACCACCTTCCTTGGCCGCCGCTTCGAAGCGCCGATCTTGATCGCCAGCATGACGGGCGGTCCGCAGCGCGGCGAGGACATCAACCGGCACCTGGGGCAAGCCGCGCAGGCGCTGGGGCTGCCGATGGGCGTGGGCAGCCAGCGCATCATCTTCGAGAAGCCAGAGGCGCTGGCGAGCTTCACGGCCGCCCGGGCGGCCGGCCCGGACGTCTTCTTGCTGGGGAACCTCGGCGCCGTGCAGCTCAACTACGGGTTCGACCCGGCCCGGGTGATCGAGGCCGTGGAGGCGATTGGCGCGGACGGCGTGTTCCTGCACCTGAACGCCCTCCAGGAGCTGATCCAGCCCGGAGGCGACACCGACTTCCGCGGCCTGCTGGACCGCATCGAGGCCGTCGTGAAGGCCGCGCCGTTCCCCGTGTTGATCAAGGAGGTCGGCTGCGGCATCGCGCCCGAGACGGCGCGGAAGCTGGCAGCGCGGGGGGTGGCCGCCATCGACGTGAGCGGCGCCGGCGGGACCTCCTGGGCCAAGATCGAGGCGCACCGTGCCGCGGACCCAGCGCAGCGGACGCTGGGGGAGGTCTTCGGAGAATGGGGCTTGCCCACCGCCGTCGCCTTGCGGGGCTGCCGGGACGCCTTGCCGGACTTCCCGCTGATTGCCTCCGGCGGCATCCGCACGGGGCTGGACGTGGCGAAGGCGATCGCCCTGGGCGCCGACATGGTGTCCTTCGCGATGCCGCTGCTGGAGCCGGCCACCCGCTCCGGCGAAGCGGTCGAGGCCGCCCTGCGCCAGATCCTGGCGGAGCTGCGCGCCACGATGTTCTTGATCGGCGTGCGCGACGTGGCGACGCTGCGACGCAGCCGCCACTTGCTGAGGACGGTATGAGCTCCGCCAGCGCACGCGCGCATGCCAACATCGCCCTGGTGAAGTACTGGGGCAAGCGGGACGAGGCGTTGTTCCTGCCGACCAACGGCAGCTTGTCGTTGACGCTGGACGGGCTGTACACGACCACGACGGTCACGTACGGGGACGGCGCGGCCGACAGGTTGGTCCTCGACGGGGTCGAGCAAGGCGGAGACGCGCTGGCGAAGGTGTCGCGGTTCCTGGACCGGGTCCGCCCCGACGGCCTGCGGGCGTTCGTCGAGAGCGAGAACCACGTGCCGACGGCGGCCGGGCTGGCGTCATCGGCCTCGGCCTTCGCGGCGCTGGCGGTCGCGGCCTCCCGTGCGGCGGGGCTGGCGTTGACGCCGGACGAGCTGTCCCGGCTCGCGCGGCAGGGCTCCGGGTCGGCCTGCCGGTCCATCTATGGGGGCTTCGTGGAGTGGCGGCGCGGGGAGCGGGCAGATGGCGCCGACAGCCACGGCGTGCCCATCGCGCCCCAGGCCCATTGGGACGTGCGGATGCTGGTCGCGGTGCTGGTGAAGGCGCCCAAGGCGGTCTCCAGCCGGGAGGGGATGCGGCGGACGGTGCAGACCTCCCCGTTCTACCCCGGTTGGCTCGCCAGCGTGGACAGCGACCTGGCGGCGGCGCGCGCGGCGATCGCCACGCGCGACCTCGACGCCCTGGGCACGGTCATGGAGGCCAGCGCGCTCAAGATGCACGCCACGATGCTGGCCGCCCAACCGCCCTTCACCTACCTCCGGCCGGCCTCGCTCGCGGCGATCCAGGCGGTGTGGGACGCGCGCGCCGCGGGGCTGAATGGCTACCTGACCATGGACGCCGGCCCGAACGTGAAAGTGCTCTGCGCCGCCGCCGACGCGCCGGCCTGGCAAGCCTGCCTGGCCGCCCTGCCCGACGTGGTCGAGGTCCTGTGCTGTGGCCCCGGGCCTGGCGTAGCCTAGTGCCCCCGTCTCGCCTGACGCTGCGCGTCCCCGGCAAGCTTTTGATCGCGGGAGAGTATGCCGTGTTGGAGCCGCACCAGCCCGCCGTGGTGACGGCCGTGGACCGCTTCATGACCGCCACCGTGACGATGGCCCGCGAGAACCGGGTCACGCTGCCCGCGCTGGGCCTCCGGGACGTGGGCTGGACGGCCGGCGCGGACGGCGTGACGTTCGACCAGGACGATCCGCGGCTGAAGTTCGTGGGGGAGGCCCTGGGCGCGGCGATCGCCCACGTCCGGGACCAGTTTCTGCTGCCCTTGCCCTTCCACCTGACGCTGGAGAGCGAGCTGGACGGGGCCGACGGCCGGAAGTTCGGGCTGGGCAGCAGCGCGGCGGCCGTGGTGGCCACCGTGGCCGCCACGCTGGTGCTGTTGCGCGACGACGACACGGGCGCGCCCGAGCCCGAGACGATCTTCAAGCTCGCGGCGATCGCCCACCTGCGCGCGCAGGGCAGCGGCTCCGGGGCGGACGTCGCGGCCTCCACGTTCGGCGGCTGGCTGCGCTACAGCTCCTTCCAGCCGGAGTGGCTGGGCGAGCGGTTGCGCACCATGCCGCTGGAGCGCCTGCTGCGCGAGCCCTGGCCGTTCTTCTCCGTGGAGCGGCTTTCGCCGTTGCCGCGGGACCTCCGACTTTGCGTGGGCTGGACCGGCCAGCCCGCCTCCACGGCGGCGCTGGTCCAACAAGTTCGCATGCTGCGGGAGCGGGACCCGGCGGCCTATGGGGCCTTCCTGGCGGAGTCCCAAACCGCGGTAGAGCACCTGGTAGCCGGCCTGACCAGCGCCAACCGCGGCCGCGCGCTGGCGGCCCTGGAGCGCAACCGGCGCGCGCTGGCCACGCTGGGCGAGCGGGCGGGCGTGGTGATCGAGACGCCGGCGCTGGCGGCCCTGCACCACTGGGCGGAGGTCTGCGGCGGCGGCGGCAAGCCATCCGGGGCCGGTGGCGGGGACTGCGGCGTGGCGTTGATCTTCGGCGACGACAAGCTGGAAGGCTTGCAGGCCGCCTGGCGCAAGGCCGGGTTGGAGCCGTTGCCGCTGGGCGTTTCGGACGCCGGCGTTACCGTGACGCGGCTGGAGTGGTAGCCGGCGAGGGGCTGGGCGACGGGGACGCCGCCGGGGTCGGGGCGGACGACGGCGACGCCGCCGGGTTCATGGTCGTGGTGGCGCCCCCCGGTGTGTCGGTCGCCGCATGGGTTGCATCGAAGCCCGACCCATTCGTGCTGATGATGCCCGTGTTGACGGGCTGCGCCACCGTCCCGCCGTTCGGCGAGATCAGCCCGCCGCCATCGTTGGAAATCAGCTTGCCGCCCACCAGGATGGGCGACGGCGTGGCCAGCGGGACCTGGGTGGCGGCGGGGCAGCCGGTCAGGAACAGCAGGGCGAAGAGGTAGCGGCGCATGCGGGGCCTCCGTCGGGGGGAACCTCGCCA
The DNA here is from genome assembly GCA_028287685.1 of Cyanobacteria bacterium RYN_339. Lineage (GTDB taxonomy): Bacteria > Cyanobacteriota > Sericytochromatia > S15B-MN24 > JAQBPE01 > JAQBPE01. The sequence goes on along the minus strand of JAQBPE010000065.1, from coordinate 9,920 downwards.
TGAAAGCATGCGCCGCCGCCGATGTCGTTGACGGCGCTCACGGCCCGACGTAAACCGACTGCGGCCGCATGAGCCGCCCCTCGCGCAGCTGCTCGTACACATGCGCCGTCCAGCCAGCCACCCGGCCCATCGCGAAGACGGCCGTGAAGGCCTCGCGTGGCAGGCCCAGCGCCTCCAGCAGGAGCGCCGTGTAGAACTCCACGTTGGTGTCGAGCTTCCGGTCGGGCTTGTGCAAGGCCAGGGCCGCGAGCGCCTCGCGCTCCACCTGCTCCGCGAAGTCCAACCGGGCGTCTCCGCCCGTGCGCAGGCGCGCCACCACGCCCTTGAGCACGTCCGCGCGCGGGTCGCGCACGCGGTAGATGCGGTGGCCGAACCCCATGAGGCGATCGCCGTCGTGCAGCGCCTGTTGCAGCCACGGCCCGATGTTGGCGGGCGTGCCGATGGCATCGAGCATGTCCAGCACCGGCCCGGGCGCCCCGCCATGCAGCGGGCCCTTCAAGGCGCCCACGGCCCCGACGACCGCCGCGACGACCCCGGCCCGGGTGGAGGCGATCACGCGGGCCGTGAAGGTGCTGGCGTTCATGCCATGCTCGGCAACGGTGGCGAGGTAGGCGTCGAGGGCCGCCGCGCGGGCGGGATCGGCCGTGCCGTGCAACATGCGCAGGAAGTCTGCAGCGTGGCCGAGGGTCGGGTCCGGCGCGATGGGGGCCTCGCCGCGCTGCAGGCGCAGCATGGCGGCCAGCGCCACCGGCACCGCGCCCGTCACCATCAGGTGGCCGGGCAAGGCCTCGTCGTCGGAGAGGCCGGACAACGCCAGCCGCAGCCCGTCCAGCGGCGGCAGGGCGGCCCCGAGGGGGAACAGCGGGGCCAGGCGCATGAACGCGGCCACGCGGGCGGCGCCCAGGCGGGGCGCGGCCGCCTGGCCGTGCTCGTCCGGCACGAGGTCCTGCCAAAGCCGGGCGGCCAGGTCTTCGAAGGGCACGTGGCCCGCCAGCGCATCGATCGGCGCCCCGCGCACGATCAGCCGGCCGTGCTCGCCGTCCACGTCGCTCAAGATCGTCTCGGCGACGACCACGCCATCCAGTCCGCTCATAGTTGCCATCTTCGGCTCCTTTCCTTTGCTTGCATGGCCATGATCGATCGGCTAGAATGCATAGTCAATCTTGATTGGTGAATCAATATATGCAAACCCTGGGTGCAAAAGAGGCCGCGGAGGCGCTGGGCGTGAGCCTGGCGACCCTTTACGCGTATGTCAGCCGCGGCCTGATCCGGTCCGAGGCGGGCGCCGCACGGGAGCGGCGCTACGCGGCCGCCGACGTGGAAGCCTTGCTGGCGCGCAAGGAACAGCGGCGCGAGCCGGGGCAGGTGGCGCGGCGGGCGTTGAATTGGGGCGCACCGGTCATGGAGAGCGGGATCACGTTGATCCTGGACGGCCAGCTGTACTACCGGGGGCACGACGCCGTGACGTTGGCCCGCCAGTCGACCTTTGAAGCGGTGGCGGAGCTCCTCTGGGGCCAACCGTTCGCCACCCCCACGCCGCCGCCCGACCTGACGGCCGAAGGGGCGCCGATCGAGCGCTTCACCGTGATGCTCCCCCGGGCCGCCCTGCTGGACCCCGCGGCGTTGGCCCTGTCTCCAGCCGCCGTCGCACAGGCCGGCACCCGCATCTTGTTGCTCATGGCGGGGGCAAGCGCGGGTTCCGTCACCGAGGCCTTGGCGGCACATTGGCGGCTAAAGGGCGCGCCGAAGCGGCATGCATTGGAGGCCGCCTTGATCCTGGCGGCTGACCACGAGCTCAACGTCTCCGCGTTCACCGCACGCTGCGTGGCGTCGGCGGGCGCCTCGCCGTATGGCGTGGTCATCGCGGGCCTGGCGGCGCTGCAAGGCGGGCGCCACGGCGGCCACTGCGAGCGCGTGGAGGCGCTGTTCGCCGAAGCCGGCACCCCGGAGCGGGCGGCCTCCGTCGTGGCCGGGCGCCTGCGGCGGGGGGAAGGCATCCCGGGCTTCGGCCAGCCGCTCTACCCCGATGGCGACCCCCGCGGCCGCGAGTTGCTGACGCTAGCCGCCACGTTGAAGCCCGACCCCCTGGCCGAAGCGCTGAGGGTGGCGGCCCGCGACGTGATCCGCGAATACCCGACCATCGACTTCGGCCTTGTCACGCTCACCCGCGCCCTGGGCCTGCCGTCCGGCTCGGCCCTGGGGCTCTTCGCGTTGGGCCGCACGGCGGGCTGGATCGCCCACGCGCTGGAGCAGTATGCCCTGGGCGAGATGATCCGCCCGCGAGCGCATTACACCGGGCCGGCGCCGAACTGAGGCAAGGCCGCGATCAAGCTCCAGAGCCGCTGGCCGACCTCGCGCTTGCTCAACAGGGGCCAATCGGCCACCAGCCCTTGTGGGCCGACGATTTGCACCCGGTTCGTCTCGACCTCGAAGCCCTGGCCCGGCACGCTGACGTCGTTGGCCACGATCAGGTCCGCGTTCTTGCGCGCCAGCTTGCCTTTGGCGGCCTCCAAGGGGTCGCCGGTCTCGGCCGCGAAGCCCACCAGGATCTGGTGTTGCTTGCGCTGGCCCAGCTCGTAAAGGATGTCGGGGTTGGGCACCAGCTCAACGGTCCAGCCTTCCGTCGTCTTCTTCCGCTTCGCGCCGTAGCGCTCGGCCGGCCGATAGTCGGCGACGGCCGCGGCCATCACGACCACGTCTTGGCCGTCGTAACGCGCCAGGATCACGTCGTGCATCTCCTGGGCCGTTTCGACGGGCACGACCTCGATACCGGCCGGGGCGGGCAAGCGGGCCGTGCTGACCAGGGTGACGGTGGCGCCGCGGGCCGCGGCGGCCTCGGCGATGGCGTAGCCCATGCGGCCGCTGGAGCGGTTGCCCAGGTAACGCACGGGATCCAGGGGCTCGCGGGTGCCGCCGGCGCTGACGAGCACGCGCTTGCCAACCAGATCGCGCAGGCGCGTGGCTTCCACGGCGGCAACCAGGTCTTCCACCTCGGCCAGGCGGCCGGAGCCGACGTCGCCGCACGCCATCTCGCCCACGGCGGGGGTGACGAGGGTCCAGCCACGGGCTTCCAGCAACCGCAAGTTCGCCTGGGTGGCCGGGTGGTCCAGCATCTTGGGGTTCATGGCCGGCGCCAGCACCATGGGTGCGCGCACGCCCAGCGCGGTCATGGTGAGGAGGTCATCGGCCAGCCCATGGGCCAACCGGGCGATCGTGTGGGCGGTGGCCGGGGCCACCAGGAAGCAGTCGATGCCGCGCGCCAGGTCGATGTGCTCGATCCCGCTGTCGCTGCCTGCCGCCCATTGGTCCACATGGACCGGGTGGCGGCTGACGCCCTGGAAGGTCAGCGGGGTGACGAAGCGCGTGGCGGCTTCGGTCATGACGACGTGGACCTCCCAACCCAGCTTGCGCAGGCGGGAGGCCACTTCGACCGATTTGAAGGCGGCGATGCCGCCCGTAACACCGAGTAAGAGCGTGGGCATGAGCCCTAGGACATCGCCGCTTCCCGCTCCTTGCGCTGGATTTCCGCGAGCTCGCGCAGCGCCATCTTGATGGGCTTGTTCGCTTCGGGGGTGCTCATGATGCTCGCGTCGTCCTTGATGGTCTTCGCGCGGCGAGCCACCGTCAGCACGAGCTCGTACTTGTTGTGGGTGTTGTTGAGCAGTTCCTGGGCCTTGTCTTGCATGGCTTGGTTTCCCCTTCTAATACGTGGATAGGTTGCGCACTACCCGGCAGTGCTCGGCCAGGATGACGGCCTGGACCTTCTTCACGGCGACCTCGAGGTCGTCGTTGACGAGTTGGTAATCGTAAAAAGGCAGATAGTTCAGCTCGTCCATGGCGATGGCGAGGCGCTGGCGGATGGCCTCCGCGGCCTCGCTCTGGCGCTTGACGAGCCGCTCGTGGAGCTCTTCCATGGTCGGCGGCAGCACGAAGATGAAGACGCCGTTGGCGACGCGCTCCTTCACCTGGATGGCGCCCTTGGTCTCGATCTCCAGCACGACGTTGTGGCCGCGCAGCAGCTCTTCTTCCACGAAGCGGCGCGGCGTGCCATAGAAGCCGTTGGCGAACTGGGCGTACTCCAAGAGCTCGCCCGCGGAGACCATGCGCTGGAACTCTTCCGGCGTGCGGAAGAAGTAGCTCACGCCCTCTTCCTCGCCCGGCCGGGGCTGGCGGGTGGTCACGGAGACCGACAACTTGAGCTCCGGCTGGAGCTTTAAAAGCGCCTTCACGATCGTGCCCTTGCCCACGCCCGACGGGCCGGACATCACGAACAGGATGCCTCGGCGGCGGGCCGCGAGGGGGCCGGTGCCGCTAATCCCCTCGATCAGGTTCGCTGCTTCCATGATCCGTGGATTCCTTGGAGACGAAACGGTGGGCCACTGTTTCCGGTTGGATGGCGGACAAGACCACGTGGTCGCTGTCCATCACGATCACCGCGCGGGTTCGCCGGCCATAGGTTGCATCGATCAACTTCCCCGCGTCGCGGGCGTCGGAGATGATGCGTTTGATGGGCGCCGATTCCGGGCTGACGATGGCGATGACGCGGCTGGCAGAGACGATGTTGCCAAACCCGATGTTGATGAGCTTGACGTCCACCGGCATCCCCCGCTTCACGCGCGTCTGGCCACCATTCTACTACAGTCGAGAGCCCATTGCGACCCACCCTACGCCCGCCCCCCTGTCGGCGGGCGTACATCGCGGTGCTAGCATCGTGTTACGAAAAAACAAGGAGGTGGAGATATGGCACGCGACAACCTGGGAGCGAAACGCGAACAACCCAAGATCGAGCCCCGGGTGGAACCCTACACGGCCCACTTCGGCCGGCAGTCGACTCACAACGAACACACGCACAAGGGCGTGGTCTATTGCGCCGGCTGCCACGCCATCGGCGAGCACAAGCGCTGGGCGCTGGACGAGAACCGATACAAGGCCCTGGCGATGGATCCCGCCATCCAGACGGTGCAATGCCCGGGCTGCGAGCGCGCCGCCCGGCAGGAGTACGACGGCGAGGTCACCTTGACCAGCCCGTTGATCCCCCGCAACGAGGAGGCGGTGTTGGGGCTGATTTACAACACGGAGCGGCACATCCGCGAGAACAACCCCATCGCCCGCATCGCGTCGCTGACTCTCGAAGGCGACACGATCCGCATCCTCACCATCACGCCGTTCCTGGCCGAACGCATCGGCAAGGAGCTCCACAAGGCGTACGACGGGACCCTCAAGCTGAGCCACCCCGAGCGCGAGGAGTTCGTGCGGGTGACCTGGATCCGCGAGGAGTAAGGGTCAGGGGAGGCCAGACGCCGGCACGCGCTTGATCTGGGCGCCGCTGAGGTCGAGGATGAAGAGGTTCCCGCGCTTGTCGAAAGCGAGGCCGGTCGGGGCACCGAGCCCTTCATCCACGCCTTTGCCGTTCCAGTTCGGCGCACCCTTGCCGGCTATCAGCTTGAGCGAGCCGTCCAGCTCGCGCCGCATCACCTGGCCGCGATAGACGTCCGAGAACAACATCCGCCCCTGGGCGTCCCAGATGATACCGGAGACAAGCAGCAACGGAGCGTCGAGCGCCTTCATCCCGCTGGTGACGGTGGCGGCGAGGGTCGGGTTGGAGAGCCCGGCGAGGCGGGTGATCTGGTTGGTGGCCAGGTCGATGCGGAAGGCGCCGCTGTAGGCGCCAACGTAAAGCTGCCCGTCCGGGCCGCGCTCCAGCACGTTGGGCAGCGGCAAGGTGCAGTCCATCGCCAGCGTGCCATTGGCGGTGCCGGTGCCGTAGCCCGCGAAGGGCGTGGTGCTTCCGTCCGCCTCGATCCGCCGGATGTGGCCCGGCACCGCCACCGTGTAGTACCGCAAGCCGTCGATCGTCAAGAGCGCCGGGGCATAGACCGGCGCCCCGCCGCCTGCGTTCGTGAAGCTTAGCTCGTCGGGCCCGCTGCTGGTCCCCGTGAACACGGAATTGGCGACATCACCTACCTGGCGGATCACGTGCAGTTGGACGTCCTTGGGGCTCTTCACGATGTACTCGATCGACCCGTCCTCGTTCAAGTTCGGGCCGCTATAGCTCAACAGGGCGGCCGCGGCCGCCGAGCCACCTTCGGCGAAATCCACGCCCACGATGCCGGCGCCCGAGAGCACGCGGAAGGTGTCCGAAGCCAGGTCCCAGCGCCAGAGATGTCGGATATCCGTGACCACCATGGCGTCCGCCTTGGCGTCGTAACGCAGGAACTTGGGGCCTTCGAACTGCACCGCGTCGGCCTTGCGCGCCTGGGTGGTAATTTGGTTGCTGCCGGCAATCGTGGTGATTTGGCCCTTGGCCAGGGCGCGCACCATGCCCTCGGACACGAAGTAGAGCGTTCCGTCCGGCTGGGGTAGCGGCGCGAAGGGAACGCCCACGTTCTGCACCGCCGGACCGTCGCTCACCGGGCCGTAGTTACCGTTGCCGGCGAGGGTCGCAACCACCCCTTCCCTGGTCACCGTTCGTAGGTAATTCTGCTGGCTGTCGGCCACATAGATCACGCCGTCCTGGCCATAGGCGATGTCGGCCAGCGGGCTGAACTGCGCGGCAGCCCCTTGGCCATCGCGGTGGCCGGGATCACCGCTGCCGGCCAGGGTGGACACCTGCGCGGCGCCAATGCGCCGGATCGCGCCGGAGTCGAAGACCACCGCCTCGCCCGAGGCGGGATCGACGGTGATGCTCTGGATGTACTTGAAGCGCGCGGCCAAGGGGGGACCACCGTCGCCGCTGGCCGTGCCCGCGGGGGTCACGTTCACGCTCTGGAGGTCTTCGCCGGCGACGAGGGTGGGCGTGGCGCCCTTGGCATCGACCCGGTAGACGCCGCGCCGCAACGCCACCCACACCGTCCCGTCCGGGCCCAGGCACATGGCCGCGGGCACGGTGCCAGCCTTGAACTTGGCATAAGTCGCGATCGTGCCGTCGGGCGCAATCCGGCGCACGACGGAATGCGAGCCGTCCAGGACGAACAGGTTGCCTGCCTTGTCGAAGGCGAGGTGCGTCGGTGTGATGGCCGCCTGCAGGGCAGGGGTACCGTCGGGAACCGCGTCGTCGCCGAGCGCGAAGATCTCCCCGTTGCCCGCCACCACCAACAGGTGCCCGTCCTGGGACTTCTTGAAGATGCGGCCGTAAATGGACTGGGAGTAATACAGCTCGCCCGCAGCGGAAAGCGCGAGGCCCAGCGGATCCAGCTCCACGTCCGTCACCGACCGGCCGATGCCCTGGTTGGACAGGCCGGCGAACAGCAGGCTGCGAACGTAGTCCATCTGTTGGTTCACCGCCGGCGCGAGGCGGCGCAAGCTTTCCACGGCCGCCACCACCTTCTCCGGCGAGAAGCCGTCCGGCACGGCGGCGCTGCCCAGCGCGACGGCCGTCTTGGCGCGCGTGTCTTGCGCCACCTCCGCGGGCAGCTTGTCGAGCACGGCCACGGGCTCCGGCTGCACGCGGACGTATTGCTGGAGGATGTAGCCCAGGGCATAGGTGCTGGCGGAATCCAGGTCTACCGTGACGGGCTTGTCTCCCACGCCCTTGGGCACGAACGCCACCGCGTTGCCCTTGCCACCCGGCAGCGTCGCCGCCACCACCAGGTTGTGGGCGTTGCCACCGAACACCAGGGCGTAGCTGCCGTCCGGCTTGGTGGTGGAGGTGACTTCCTTGCCGCTGGCGTCGAGCACCGGCTTGCCGTCCGCCGACTGCAGCGCCACGGTCACGCCGCCCACGGCCTGCTCTTGCAGCGCCAGCAACCGGCGCGCCGCCAAGCCGGCGGGCGCGCGCACGACGCCGACGATGCCGCCGCCATGGTCGGAGACGATGTTGCCCCCGTTGTTGGTGACGAGGCCGCCGCCGACGGGCGCGACGGACGCCGCCGGGCTAGCGGGGGCCAGGCTGGGGAGCAGGCCCGGCGACGCCACGATGGCGGGCGTGGCCTGCACGCCGGGCGAGGCCGGCTGCGCGGAGGAAGCAGCCACCAGCGGCGCGCTGGCGGTCGGCGTCTTGGGCCTGGTCGCGGCCGGTTGGCCCTTGCAACTGCACAAGAGCAAGGCCAGGCTCAAGATCGTGCCGAGGGGCCGACGCATTGCGCTCCTTCAGGACCACCGTCCCGAAGTTATACCCCGAGGGTTTAGTTCCAGAGGGGCGCGAAGAACTTCACGAGCGCGGCCATGGCAGGCGGCATCTCGTTCTGGTTGTGCCCGGTCGGTGCGTGGGCCACGACGGCGGGCGCGGCCACGGTGGGCGCGGCGGTGGCGATCGTCTTGACCGGGATCTCCTGCGCCATCACCAGGCCCAGCTGCTCGCGCGCCAACTTCTCGATGCCGGCATTGGTCCGGCTGGAGGCGATCTCCGCCGTCAAGGCGTCATGGTGGGCCACGACGGCGGTCCGTTCGGTTTCCAGCATCTGCGACTGCTTGAAGAGGTTGAACTCTTGCACGCAGAGGCGGAATACGGTGGTCCCCAGGTACAGCGCAATGCCCAGGAAGATCAGCGTCGTTTGCAGCGTCGGGGGAGCGGTCTTGACCACAGGCTTGGGGGCCGTGGCGACGCTGGTCCGTCGGAGGGTCCTCCGTCTGGCGGCCATGCTTCGTGAACTCCTGTGGGATGATGCGCTTTCCGGGCGAAAAGCGTGGACCAACGTATCCTCTGACACCTTTTAGTGTCAAGGCAATCGGAGCCCATCGTTACATAACGTTAGGCCGCTCGAGTGCGCCGTGTATAATGTCCAGCATCCTCGATCCAGGCCCCATGGATCTGTGTGGACCGACACACGCGCATCCCCGGTAGTTCAAGAAAGCCCGCTATGACCCGCCCCGAAGACGCCACCCCTACCAAGCACCCGCCCCGCAAGGCGCCGCAGCGCGTCCAGAAGGTCGACGTCGGGGGCGCGGACAAGCTCGTGATGCGCAAGGGCCGGGAAGAGCGCGTGGCCAACGGCTACCCGTGGGTCTTCTCGGGCGAGGTCTACCAGGTGCCGCCGCCGGAGATGGATGGCCAAATCATGCCCGTGGAAGACGCCCGTGGGCGCTTGCTGGGCCTGGGGATGATCAACACCAAGAGCAATATCGTGCTAAGGGTGCTGACCCGCCAGCGCGAGCCCGTGGACCGCGACTTCTTCAAGCGCCGGCTGACGGAGGCGATCGCCTACCGCGAGCGTTACGCCAAGCTCGACCCGTCACCCAACGCCGGCTACCGGCTCATCCATGCCGAAGCCGACGGCCTGCCCGCGTTGATCGTGGACCGCTACGGCTCGTTCCTGGTGGTCCAGGCGTTGGCGCTGGGCATCGCGGAGCGCATGCCGATGATCGTGGAGCTGCTGGCGGAGCTGACGGGCTGCAAGGGCATCTACGAGCGCAGCGACGTGCTGGTGCGCAACCTCGAAGGGCTGCCGCAGGCCACGGGCGTGCTGTACGGCGAGGCGCCGCCGGCCGACCTCGTGATCGAAGAGCACGGTAGCAAGTTCCGGGTGGACGTGGCCACGGGCCAGAAGACGGGCTTCTTCCTCGACCAGCGCCTCAACCGCCAGCGCGTGCGCGAGCTGGCCCGCGGCCGGGTGCTCAACACTTTTTGTTATACCGGCGGCTTCTCCATCGCGGCCGCCCTGGGCGGCGCCGAAGAAGTCGTGAGCGTGGACATCTCGGCGGACGCGATCGCCCTCGCGGAGGAGAACGCCCGCTTGAACGGCGTCGAAGCCAAGTGCACGTGGCAAGCCGCCAACGCCTTCGACGCGCTGCGCGAGTACGAGAAGGCGGGCGAGAAGTTCGACGTCGTGATCCTGGACCCGCCCGCGTTCACGAAGAACAAGGACTCGGTGCCCGGCGCGGTGCGCGGCTACAAGGAGATCAACCTGCGCGCGCTGCGGCTGCTGAACCCGGGCGGGCTGCTGGTCACGAGCTCGTGCTCGCACCACATCAGCCCGGCCCTG
>JAQBPE010000480.1 GCA_028287685.1 Cyanobacteria bacterium RYN_339 | reverse complement strand
CTTCAACCAGAACCGCAGCCAGCTCGCCGCCAACCGCGACACCGCGCACGCCAGCCTCTTGGGCGGCCAGGGCGCCGGCGTGATCTCCAACAACGGCGGCGGCTTGCTGTCGGATCAGGGGCTGGGGCTGATCTCCAACAACGGCGGCAGCGTCATCTCCAACAACGGTTCCGGCTACCGCCTGCTGGCTGCCACGCCGCTGCCCAGCTTGCCGCCCGGGGCTACGATCGTTACCAGCGCCCTGCCCGGCGAGACCCTGGCCCAACGCCGCGTCTTCCCGGACGGCATGGTGGCCCTGGCCTTCGTCCACAAGAACGCCGTGGATCCGCTCGCCTTCCGCCTCGTGGACGTGCGCGACGGTCTGCCCTTCTACGAGCTCGACCGGGAGACCCTCGAGAATTGGCCCAACGGCCTGCCCCACTTCACCCGGACGGTCACCAAGAACCTGTTCGGCGGGGGGCTGTCCGCCCAAACCGGCATCAAGTCGGAGAACGCCGACACCGGCACGCCGCTGCACGTCTCCGTCCTGCCGGATTCCTTCCTGCGCGACGCCGTTGGTGGCGCCGGCAACCTGATCGACAGCCTGGAGCTGGATCTGGCGGCCCACACCGGGACCTTCCGCTACGTCTTCCCGCCCCTGAACGCGGTGGAGACGGGCACCCTGGCCAACGTCAAGTTCACCCCCAACGGGCAGGTGGTGATCCCGTTCTGGGAGCCGCTCGGCAGCTACGAAGGCGAGGAGACCACCACCGTGGGTGACCAGCCGGTGTTCTCGCGCAAGGTCGCCGTGCTGGACGGCAAGCCCACCTTCACCTACGACCTGCTGGACGGCCTGGTCATGACGCTGACGGCCAGCGCCGCGGACGGCCGCCAGCTCGAAGGCAGTGTGGCGCAAGACGGCAAGCAGGTCGGGAAGGTGACGCTTGCGGTGGCCCCGGAGGGCACGGCGGTCTACACCGTGGTGCTCGACGAGGACCCGGGCCACCCGCTGGTGGTGGGCTACGGTGCCAAGGGTGCGACGCCCAGCGCTCCCCCCCTGCCGCCGCTTGAGGCGTCGGTCGTTACCAAGGTCGGCCTGAAGGGCAAGGGCTTCGCCGATGGGCCGGAGCTCACAGCGCGCTTCCAATCGGCGGTGGGTCTGGTGGCCTCGCGCAAGATCCCCGGCAAGTTCTATGCCGTGGATATGGAGAACCACCGCGTGCGCGTGGTGGACCAAGTCGCCCAAACGGTCTCGACGCTGGCCGGCACCGGCACGGCCGGCTACCTGGATGGCCCGGGCTCCTCGGCGCGCTTCAACTACCCGCGCGCCCTCGCCGTCGGGCCGGACGACACGCTCTACGTCGCCGAGCCGGCCAACAACCGCATCCGCATGGTCGCCCCGGACGGCACCGTCACGACCCTGGCCGGCAGCGGCACCCAGGGCGAGGCCGACGGCCCGGGGAACCTGGCCAAGTTCAACCAGCCTGTCGGGTTGGCGCTGGACGCCGCCGGGACCCTCTACGTGGCCGACCTCCTGGGTGCCACGATCAGGAAGGTTGCCACGGCGGGCGACCAGAAGGGCGTGGTCACGACCCTGGCGGGCCCGCCCAACTTAAAGCAACCCATCGGCCTCGCGCTGGGGCCGGACGGCTTCCTGTACGTGGCGGACTTCGGCGGCGATCGCGTGCGCAAGGTGGACCTGGTCGACGCCGCCCATGCCGTCACCACGATTGCCGGCACGGATGACCCGGCCCGCAAGGGAATGGATGGCGCGGCGTTGGAAACCGGCCTGGAAGGCCCGAACGCCCTGGCATTCGACGCCTCGGGCCGGTTGCTGATCGCCAACCCCTCCAGCGTACGCCGGTTGGAAGCGGACGGCCAGCTCCATACGCTGGCCGGCACGGGCCTGTCGCTGTCGCAGGATGGTCTGGCACGCTACGCGAGCTTTACCGCCATCAACACGATCTGCGTCGCGTCGGACGGGACGCTCGTGATCGGTGACGGCGCGCTGGTGCGCGCGGTAGTCCCGACCGGACGTTGAGGCGGGCTAGGACGCCGGCTTGAACCCCAGCACGAAGTTCGCCCAGGTGGCGTACTTCTTGGGGTTGAAGCCGAACGTCTCCATCTCATCCAGCGCTTGCTGGTTGGAGAGGTGGTCGAAGGTCATGCGGTAGCAAGCCACCATCGTGCCGGTGCGGTCGCGTCCATGGATGCAGTGGACGTAGACCGGCTGGGCCAGCTTCTCCTGGGTCGTCGACAGGAACTGCTCGAGCATCGCCTTGGGCGGCACGGCGTTGAACGGCAGCGAGATGTTGATCACCTTGAGGCCCAGCGCGGCGCCGGCTTCCTTCTCGTGGGCGATCACCTCGCGCTCCTTGGGAGAGCTCATGCTCATCAGCGTGATGTCCGTCTTGATGCCCAGCTTCTTGAGGGCCGCCAGCTGGTCGTCGTTGGGCACGCCGCCGCGGTACAAGTTGGCGTTCACCTGCTTGTAGTTCTCCGTCCCGATGTCCGCGCCGATGGCTTGCTTGGAGCCCTTGCGCTTGTTGGCGCGCTCCAGCTGATCGAGCGTCGAGATGTCCTCCGCATCGAGGCCCGCGGCCTGTTCGATCGGCGCGGCGGGCAAGTAGACGGGCTGGGTGCCGCAACCGGCCAACAGGGCCAGGACGAGCAACGAAGGTGCGATCCAGCGCATGGGAACTCCTCTGAGGATGGGGACGCGTTCGTTATCGGGCCGACAACTCGCTGGTCGGTTAAGGCAACACTATGGCTACGTTAATATGTCGTTAAATTGCTAGTTAAAGGTGTGGTAGATCGTGTCGATCACGCGGCCCGACACGAAGCTCTGCATGGCTGCGGCGCTTGACTTGACGCCGTATTGGTCGGCGAACTGGCCCTGGCCGGTATACACGAACCAGTGGGGCAGGTAGGCCATGTTCGTGGAAGTCGGATCCGCGCCCGGGTGGGTGTTCGCGTAGATCACGTCGCCCACGTGTAGGCGCCCGTCCTTGGCCATCTCGGCCAGGTAGGTGATGGGCTTCCAGCGGCCCGCAGACGACTGGGGCGCGTTGCCTATGCTCTTGCCGCCGGCCAGGCCGCTCATGGTCCAGGCGTACCGGAAGCACTGGTGCTGCACCTGCCAGTAGCCGTTCAACTGATGCGCCATCAGCTTCTTGCGGATCGCGCTGCCCTTGGGCTTGGGGTAGTGGATCTTGCCGTGGGCCACCACGCCGAGGTGGTCCCAGGTGTGCTTGCCCGCGATGCCGTCCACGGCCAGGTGCTCGTGGCGCTGGAAGTGGCGCACGGCGGCGCGCGTGCCCTTGCCGTACTTGCCGTCGACGGGGCCGTGATAGAAGCCCTGCCGCTTGAGCTCGCGCTGGAGCTGCTTGACGGGCGCGCCGATGGCGTCCGCCTGCAACAGGGGGCCGTGGCCGTGCTTGCGCGGCTTGGGCTTGGGCTTGGTGGGCTTGTGCGGGCCGTCGTGCGGCCGCACGGGGGCCGGCGCCGGCGCGGGCGTGGGAACCGGCGCAGGCGTGGGAACTGGGGCGGGCGGCGGCGGGCTCGG
>JAQBPE010000476.1 GCA_028287685.1 Cyanobacteria bacterium RYN_339 | reverse complement strand
AGGCCTCCAGCTCGGATTGAGGCACCAGGTGGTGGTCCGCCAGCACCTCGCCCAGCGCCGCCGGAACCTGGTCGCGCTCGCCCAGGCGCCGGATCAGGTGCTCGTCGCCGGTGGTCAGGAAGCGCGCCACGGCGGGCGCCAGGTAGGCGGCCTCCCCGCCGCGGGCCTCCAGGGCCGCGGCCAACGCGCCCACGGCCAGTTGGCGATCCTGGCGCCACAGGATCGCGAGCGCCTCCTCCGACTCCGCGGGCGCGGCGTCGCGCACGCGCTCCCAGAGCCGGAAGCGCTCCTCCTCCGGCAGGTTGCTGGGGATCTGCGCCGCGCCGGGGGAGAAGTCCAGGCGGTCACGCTGCACGTTCTCGGCCACCGCGCCGGGGTACAGCGCCGCCACCCGCGCCACCAAGCCCAAGCAAGCCAGCGCGAGGCCCGCGGCCAGCCACGACACGTTGCGCGGACCCAGCTGGGCGGCGAACAAGACCAGGCTGCCCGCGGCCAGCGCCATCGCGATGCGCTCGCCGATGCCCTTGACCAGCATGCGCAGGTCCTTGCGCGCTTCCGCGGGCACGGCGTTCAGCAACAGCTGTTGCGAGTTGGTCTGGAAGACCACGACCACGGAACGGTATACCAGCGACAGCGCCACGGCCGCCGGCAGGTCGAACCAAGCCGCGAGGACCAGGAAGGCCAGCACGTAGGCCGGCGGCGTCACGGCAGCGGTTGCCACCACGCCGTAGCGCAACACGAAGCGGTTGAACAGGAAGAAGTTCGCCAGCAGGACCAACGCGTTGCTGGCCGCGTACAAGTAGCCCAGGATGCCGGCCAGCTTGACGGCGTCTTGCTCCCGGCCGAAGACCTGCATGCACTGGAAGTCTGCCACCACGAAGACCGCCATGCCGGTCACCATCAGCAGCGACAGCGCCCGCGCGAAGGGCGATTGCCGTAACACCGTCAAGGCCGGGGCCTCTGGGCCCGCCACGCCCACGGCGCGCGGCCTGGTGGCGGCCACGTCCGTCCGCCGGATCACGGCCAGCAGCGCGCCCGCAGCCAGCACCAGGCCGCTCCAGACCAGGAACAGGTGCTCTACGTGCAGGAAGCTGGTCAGCAGCTTGACGGCCGTGCCGCCCACCACCGCGCCCAGCGCGCCACCGCCCGCGATCAGCGAGTTCAGGCGCTTGGCCTGCTGGAGCGCGAAGTAGTCCTCCGCGAAGTTCCAGAACAGGTTGGCGAGCGCCACCCAGAAGAGAAGGTTCCAGACCTTTACGGTGTAGGCGGCGACGGCGGTGCCCGCCGGATGGCCCGCCGCGGCCATGAAGCCCAGCGCCACCGCCACGTTGCCCACGAACAACGTGGCCAGCGTGGCGTCCAGCACGCGCGAAGCGCCGTAGCGCTCCGTCAGCCTGGCGTTCAGGGGGACGTAGGCGAACATCACGCAGGAGCTGGCCAGGTAGACCCAGGGGATGCCCGCGGCGCCCACCGCCTTCAGGAAGAGCGCGTCCGCGGCGGTGATCCCAACGCCCATCCCGGCGTGCAGCAGGGCGAAAAGCCCTGCGAACCGCAGGACCTTGGCGCCCTCCCCGGACTCGATCTGGAATAGGCGGGCGAACGGCAGGCGACAACCCCCAAGGAAGCAAGTTCGTTGACAATGATAGGGCAAGTTCGCTAAAACGGTGACTGGTTGGCCGCTAGCGTCTACCGGCTTGGAGGTTCCCCTTGTCCCCTTCCGATCCCGCAGAACTCGAACGCGCCGTGCCGCGCGCGGCATATCCCTGGGCCGGCCGGCGCGTGCTGGTGACCGGCGGCTGCTCCTTCATCGGCTCGCACCTGGTCGAGGCCCTGCTGGCCCAAGGCGTGCGGCACCTGCGGGTGGTGGATGACCTGAGCACCGGCAAGCTGGCGAACCTGGCGGGCCCCCTCGCGGCCGGCCAGGTGGAGCTCATCCAGGCCGATTTGCTGGCGGACGGCAGGGCGCGCGAGGCCGTGAAGGACATCGACGTGGTCTTCCACCTGGCCGCCATCCACGGCGGGCGCGGCTTCATCGACCTCAACCAGGCCAAGTGCGCCCGCAACCTCACGCTGGATGGGATCGTGATCGACGCGGCTTACCAGGCGGGCGTGGAGAAGTTCGTCTTCGCGTCCTCCGGCTGCGTTTACCCCGTGGAATTGCAGAGCGACGTCAACCGGACCGTGTACCTGTCGGAGGACATGGTCGGGCCGCCGTTCTCCGCCGATGGCATGTACGGCTGGGCCAAGCTGATGGCCGAGGAGACCCTGCGGGCCTACCACAAGGACTTCGGGTTCAAATCCGTCTCCTGCCGCTTCTTCACGGCCTACGGCGAGCGCTGCCTGGAGAGCCACGCCATCATCGCGATGATCGGCCGGGCCTTCCTGAAGCTGGACCCCTTCGAGGTCTGGGGCGACGGCACGCAGATCCGCAACTGGACCTACGTGGGCGACATCGTCGACGGCATGATCCGCGCGGCGGAAGTCGTGGACGACGGCTCCGCGATCAACCTGGGCACGGAAGAGCCCACCCGCGTGATCGATGCCGCGCGCCAGGTGCTGGCCCTGGCGGGCCACCAGGCGGAGATCAAGCTGCTCACGGACATGCCCACCGGGCCGTTGAACCGGGTGGCCAGCAACCAGGTGGCGCGCGAGCGGTTGGGGCTTGCGCCCCGGTGGCGCTTCGCGGATGGGCTGCGCCGGACCCTGGAGTGGTACTTCGCCACGCACCAGGCCGGCGACGTGGCGGAGGGCTTCGAACGGAAGCTCGTGGAACGGTAAAGGAGCTTCCTCGATGACGACCCCTATCGATTTGACGGTGCGCTTCCTGGCCAAGCCGGGCCAAGAAGAGGCGCTGGCGCAGGCGTTGGCCGTGCTGGTGCCGCCCACCCGAGCGGAGGATGGCTGCCTGAGGTTCGAGGCCGTGCGGGGCACGGAGGCGCCTGCCCAGTTCCTGCTGATCGAACGCTGGGCCGGCCAGGCGCCGCTGGCGGCCCACGGCAGCCAGCCCCACCTCCAAGCCTTCGTGGCCCAGCACCCGGCGCTGCTGGCCGCGCCCCCGGAGGCGGTCTTCTGGCAACCGCTCTGAAGCCCTGGCGCAACTGGGCCGGCAACGTCGCGTGCCGTCCGCGCGCCGTCCACCTGCCCCTGGACGCGCAGGGCCTGGCCGAGATCGTGCGGGAGGCCCGGCGGCGGGGCGAGCGCGTGAAGGTGGTGGGGGCCGGGCACTCTTGCGCGGCGATCGCCCTGGCCGAAGACGCGCACCTGGTCTCGCTGGACCGGCAGGATCGCATGGTGGAGGTGGACGAGGCGACCGGCCTGGTGAGGGTCGAGGCCGGCATCCGGCTGCACGCGTTGAACCAGCGCCTGGCCGAGCGCGGGCTGGCCCTGCCGAACCTGGGCGTGATCGACGACCAGAGCCTGGCGGGCGCCATCAGCACCGGCACGCACGGCACGGGCCTGGGGATGGGGGCGATCGCCAGCTGCGTCGTGGGCCTCGTGGTCATGGATGCCGCCGGCGAGGTGCACGAGCTCTCCGCCACGCAGCACCCGGCGTTGTTCCAGGCCGCCCGCACGGGCCTGGGCGCCTGCGGCGTGATCCTGCGGGCCACGCTGGCCTGCGTGCCCAAGTTCCATCTGCGCATCACCCAGGGCCCTGGCACGCTGGACGAGACGCTGGCCGGGCTGGACGCGCTGAACCGTGCCGAGCGCTTCGGCTTCTGGTGGTTCCCGCACACCGATCTGGTGCGCCTGTGGCGTGCGGAGCAGACGGAGGACCCCTGCGATCCGCCCCCGGGCCCGGCCGCGCGCTGGCACGACGATTGGGTGATGAACCGTGGCCACGAGGCCCTGTTGGGCGCGTCGCTGGCCGCACCGGCCCTCGTCCCGGCCATCAACCGCGGCTTCTTCGAGGCCAACTTCGCGCGCGAGACCAGCTGGGTCGCGCCCAGCGCCAGCGCCTTCCGGCTGAACATCCTGGTGCGCCAGCGCGTGCTGGAGTACGCCTTGCCATACGAGCAGGCAGCAGCCGCGCTGCGTGGCCTGCGCGCATTGATCGACGCGCGCGGGTACCGCGTCCACTGGCCCGTGGACGTGCGCTTCGGCGCCGCGGACGAGCCGTGGCTGGCACCGGCCCAGGGCCGCGCGACCTGCTACGTCGGCGTGCTGATGTACCGGCCCTTCGACCTTGATCCCGCCTGGGAGCCCTGTTTCCGCGCGGTTGACGAGCTCTTCGCGGGCCTCGGCGGCCGCCCCCACTGGGGCAAGATCCACTGGCGCGACGCCGCGGACCTGGCGCCGCGGTACCCGCACTGGGCAGCGTTCCAGGCCGCGCGGCGCCAGCTCGATCCCACGGGCGTCTTCATGAACCCCTACCTCGAACGGGTGTTGGGGCCATGCTGACGCTGCCGCGCCTGGGCTTCGGTTGTTCGCCCTTGGGGGGCGTCTTCGGCCCCGTCGACGAGGCCGAGAGCATCCGCGCGGTGCACCGGGCGCTGGAGCTGGGCATCACGTACTTCGACACCGCGCCGTTCTACGGCCTGGGCCGCTCCGAGACGGTGCTGGGGCAGGCGCTGGCGGGCGTGCCTCGCGAGCGCTACCTGGTGGGCTCCAAGGTCGGACGCTGGGGCGAGGCGGCGTTCGACTTCGCGGCGCCGCGGGTGGTGGCGGGCCTGGAGGCATCGCTCGAGCGCCTTGGCCTCGACCGGCTGGACCTGGTGGTGGTGCATGACGTGGAGTTCGGCGATCTCGACCGCATCGCGCGGGAGACCTTGCCGGCGCTGGCGAAGGCCCGCGATGCGGGCCTGGTGCGCTGGATCGGGGCCTCCGGCCTCCCGCTGGTCGCGCTGCGGAAGCTGGCCGACCACGCGCCGCTGGACTTCGTGCTGAGCTACGCCCACTACACCTTGGCGGATACCACCTTGCTGGCGGACCTGCCCTCGTATGCGGCGCGCGCGATCCAGGTGATCAACGCCTCGCCGCTGGGCATGGGCCTGCTGACCCCGGAGGGGCCGCCGGGCTGGCACCCCGCGCCGGCCGGGTTGGTGCAGGCCTGCGGGCGCGCGGTGGCCGTGGCCAAGAAGCGCGGCGCCGACCCCGCCGAGGTGGCCTTGGGCTTCGCGCTGGCGGCGCCAGGCGTGGCCTCGACGCTGGTGGGCATGCACACCGTGGCGCAGGTGGAACGCAACGTGGCGATGCTCCGCAAGCCGCGTGACCTGGCCACGGAAGCGGCCATGCGCCAGGCGATCGGCAAGTGGCAGGGCAAGAGTTGGCCCAGCGGTACCTGGCTATGAAGGTGCTGCTGGTCTCCGAGCGCACCAACGTGTTCCTGGGCAAGTGTCTCGACCAGCTTGGGGATGCGCTGCGGCGGCTGGGCGCGGAGCCCATCCCCTTCACGGGGGAGCCCTACCGCGGCCGGTGTGACGCCGCGTTCGGTGCCCGGGGCATGGACGAGCACCGCTTCCTCGAGGCCTTCCGGGCTGCGCGGGAGCTGGGGGCGGAGCGGCTCCACCACATCTTCCTGATGGACCCGCAGCGGCTGCAGCTGGCGCTCGAGGCGGTGGCCGGCCCGTTGGTCAGCTTCTCGCACTTCGGCTTGGCGGCCGCCGAGAGCCCCATCGTCGCGCAGGGCTTGGCCCGGTTGATCGCCTCCCCCGCCGTATCGAAGGTCTTGATCCACTCGATTGCGCCGGACGTGGCGCGGGGGCGGGCCGAGGCCCTGGGGTTGCCCACTTCCGCCAAGGTCGCCTTCGTGCACGACCCCATGTACGACCCCACGGAGCGGTTCGCCCTGGGCCAGGCGGAGGCGCGGCGGGCGTTGGGGCTGCCCCTGGACCGGAAGATCGTCTTGTACTTCGGGACGTACTACGCCAAGAGGGGCGCGGACTTGTTGCATGCGGCGGCGGCCCAGCTGCACGACCGGCCGGACGCCGGGTTCTGGTTCGTGGGCAGCACGCGCACCGCGCCGCCGGGGTTCGCGCCCACGCCGGCCCGGAATGTGGTGGTGGTGGACCGCGAGGTGGACGACGAGGAGGCCGCGCGCTGGATCGCGGCGGCGGACCTGGTGGTGCAGCCCTACAGGCGGGTCTACACCCATGACACGAGCGGGGTATTGGTGCAGGCTGCCCAGGCGGGCCGCCGGACGATCGTGCCGGCCATCTCGCCGTTCCAGGAAACGGTGGCGCGGTATGGCCTGGGGCGAACCTTCCCTTGCGAGGACGTGGACGGGCTGGCAGCCGCGGTGCGCGCGGGGCTGGACGACCCGCCGCCCGTGGACGCGGCGGGCTACCTGGCCGGCCTCGAGAGCTGGGACGATCTGGCGCGGCTGGTGCTGGCCTGAACCGGGACATTTGCCCCTTGCTTGCGGTGGGGCGGATGGTACGATGCCAACCACTTTCCCCGAGACCAGGAGGAACCCATGCGTCCAACCACCGCCACCGCCCTGACCTTGCTGGTGCTTGCCGGCTGTACGCCGACGCCCGGTACCCCGGCGGCCGGTTCGTCGGCTGCCCCCACGGCCAAGCCTGGCCCCGGCGCATCCACGGCCCCGTCGGCCCCCGCGGCCTCGGCCGCCCCGTCGGCCAGCGCCACGCCGTACCACGACCCTTACGCCATGCCCGCCACGATTGGCCTCAAGGTAGATGGCGCCGCCGCCACGGTGAAGCAGACGGCGGCCTGGCTGCCGGCGCCCGGCCTGAACAACACCTTGTTCTGGAACCTGGGGGAAGGCGCTGGCGCGAACGACTCCCCTTACATCAAGGGCGGCCGCATGGCGGCCAATGAGTATTGCCTGACCCTCCTGCTGCGCCAACAGCCGGAGAAGGACTTCATCGCCCACTTCCAGGACCGCACCTTCGCCCAGCTGCAAAATGCGCTGACGGTCAACTTGGTCAAGAACACCGGCAAGGGCCTGCTGATCTGGGCCTCCACCAACGACTTCAAGCCGACGGCGGCCACGCTGAAAGTGAACGCCGGGAAGGTCGATCTCCAAGTCAGCATCAAGCTGCCGGCAGACGCCAAGCTGAACGACGGCACCAGCCCGGTGGTCGAGATCGACGCCAAGGGCCTGCCGATCCCGGATCAGCTGCCCTAACTACTTTTGAAGCCGTTTGGGCGCCGAGTGCGCCCATGACGCCGCCATGAGCTCCCGCACCAACGCCACGTCCGCGTTGGCCAGCGTGATGCCCAGCGAACCGTTCTTCACCGTCCAGCCACCGAAGCTGAAGAAGGCCTGCGGGTAGTCGGCCAGCAGCGCGTTCAGGCGCTCGGGCGGGGCCACCCGCACCATGGCCGTCTCGCCGCCCGGCGCCAGGGTGGCGAAGATCTTCTTGCCCACCCGGAAGGACGCGCGGTCGAAGTGCGGTTCCTCGTGGGCTTCCGGGAACGCAAGGGCCAGGGAGCGGAAGTCGTTTTCGGTCATCTGAAGTTTCATTACCCATTTCGCCCCGACATAAGCTCAAGTGATATGCTGGATAAGCTTACAAGCATGCTTATTCGGAGGACGCGCGTGCAAATCAAATACCTGGCCCAGGTGATCGTGATCTCGATTGCCACCGTCACGTCGGCCCTACAGGCTTACGCCGGTTACTCGTCCAGCTCCGCCATGATCGAGAGCGCCAAGCGCAAGGAGCTGCAGACCACGGCGACGCTGATCCAGAACAGCATCGCCGAGCAGTCCGCCAAGGCCGCCGCCCGCGCCTCCATGACCGTCAACCTGCCATCGATCCAGCAGGCCTTCCGCAAGGGCGACCGGGAGGAGCTGATGCAGCGCCTCGGCCCCGCCTACATCGCCCAGCGCGACCAGTTCGGCGTGCGGGAAGCGCAGTTCCACCTGGCGCCCGCCATCTCCTTCCTGCGCGTCTACGCGCCGGAGGCCGGCCACGGCGAGGACTTGAGCAGCTTCCGCGAGATGGTGCTGGCCACCAACCGCCACACGGAGCCGCAGCGCGGCATCGAGATCGGCCGCCGGGGCCTGAGCATCCGCGGCATCTACCCCATCAAGGACGAGCAGGGCACGCTGGGCAGCTTCGAGGTCGGCATGGACTTCGACAACGTGCTCAAGGACTGCAAGAAGACCACCGGCTACGAGGCCGGCGTCTTCGTCGACGACAAGCTGATGACCAAGGTCGCCACGCTCAACCCCAAGCCCGACCCGGAGCGCGTGATCGGCGGCTTCCAGAACGTGTCCAGCACCGACTGGGCCGCCATCAGGCCGATGGTGAACCCCGAGCTGCTCAACCACGTCAAGGACGTGACGGTGCAGTTGCAGAGCGTGAAGGGCACCGACTTCGGCGAGGTGCTGGTGCCGATGTTGGACTACAAGGGCGTGAACATCGGCTCGATCGTGGCCGTGCGCAACTTCTCGGAGTACCAGCTCATGGCCCGCTGGGCGCTGGTGGGCAACGCGGCCATGGCCGGCTTGCAGATCATCCTGTTGGCGGGCGCCCTGTTGATGGTGATCAACGGGATGCTGCTGCGGCCGCTGGCGGCGTTGGACCAGGCGATCGGCAAGCTCGCCAAGGGCGAGGAAGCCCCGGACCTGGCGGAGCTGGCCAAGCAGCCGGGCGAGCTGGGTAGCCTGGCCAAGAACGCCTCCAAGCTGCGCTTGAAGCAGTCGGCCGAAGCCACCGTGCCCGCCAGCGAGGTGAAGACCCATGCTTAGGATCCTGGTATGGGCCTGGGTGCTGGTCGCCGCGTTCGTGGCGGCGCCTGCCATGGCCGCAGCGGACAAGCCGGAGGCCAAGGCGGAGGTCAAGGCGCCGCAGGAGCTGGTGCCGTTCCCGCCGAACGTGCAGATGCCGCTGAACGTCGGCGTGGCGCTGTACGTGACCAACCTCGGCAAGATCAACGAGGGCGCCAACACCTACGAGGGCTCCTTCGACCTGCGCATGCGCTGGCATGACCCGCGCCTGGCCTTCAACGCCAAGGACGAGGGCACGGACCGCTTGGAGTTCGGCAACGAGCGGGCCATCGAGAAGCTGGGCCAAATCTGGAACCCGCAGATCTCGATCACCAACATGAACGAGAAGGACGCCCAGGTGTCGCCCGGCCTGTTCATCTACGAGGATGGCGACGTGGACTTCATCCAGCGTGTCAAGGCGCCCTTCGAGACCAAGTTCGCGCTGGCGGCGTTTCCCTTCGACTCCCAGTCGCTGCCGATGATCTTGTTGTCGTCCAAGTACACGGTCAACCAGCTGGCGATGACCCAGACCCAGGAAGACCTCAACGCCTCGGGGCTCAAGGACGGCCTCAAGATCCGGGGCTGGACCCCCGGGCGCATGGAGTACACGTTCTCGCGGATCCGAGCCTGGAACGGGGACTTCGTGCCGCAGATGGAGGCGCGCGTGACGATCAAGCGGGTCCCCAACTCGCACCTGGGGGTGCTCTTCACGCCCTTCTTGCTGACCATGCTCGTGCCCAGCCTGATCACCCTGTTCGCCAAGGCGGATGTGGCGCCGCGCCTGACGGCGTGGGCGGGCTCGATCCTGGCGTTGGTGGCGCTGAACTTCACGTTCTCCGTGCGCTACCCATCGCTTGATAACGACAGCCTGGTGGCCCAACTCGTCACCACCGGCTTCTCCTACCAGATGATCATGGTGATGCTGACGATCACGCTGTTCAACCCGCCGGTGGCGGAGAAGCTGATGAACCGGTTCATGTTGGCGGAGACGCTGAACATCACCAAGTGGGCCATCCCCGCGGTGTTCTTCGGCATCCTGCTGACCGCCTCGATGCGGACCGCCTTTACTTGGTAAAGGCGGTCCGGCGGGCCTAGCCCTTGCCGTACTTCGGCTCGTAGAGCTGCACGGTGATGCCGCCCGGGGCCGTGAAGTAGGTGACGAAGCCGTAGCCGTGGTCGGCCACGTCCTTGGTGAACTCCACGCCACGGCCCTTCATGTCCGCCACGGTGCCGTGGATGTCGTCGCAATAGAACGAGATGTCGTGGTCGCCCGCGTCTTCGGCCTTCTCGACCGGGTGGACGCCCAGGTCGCCTTCCTTGAAGTTGAAGATCCACCAGCCTTCGCCGATGTCGCTGCCGGGCAGCTGGACCTTGTCGCGGAAGAACGCGCGGGTTGCTTCGGGGTCGGAGGAATAGAACAGGCCGTGGATGCCGCGGATCATGGGGATGGCTCCTGGATCGAAGAGGGAACCGTGGATCTATACCAGGCGGGCCCGGGTTGCGCCAAGCTACAGGCCTACGGGTAGGTCGAACCAGAAGGTGCTGCCATGCCCCGGGATGCTGGAGACGTCGATGTTCCCCCCATGGGCTTCGACCAGCGCCTTCGAGATGGCCAGGCCCAGGCCGGCCCCGCCATACTCGCGGGTCATGCTGGGATCGGCCTGGTAGAAGCGGTCGAACAGGTGCCCCATCGCCTCCGGCGCGATGCCCACGCCGGTGTCGGTTACCTCCACGCGCACGCGGTCGACGGCGGGGATCACGGAGACCGTGATGCAGCCGCCCGGGGGCGTGAATTTGATGGCGTTGCCGACGAGGTTGAGCAACACCTGTTCCAGCCGGTCCGCGTCGCCCACCAGCTTCACCGGGAGCTCCGGGATCACCTGATGCAGATCCAGCTTGCGGTCCTGCCGCTGCGGCTCCAAGCTCTCCAGGGCGTCGCGCACGATGTCCTTCAGATCCAGCTCGCGCGGCGCCAGCTTGAAGGTGCCCGCCTCCAGCCGGGCGAAGTCCAGCAGGTCGTCCACCAGCTTGCGCAGGCGCCGGGCGCTCTGTTGGATCTGGTTGACGAAGCCGCGCTGGCCTTCGGACAGGGCGCCGGCGAGGTCGTCCTCCAGGAACTCCGAGAAGCCCATGATCGAGGTCAGCGGCGTGCGCAGCTCGTGGGAGGCGGCGTTCAGGAAGTCGGCTTTGAGGCGGTCGAGCGCCAGCAGGCGCACATTCACGGCGGACAACTCCGCGGCCTGCTCTTCGACGGTCGCCAGGTGGCGCCGCATCTCCTCCTGCGTCTTGGCGGCCTCGTTGGCCTTGAGGTGGGAGATGTCCGTGAAGGTGACGACCACGCCGTCGATGCGCTGGTCGCGGGTGCGGTAAGGGACCACCCGGCGCAGGTACCAGGCGCCGCGCGGGGTGCGGACCTCGCGCTCCCTCGGGGCGAGGTGCGCGATCACGGCCTCGACGTCCGGCAGCATGGTCGCGTCTTCGACCTTCGCGGCCAGGTCCAGCAGCGGGCGACCGACGTCGCTCGGCAAGATGTTCAGCAGCTTGCCGGTGGCAGGCGTGAAGCGCCGGATGCGCAGCTGCAAGTCCAGGAAGATGGTGGCGGTGTCCGTGCTGGAGAGGAAGTTCACGAGGTCGTTGTTGGCCTCCTCCAGCTCCTGCAGCTTGCCGTGCAGCTCCTGGTTGACGGTGGTCAGCTCCTCGTTCAGCGACTGCAGCTCTTCCTTGGTGGTCTCCAGCTCCTCGTTGGTGGCCTGGAGCTCTTCGTTCATCGACATCATCTCTTCGTTGGAGGCCTTGAGCTCCTCGTTGGCGGTCTCCATCTCCTCCGTGGTGCTCTTGAGCTCGTCGCGCGCGCTCTTGAGCTCGGCCTCCAGGAAGGCCAGGTTGGAGCCGCTCTCCATGGAGCCCTCCAGCGAGGGGATGGTCGGCGCGTCCGTAAAGGCGAACAGGAACAGGTCGTGGCCATCCGACGACCGCAACGGCTTGACGGCAACCGCCACGACGCGCGCGTCAAGGCCGCCTTCATCCCAGGCCAGCACCACCTGCTCCTGGCCGCGGTGGGACTGCGAGTCGCGCATCGCGCGGCGCAGCTTGGAGCGCACCCGGGCGGGGCACATCGCCATCAGGTCGTACGACGTGCGCCCGGTGGGGAAGGTCAGGTAGAGGCCCACGCCGCCATGGAAGTACAAGATCTCGAAGCGCTCGTTGACCAACACGGCGGCCGGCGTGAAATCCGTCAGCAGCTCGTGTTGCACCAGGTTGCCCAGGCTGGCGGCGCCGGAGCGATCCAGTTGGGTCGCGACGCGCGCCACCATCGGCTCCTTGGCGCTAAGGGGGTAATCGACGGGCGTGGGCACGTTGCTGCGCCGGTATATCCGCCACTTCTTCGAGAGCGGCTTGAAGAGCACGTCGCGGCCCGCCAGGCTCTCGGAAGTACCCAGGAACAGCGCGCCATCGGGCCGCAACGTGAACTGGAAGAGCGTGATGACCTTCCGCTGGATCTCCGGTTCCAGGTAGATCAAGAGGTTGCGGCAGGAGATCAGGTCGAGGCGGGAGAAGGGCGGATCCCCGATCAGGTTCTGCTCCGCGAAGACCACGGTCTCGCGCAACTCCTGGCGCACCTGGAGCCCGAACTCGCCTTGGCTGAAGAAGCGCTTGATGCGCTCCGGGGAGAGCTCTGTGGCGGCCGTGGCCGGATAGATGCCGGTGCGTGCCACGTCCAGGGCCTTGACGTCGATGTCCGTGGCGAAGATCTTGATGGGGTAACTCACCCCGGCCTCCGCCATCACCTCCATCAGCGCCATGGAGAGGGAGTAGGCCTCCTCGCCGGTGGCGCACCCCGGCACCCACACGCGGATCGGCTCGTCGTCCTTGCGCTCGGCGATCATCGGCTTGAGCACCAGCTCCGTCAGCGCCGCGAAGGCGTCCGGGTCCCGGAAGAAGCGCGTCACGCCGATCAAGAGGTCCTGGTGGAGCTGCATGAGCTCGTCGGGCTCCGCCAGCAGCAGCGTGAGGTAGTGGGTGGGGCTGTCGACGGCGCGCAGCCCCATGCGCCGGTGGATGCGGCGGACCACCGTCCCACGCTTGTAATGCCGGAAGTCATGCTTGGTGCGGGCCCGCAAGGCCGTCAAGATGGCCTGGACCGGTTCCTGCATGGGGATGCCCATGCCGAGGTTCTGGACGTAGCTCGTCACCAGGGCCGCCAGCCCCGCCGGCGGCATGATCGCGTCCGCCAGCCCGGTCTGGATGGCGCTGCGGGGCATGCCGCCCTGGGCCGCGGAGGTGGGTTCTTGCACCAACACCACGCCGCCCCGCTCCTTGAGGGCCTTGAGGCCCAGCGTGCCGTCGCTGGCCGTGCCGGAAAGCACGATGCCGATGGCGCGCTCCAGGCGGTCTTCGGCCAGGCTGCGGAAGAAGGCGTCGATGGGCAGGCCGCCGTCGGCTTGCATCGGCTCGCAGACGAGCTTGCCCTCTTGCAGCGACACGCATTTGCCGGGCGGCCCCACGTAGACGTGGTTGGCCAACACCTCCGCGGGGCCTTCCAGCAGGCTCACCGTCATCACCGTGTCCCGCGCCAACAGTTCCGCCAACATGGTGTCGGCCTTGGGCGACATGTGCTGGATCACCACGAACGCCGCGCCGACGTTGGGCGGCAAGGCCGTGAAGAAGGCCTTCAGCGCCTCCAGGCCGCCGGCCGAGGCGCCCAGGCCCACGATGACGGGGGTGGTGTCCACTTCCAGGAGGGTGGGGGACTTGGCGTTGGTGACCATAGGGGCAACCTGTCTGCTGTCGGAATCCCGGATATGCCATAGATCATCGCTTCGTACGCCTGCTTGGCGACGTCCCAGCATACCGCATCGCTGAAGTTTAACATATCATTGCTTTTTATGAACTTATATTAAATAATGGCACCTCCGCCCGGCGGACCTCCCGAAGGAGCCAGCCATTGAATCCCATCGGTCACTTGCCGCATGCCACGCTTGAAGCGATGGTGGCCAGGCTTACGCGCGAGCGCGACGGTTTGCTCGAGCTGCTGGCTGCCTCGCAGGCCTGCGGGTCCCTGGTCTGGGACGCGGCTGCCAACGCCTGGCGCCCTTCGGACCAGCGCGCGGCGTTGGCGGAGGTCAACGAGGAGCTGCTGGCGCAGAACGACGAGTTGGAGGCCCGGGCCCAGGCCTTGGTGGTCCAGGCCGACCAGATGGCCTTCCAGCGGGAGCTGATGGCCAGGCTGGTGGAGCATGTGCCCGCGGGGATCGGCTACCTCGACGCGTCGCTCGTCTTGCGTTGGTTCAACCCGGCGCTCGAACAGGTCGCGCGGTGCCAGGCCGGGAAGCCGTTCCTGCACCAGCTCCCAGGCCGCTCGCGGCCCGCCGTGGGGCCGGCGCTCGGGGAGGTCTTCCGGGAAGGCCACGCCGTCACCTTGCCCGACTTCGGTGGCGACGAGGGGACGGTGGCCTGGGACCTCGCGCTCGTGCCGGTGCCCGGTGCGACGGGCGACGTGGAAGGCATCTTGGTCTTCGCCGTCGACGTGACCCTGCGCAACCAGGCCACCCGGACGCAGCGGGACCGCATCGCCCACTTGCAACACCTCGATCGGTCGAAGGACGAGTTCCTGGCGACGGTCTCCCACGAGCTGCGCACCCCCTTGAGCTTCATCATGGGCTACGCCAGCATCCTGAACGATGGGCTCCAGGGCGAGCTGACGCCCGCGCAGAAGGCGAGCCTGGGCAAGATCGCCGGGGCCACGGAGCGGATGCTCCGGCTGATCGAGGATTTGCTGGACGTCGCCCGCATCCAGGCCGGCAAGGCCGCGCTGGTGATGCGGCCGCAAGACTACGGGGCGGTGATCCGCGAGGTCG
This sequence comes from Cyanobacteria bacterium RYN_339, assembly GCA_028287685.1. Classification (GTDB taxonomy): domain Bacteria; phylum Cyanobacteriota; class Sericytochromatia; order S15B-MN24; family JAQBPE01; genus JAQBPE01. Next base: position 2,845 of record JAQBPE010000476.1, on the reverse strand, counting down.
TCGGCGCGATGGCCGTATCCGCCGAGGGCGCGGGCATCGTGCTGGAGCGCGAAGTGCCGGCCGCCCTTGCCGGGGCCCTGGACGCCGGGCGCGTGACGCAGGTGCTGACGAACCTGATCGCCAACGCGATCAAGTTCACGGCGCCGGGCGGCCGCGTGGAGGTGCATGCCTACCGGCGGGACCGCTTCATCGTGACGGAGGTGCGCGACACGGGTTGCGGTATCCCGCCTGGCGCCGCGGACCGCATCTTCCAGAAGTTCGAGCAGGTGGACATGTCCGCCACGCGGACCAAAGGCGGGATCGGGCTGGGCCTGGCGATCGCCCGTGGCCTGGTGGAGGCGCATGGGGGCACGATCGGCGTCGAGTCCGCGGAGGGCCGGGGCTCGACCTTCTGGTTCACGTTGCCGGTGGCCGCATAGCGCTAGGGATCGATGCGGCGGATGCGCTGGTTCTTGCGGTCCGACACGTAGAGCTTGCCGTCCGCGTCGATCGCGGCGCCCAGGGGTTCGGAGAAGCGGGCTTGCAGGCGCGGGCCGTCGACGAAGCCGGGGGTGCCGTCGCCGGCGTAGGTGCTGACGGCGTGGGCTGGGTCTGCCAGGTCGACCTTGCGGATGCGGTGGTTCAATTGCTCGACCACATACAGCGTGCGGCCGGTGGCGTCGATGGCGAGCCCATGCGGGGCGTTGAGCTTGGCGACCAGGCCGGGCCCATCGTTGGAACCGGGCACGCCGCTGCCCACGATCGTGGTGACCTCGTGCAGGGGCGAGATCACGCGGATGCAGGCGTTGAGGTCGTCGGCCACGTAGATGTTGCCCGCCGGGTCCACCGCCACGTCCTCGGGCAGGTTGAAGCGCGCGGTGGCGCCCGGTCCGTCCAGGCGACCCGGGGTGGCGACCCCGGCCAAGGTGGTCACGACGCCCGCGGGCGTCACCATGCGGATCATGTGGTTGTAGGTGTCTGCCACGTAGATCGTCCCGGCGCCGTCGACGGCGAGGCCCCAGGGGTTGCGGAACTGGGCGGCGCGGCCCGTGCCGTCCTTGTAGCCCAAGACGCCGCCGGCCAGCGTGGTCACGGTCGCGCTGCCGTCCGCGGCGCGCACGAGCTTGCGGATGGCGCTGTTGTTGATGTCCGTCACGTAGACCTGGCCCTTGGCGTCCACGGCGATGTCGGTGGGCTGGGCGAAGGTCGCGGTGGTGGCGGGGCCGTCCGCGAAGCCGCGCTCGCCGGTGCCGGCCAACGTGCGGACTGCCAGCGTGGGGTCGGCCAGGTCGATCTCGCGGAGCCGGTTGTTCTCGCGGTCGGCAATCAGCAAGCGCGGGTGCGCGGGGTCGGAGGCGTCGATGGCCAGGCCGCGGACCTCGTTGAAGGTTGCCGTTGCAGCCGGGCCGTCGAGTGCTCCAACGCTGCCGGTGCCGGCGAGCGTGCTGACGTTGCCCGGGGCCGGGGTGGCTTTCGGGGTGGGCGAGGCGCCGGGCGTGTTCGTGGCCTCGGGCGTCGGCGATGGGTGCTTCAGCTTCTCCAGATCGGCGACGACGTCGTCCAGGCGGGTCTGCAACGCGCTGACGTCATGGCGCAGTTCGTCCAGCTCGGCCCGGAGCTCCGCCACTTCCTTGGCCAGCCCGGCCATGAAGGTGATGATCGCCGCGCGGTCGGCGAGGTCGGGCAGGTTGGTGTCGGTCAGCCGCGCCGCCGTGGCGTCCACGGCCTTCTTGAACGTGTCCGGGTTGAACGTGCCGATCGAGCCGCTCTGGCTCTCCACGGTCGCGACCGCCACCAGGGTGGAGGCTGCCGTGAGGTCCGCGTTGGCGGTGGTCTCCACCAGCTTGACCAGGTTGCGCAGCACGGCCTCCTGCTTGGTGGCCGTCAACACGCGCGCGGAAACCACGTACGGGAAGCCCGGCGCGACGCCGCTCAGGGTGTACTTGCCCTTGGCGTCCGTGGTGGCCGTGGGGGTGCCGGGCACGGGGTAGCCGCGCGCATCGGCCAGGAAGACTTCTACCCCTGCCACCGGGGTCTCGGCCAGGCCGGTCAGGGCGTACTTGGGGCGGCTGATGAAGGTGCCGCCCTGATCGCTAATGATGGAGCCGCCGTTGTTGCTGACGATGCCGGCGGGGCCGCGCACCAGGCCCGTGATGACGCCGACGGCCACGGCAGGGGTGGCGCTGGCGCGGGCGGCGGTGGTCGTGGAGGCCTTGGGCGTCGGCGTGACGAGGGTGCCCTTGCAGGCGGCGGCACCAAGGACGGCCGCCACCAGGGCAGAGCGTAAAAGCAGCGGGGGTTGGAAGCGGGGCGTCTTCATCGCGCTCTCCATATACCCTCGTTCGCTTCCGCGCCCAGCCGGGTACGGAACGGGAGACATGGCCGCACCCTGGTTCCTGCCCGGCAAGTTCGATCCGCCCCCCGCGCCGGCCGTCCGGATCGAGCGGGGCTTCGATCCGCCCGTGCCGGTCACGCTGCTGGTGGCCGGCCCGGGCTACGGCAAGAGCACGGCCCTGGCCGCCGCGGGGCCGGACGTGTGGGTGGGCCTGGACCCCGGCGACGCGGATGCCGCGACCTTCTTCTACGCGCTGGTCCTGGGCGTGCGGGGGCGCATCCCGGGCTTCGGCGAGGACGTGCTGGCGCTGGCTGCGAGCGCGGAGCCGAAGCGCGTCTGGGCGGCTTTCTTCGGGGCGATCGCCGCCTACAACCTGCCCGGCTTCGTGTTGGCCCTGGACGACTTGCACCATGCCTACGCGGTGCCCGGCCTGATGGAAGGCCTGGCCGCCACGTTCGAGCGCCTGCCCTGCCGGCTGCTGCTGGCCGCCCGCCAGCGCTTCCCGGTGGGCCTGGCCCGGCTGCGGGCGCG
>JAQBPE010000151.1 GCA_028287685.1 Cyanobacteria bacterium RYN_339 | reverse complement strand
AGTCGGCGGCCGGCTTGATGACGGACTCGGCGTACGTCTCGGCCAGGACCATCTGGGAGGTTGCTAGGATGGCGCCGATCGCCACGGTCAAAATGGTAGGGAGCTTAGCCACGATTTACGTCTTTTCTCGGGTTCGTCCAGGTCGGGCGCCAGGCCCTTCCGTTTGGTAGTGCCCTCTTGGGTCTACCGGCAGAAACGGTTTGCGTTTCTTTGTGAATTTATGTTAACACAGTTCTCGCTTGTTAGCTTGAAATCCAGTTGTGAACTGCGGTCTAGAAGGTTGGTACCAGCCACTATAAAATTTAAATCGGCTATATTTTTTTTGGCGAAAAATGCGCCAATACGGCACCTCTTGCCAGCAAGCGATGACGAACAAAAATCCGCAAGCCCTAGGGTGGGCCTCGGCGACGGACAGACAAGCGTAGACCGCTTAATATGTAACGTAATGTATAGTGGGCCTCGATGGCAGACCACCGCGAATGCGTAAGCGCCTTCCTGGAGCGTGCGGGCGACCGCCTACCCCCGGAGCGATTTCTTGAAAGCTTCGTAGAGGCGTTCAACGACGTCTGGGGGCGTGCCCGCACGACGCTGGGCGACGTCACGCTGCTGGCGATCGGCCGGCGGGTACTCCACAAGACGGTGGAGCGCCACCCTGCCTTGCTCGGCTTGGCCGTGGCCGCGGACGGGATCGCGCTCGGCACCGTCGATCCGGACCAAGCGGACGCGGACGCGCTCGTGCCGGCCGCACGGTTCATGTTGGAAGAGTTCCTGACGGTCATGGGCAGGCTGACCGCCGAAATCCTCACGCCGGCACTGCACCAGGTCCTTTCCCGGGCAGCCGCGCCTGGGCCGGATGAAACCCACCCCAGGAGGCCTCGCAATGCCCCATAACAACGAGATCGAGCGCATCAAGTCCGGCGTCCAGAACCTGGATGCGCTGTTGAACGGCGGCCTGCCTTGTGGGGCCGTGACGATCGTTTGCGGCCCCCCGGGTTCCGGCAAGACGACGCTGGTGCAGCAAATCTGCTTCGAGGCCGCCTCCGCGACGCGGCGCGTGTTGTACTTCTCCACGCTCTCGGAGCCCTCGGCGAAGCTGCTGCGCTACCTGGCGCCCTTCAGCTTCTTCGACGCCAAGAAGCTCGAAGAAGCCATCGAGTTCGTGGATCTCGGCTCGGTGTTGGCGGCACGGGGGGCCCAGGCCGCGGCGGAGCTGATCTTCGAGCACCTCCAGCGCGTCAAGCCGGCTTTCGTCGTGATCGACAGCTTCAAGGTCTTCGACGACATGGCCGAGTCCCAGGTGCACCGCCGGTTGTTCAGCTACGAGCTGGCGGTCAACCTCATGACCTCGGAGGCGACGGCCTTCCTGCTCGGCGAGTACGGCCAGGCCGACATCCTCTCCAACCCGATCTTCTCGATCGTGGACGGCCAGATCCTGCTGGACCAGCGCAGCGTTTACGACGAACAGCGGCGCATGATCCGGGTCGCCAAGATGCGCGGCACCAACCACAACCGCGACGAACACCAGTTCGTGATCGGCGACGAGGGGCTGCACATCTACGCGCCGCGCGTCACGATCGTCCGCCAGGATCGCGGCGTCCAGCAAGGCCGGCTGGCGCCGGGCATTTCCAGGCTCGACGACCTGATGGGGGCCGGGATCCCGCGCGGCTCGAGCTTGCTCATCTCCGGCGTGGCCGGCACCGGGAAGACCGCGCTCTTGCTGAATTTCGTCTATGCAGGCGCGCTCAAGGGCGAGAAGGGCATCATCTTCTCCTTCGAGGAAACGGCCGAACGCCTGTTGGCCGCCGCGCGAGGGTTCGGTTGGAACCTCGAACGGGAAATCAAGCGCGGCATGATCGAGCTGGTCTTCATCCCGCAGCCCGACATCAACGTGGAGTCCCACATCATCATGATGCAGGACCGCATCGGGAACTTGGGGGCCCGACGCGTCGCGATCGACTCGATTTCGGTCTTCCTCCACAAGGTTCGCGACCCCCAGATCGCACGCGAAAAGGTCTTCCAGATCGCGACCATCATCCAAAATGTGCAGGCCGTGGGCTTCCTGGCCACGGACATCGCCTACGGCACCTCGCTGATCAGCCGCTTCGGCGTGGAGGAAACGGTGGTTGACGGCGTGGTCGTGCTCACCTCCACGGAGGAAGGCCTGGAGCGCCACCGCTACCTCGAGGTCTACAAGCTCCGGAACACGGCCCACCTGAAGGGCCGCCACAGCCTGGTGATCGACGAGCATGGGATCGAGATCTTCCCGCGCTACTCCGTCGACACGACGCCACGCCATCCGCTGCCGCCCCTGACCAAGCGGCGGCTGTCGACCGGCATCCCCGATCTCGACCGCTTGTTGCATGGCGGCTTGCTGCAACGCAGCGTCACGCTGGTCTCGGGCAGCGCCGGGGCGGGCAAGAGCACGTTTGGGTTGCAGTTCCTCGCGGCGGGGCTCGCGGTCGGCGAACCGGGCCTCTTCGTGACGCTGGAGGAAGGCCCGAAGCAAGTGCTGGCGGCGGCCCGGTCGCTGGGTCTGCCCTTCCAAAAGGCGGTCAAGGAAGGCCTCGCCGACGTGCTGTTCATGACGCCGGAGAACGTGCGCTCCAGCCAGTACTTCTCCATCCTCGCCGCCAAGATCAAGGAGCTCTCGATCCAGCGCCTGGTGCTGGACGGGGTTGCGCACATGGCGAAGGAAGACCTGGGGCAGGACGAACTGCGCGAGCTGCTGATCGTGCTGGTGGCCCAGTTCAAGCAACTGGGCGTCACGACCATGCTGACGCTGGAAGCCACGTCCATGTTCTCCGCGGAAGTCATCACGGACCGCAGCTTCTCCGCCGTGTCGGACAACCTGATCGCGCTGCGCTACGAGGTCGCACCAGGCGAGCTCAAGCCCTACATCGTGGTGGTCAAGACGCGGGGCAGCAAGCACGACCGAGGCACCTACTACTTCTCGGTCGATGACGACGGCATGAAGCTGGGCGCTCCGGTCGACCTCACCCGCTTCGCGAGGGCTTCAGGGCCCCTCGAATGAAACAAGCGGCGAACCGGCACCTGGAATCGCTGTACGAGATCAGCAAGGTGCTCACCCACATCGAGGCCACGGAGGTCACGCTCCGCGCCGTGATCGAGCTGGTGGTACAGGCGCTGCCCTCTTGCGGCGCCGTCGCCATCGTGGGCGCTCCTGGGCGTTGGGCGACGACGTCTTGGCGCGCGGAGGGCGTGGACGCCGTGGACCTGGCGCTGGCGGAGCGGCGGGCGCACGCGTCCCTGGCATACTTCGTGGACGGGGTGCCCACGGTCGACGCACGGGAAGCACTGGAAGGACGGCACGGCCCCGGACCGCTCATCGTGTTGCCGCTCGCGGTGGATGCCCGTCCCGTCTTCGGGGTGCTCCAAATCGAGCCCGCGGGCGCGCCGAGCGAGCAGGACCTGATGTTCGTGAACGCCGTGGTGAATCAGTTGGCGATCGGCCTGGACTGGCATGCCGCCGCAGAGGCCCTGCGGGCCGAGGAGCGGAACCGGACCGCGAATGCGGAAGCACGGCGGGCGACCGCCGAAGACCTCCGGGAGCGCTATGAAGCCCTGGTGGATAACCTGGACCGGGCCCTGGTCTGGGAGGCGGACGCCGACAGCCTGGAGGTCTCGTACGTCAGCGGGGTGGCGGAGCGCTTGCTGGGCTTCCCCCGCGCGGACTGGACGGAGCGACCCGATTTCTGGGTGGCGCAGATCCACCCGGACGACCGCGCGCGGGTGTTGGCGACCCTGAGGTCGGTGGCGCGCGGCGGCGGCAACCAGCGCTGCGAGTACCGGTTCCGGGCAGCCGACGGGCACACCGTGTGGCTCCATACGGGCGTCCACCTCGAGCCCAAGGGGCGGCAGTTGCAAGGCGTGTCCGCCGACATCACGGAGCTGAAGCGCGCGGAGGCCACGCAGCGCTTCTACGCGGAGATCGGCGCCGTGATCGATGCCTCCGTCGACTATCCCGCGACGCTTGAAGCGATCGCCCGCTTGGCGGTCCCGGAATTCGCGAGCGCGTGCTGGTTCGAGCTGGTCGAGGCCGATGGCGCCACCCAATGTTTCGGCGCTGCCGACCCGGCCGGGCCGCACGCGGAGCGGGTCCCGATCACCGCCCGGGGCGCCTCGCTGGGCTGCCTCTGCTTTACGCCTGCCATCGACTCGCCGGGCCTCGAGGCCGACCGAGCGGTGGCCGAAGAGGTGGCGCGGCGGGTGGGGCTGGCGATCGAGAACTCTCGCCTGTTCCGCAAGGCCGAACACGACAGCCGCGCGCGCGAGCACGTGCTCGCCGTCGTCTCCCATGACCTCCGGAATCCGTTGAGCGCGATCCTGACGAGCGTGGACCTCATGGGCCGCCCCGGGGACAAGCCCGCCGGCAAGGCCGGCCAGAAGGTCGAGATCATCCGGCGCTCCGCGCTGGAGATGGAGCGGCTCATCTGCGACCTGGTCGACACCGCCAGCATCGAAGCCGGGAACTTCTCGCTGGAGCAGCAGGTCCTGGAAGCCGCGACCTTGGTGCACGATGCCGTCACCGGGCAACAGATGCACGCCGCGGCCCGCTCGGTCGCGTTGGTGGGCCAGGTGGCCTGCGAAGGCACCTGGGTGCGCTGCGACCGCCACCGCATCCGGCAAGTGTTCTGGAACCTGATCGGCAACGCCATCAAGTTCACCGGGTCGGGAGGGACCATCAAGGTCGTCGCCGAACCGGCCGTCGGCGGCGTGCGGTTCTCCGTATCCGACACCGGCGCCGGGATGGACGCCGCCGACCTGTCGCACGCCCTCGAGCCCTTTTGGCGCGGCGCCACGGCGAGAGGCCCGGGCGTCGGCCTGGGCCTGGCGATCGCCGGCAGCATCATCGCCGCGCATGGCGGCAAGCTCGGGGTGGAGAGCGTACCGGGCGAGGGCACGACGGCCTACTTTACGCTGCCCACCGCATGACGCTCCTGCAGGGGGAGCGAGAACCAGAAGGTCGAACCGATGCCGAGCCGGCTGCGCACGCCGATCCGGCCCCCTTGCGCTTCCACGATGCCTTTCGCGATGGAGAGTCCCAGGCCTGACCCCTCGAACTTGCGCGTCGACGTCATATCGAGCTGTTCCAACCGCCGGAACAGGCGTGGCTGGTCGGAGGTGGCAATGCCCACCCCGTTGTCCATCACCTCCGTCACGAGGTCGTGGTCGCGAAGGAAGGCCTTGATCTCCACATGGCCGCCCGCCGGCGTGAACTTGACCGCGTTGCCCACCAGGTGGGCGAGGACCTGGGACGTGCGGAGCTCGTCGAGCATGACCGGGCCCGGCACCTGGACGTCCGCCGCGACGGTCACGCCCTGCAGGCTGGCCACCGGCAGGATTTCGGCCAGCGCTTGCGCGATTATCGGCTCGTAGCTGGCGGCCTTCAACTGCACGTCCAGCTTGCCGGCCGCCAGCATGCTCATGTCGAGGAGGTTGCTGACGAGCTGCATCATCCGATCGCCGCCCTTCAGGATCCGCGCCACCTGCGCTCCCTGTTCCGCCGTCAGCTTGCCCGCAAGCCCGTCTTCGAGGATCGACGCCGAGCCCATGATGAAGTTCAGGGGCGTGCGCAGCTCGTGGCTGATGACGCCGAGGAACTGGTCCTTGTACCGGAAGGATTGCTGGAGATCGTGCAACGCCTTCCGCAGCTCCGCCGTGCGGTGGGCGACGACCTCCTCCAGATCGGTGGCGCGCTGCTCGACGGCGGCACGCGCGCCGCTCAGGGCCACCATGTTCTTCACGCGCACCAACAATTCGTCCAGGTCGAACGGCCGGGCCAGCACCTCGTTGGCCCCAAGCTCCAACGCGGCCATGCGCCGAGCGCGGTCCGCGACGGCCGACACCACGATCACGGGCAGGAACCCGCCGGGATGGTCGCGCAGGTACCGCAAGACCGCGAAGCCGTCCGGCTCCGGCATCGCCAGATCGAGGAGCACCAACTGGGGACGGCGCCGCTCGATCGCGGCGATCGCCGCCTGCCCACCATCGGCTTGCTCGATGTCGTACAGCGCCTCCAAGGCTTCGGCCATCAACAACCGGTTGTCAGCCCGGTCGTCTACCACCAAGATGCGCGTCATTTCCCTCAAGTAGCTCTAGCCTCTCCAATGCAGGGTGCAGCGCCCAATGCTAAATATATCGTAACATCAATCCTCCGAATTGCGGGCAGCCAACGTTGCCTTGTTTCCAAAGCCGGTGCCGCGCAGCGGTTGCGGCCAGCCGAGGCCTGAAGGCCCCGGCCGCCGGCGTTACTCCGCCAGCGGGTCCACGGCGGGCAGGAAGTCCAGGGGGTTGACCACGCGGCGGCCCTGGCGGACCTGGAAGTGGAAGTGCGCCTGTTCGCCCTGGAGCGGCGCGCTCACGTTGCCGATCACGTCGCCGCGGTTGACGACCTGGCCC
>JAQBPE010000462.1 GCA_028287685.1 Cyanobacteria bacterium RYN_339 | reverse complement strand
GTGCCAGACGAGGTGCTGGACCGCCGGGACAAGCTGGGCTACACTACGCCGCAGACACGCTGGCTGTCAACGCTGGCGCCGTGGGTGGACGGCGTGCTGGCAAGCGAGGCGGCACGGCACGTGGCGCCTTTGGCCCTGCCCGCCGTCGAGGCAGAATGGGCGGCGGTCAAAGCCGGTCGTCGGCCGTCGGCCGCCCATGTCTGGCGTTGGGTGAACCTGATCCGCTGGGCCGAGCGCTTCGGCGTGCGGTTCAGTACCTGAAGCGCATCAGCTCGAAGGCCTCTGCGTAGGTCGTCTTGACCTGCAAGCCCCGGAAGCGCGCCATTGACTCGACGGTCTCGCGCGTGAAGTACGATCGCGCCAGCTCCAGCTGCGAGGCGTAATGCTGGAGCGCCTGCCACTTGGCCTCCACGTGCCGCGGCTCCAGGGTGATGAAGGCGTTGGCCGAGAAGGTGATGTGGTTCCAGGGCAGCTCGTAGCCCCACACGCTAACCTCTTTGAAGGCGCGCAGGCCTTCCGCGGCGATTACCTGGTGGTCCTGGTGCAGGTCGCTGCCGGTGGGCAGGAACACCGCGTCCGGCGCCAGCTCGCGTCGCAGCGCCACCAGGTCCTCGAGGATCTCCTGGCGCTGGTACGAGAAGCGGCGTACAGGGTAATCGTGGCAGCGAACGTGATCGTCGGGCAGGCCCATGGCCTTTAGCGCGGCCTGGAACTCCCGCCGCAAGCGGTAAGGCTCCGAGCCCGCGGGACGGGATTCCTCGGCGGAAGAGAAGGCCACCACATGGATGTCCACGCCCTCCTCCAGCAGCCTTGCCATCGAGCCGCCGCAGCCCAGCTCCGCGTCGTCCGTGTGTGGGGCCAACACCAACAGGCGCTTGAAGATCATCGCGAGCCCTCCACCAGGCCCTTGAGCCCTGCCAACATCGCCTTATACTCCGGGGCCGGTCGCGCGGGCATCCCCATCACCGTGGTGCCCGCCGGCACGTTCTTCACCACCACGGCGGCGAGGCCCACGGTGACGTGATCGCCCAGGGTCAGCCCGTTGATCACGGAGGCGGACGGCGCTATCCAGCCGAAATCGCCGATGCGCGTGCTGCCTGCGACCATGGCGTTGGCGATCACGGCCGTGTGGCGCCCGATGTCGGCGTTGTGGGCGATGTGGACCAGGTTGTCGATCTTGGCACCTTGGCGGATCACGGTGTCGCCGATCGTACCCCGATCGATGCAGGTGTTGGCCCCGATCTCCACGTCGTCTTCGATCAAGACCCCGCCCACATGCGGGAATTTCTCGAACTCGCCGTCCTCGTTTCGCTGGTATCCGAAGCCGTCCGCCCCGATCACGGTGCCGGGGTGGACCACCACGTTGCGCCCCAGGCGGGTCTTGTTCGCCAGGAAGTTGTGGCCGTGCAACACGCTCCCCGCGCCGATCTCGCACCTGCCTACGCGGCAATATGGTCCGATGGAGGCCGTGGGGTCGATGCGCGCGGCCGGGTCCACCAGCGCCGTGGGGTGGATGCCGGGAGCCGTGGCCTCCTCGAAGTAACGTTGGACGACGCGCAGGAAGGCCAGGCGGGGGTCCTTGACCAGCACCCGCGTCGCCGCCACGTCCGGCAGCGTTCGCACCGCATCCAGGGCGGGGCAGAGCACCACGCCGGCGCCCGTGCCCTGGATCAGGGCGAGGAATTCGTCCGTGGCCTTCTTGCAGAAGGTCACGGCGTGGGGATCCCGGGCCTCTTTGAGCGTTGCCGGATGGCTGATGGCGCGCTCAAGCGGCCCGATCACCTCCACCACCTGGTCGCCCAGGAAGGCCACGACGTCGGAGAGCGGGTAGTGGGTGTCCATGGGGGGCTCCTCGTGGATCAAGCGACGGGACAGACGCGGTGGTACAGCTGCACCAGCTGGGTCTCCTCGTTCTGCCAGTGCAGTTCTGCCGCCGCCCGGCGCACACCCGCTCGACAGGCTTCCAGGCGTGCAGGGTCGCCCAACAACGCGTTGAGCGTCCGCGCCAGGGCCGGGGCGTCCTCGTTCGGGAAGGTGGCGCCGAGCTCGTAGTGCGCCACCAAGGCGCGCAGCTCGGGCAAGTCGCTCGCCACCACGGGCAGGCCGGCCTGGATGAACTCGAAGAACTTGTTGGGCAGCGAGTAGATGTAGCTGGTGCAGGTGCCCTGGCTCGGGCAGGCGCCCACGGTGGCATCGGCCGAGTAATGCACCAAGACCTCGGGCGGCACGGCGTCGTGGAACTTCACGCGGTGGGCCAGGCCAAGCGCCCGGGCTCGCTCCTCCAGCGGTTCGCGCAGGGGGCCGAACCCCAGGTACACCAACATGGTGGGCTCGTCCACCCATTGCATGGCTTCGAGCAAATGCTCCACGCCGTAGCCGGGCGCCATGCGGCCCTGGTACAGCACGATGGGCACCTCAGGCGCCAGGCCCAGGTTGGTGCGCAGCGGGTGGGCGGCGACGTCGCCCGGCACGGCGGCGCGCGGCCATGGGACGTTGCGCACGAGGGTGGGCAGCGGGATCCCCAGGTGCTTTGCCATGTCGTCGGCGATGCCCGCGGAGACCGTGATGACGCCGTCTGCCTTGGGGGCCAGGCCGCGCTCCAGGCCCATGGCCACGGCGTAGATCCAGCCCGGGATCGCGGCGCGGTTGCCGGAGTCCCGCCAGAGTTCGTGGGAGTCGTAGATCAGCTTGGCGCCGCACAGCTTGGCGATGGCGTAGCCGATGGGCAAGGTCTCGAGGTCGTTGGCGTGGACCACGTCCGGCTTCACCTGCCGCGCCGCCGCGATCATCGAGACGGCCACGCGCGCCGCCTTCAGCAGCTTGAAGACCTTGTGGTTGCCGAGCGCCTCGGCCCGGAAGCGACGCACCTCGCCGAAGGGCTTCTCCTCATGAGCGGGCAGGCCAGGGCCTTGCAGCGCGAAGAGGTGGACCCGATAGCCGTGTTCCCCCAACGTCGTGCACTCCTTGAGCACCCGCGAATCGTTGGTAACCGGGTTGAGGAGCAACACCAGGCTCGTTTTCATGGTCAAGGTTGGGCTCCTGCGGGGGGTTCCACCGCCTCGCGCAACACGGCTTCCAGGCGCTCGGCCAGCCGGCCCACGTCGTGGTGCTCAGCCACGTACCTTCTACCACTTTCGCCCAGCGTGGCGCGAGCCGCCGGGGCCAGGTCGGCCAGTTGCCGGATGGCCGCGGCCAGCGCCGCCGGGTCGCCGGGGGCGACGGTCAGGCCCGCGCCGGCGTCGGCGATCGGGTTGTTGGCGGAGTTCGACGCGATCACGGTGGGCCGGCCGAGGGCCAGGTAGTCGTAGATCTTGTTCGGGCTGATGCCGTGTTGGTAGAGCGCCAGCCCCTTCACGGGCAGCACGAAACCGTCCGCTTGGGCCAGCCGGGCGTAGATTTGCGCCTTGGGCACGGGATCCTCGAAGTGGACGCGCGTGAGCCCCTCGTCACGGGCGCGGGCCATCAGGCGCGGCTTCTCCGGCCCGCCGCCGATCAGGTGGATTGCGATGCGCGGATCGTCACGCAGGACGACGGCCGCGTCCAGCAAGGTGTCCAGGTCGTTCGCCACGCCGTGGCTGCCCGCGTAGTACAGCGTGAAGGTCTCCCCGCTTGCCGGGGCTGCCAGGGCGGGCACCATGGCGAGGTCGATGCCGTTGGGCAGCCAGGTGACGCTGCCGGGCCGCCCGCCCTTGGCCACCACGTGCGCCTCGACGGCGGGCAACAGCGAGACGATGCGCACCGCGCGACGGTACAGGTGCTTTTCGATCTGCGCGAAGAACAGCACCACAGGGTGCCAAGGAGGGATCCGGCCCAGGTCCAAGATGCTCTGGGGCCAGACGTCGCGGATCTCCAGCACGAAGGGCACGTCGAAGCGCCGGGCCAGCCGCTCTGCGCCCCAGGCGGCCAACAGGTGGGGGCTGGAGCCCACGATCACGTCCGGCCGCGGCAGCCCCGGGCCCGGTTCCAGGCCCAGCAAGCCGCGCGCGAACATCATGTTGTTCCACATGCGCTTGACCGAGCCGCTGGTCTCGTAGGGGGGGGTCGGCAGCCACAGGAAGGGCACGCCTTCCACCTCCACCCGCTCGCCGCCGGTCGCCAGCAACTGGCCGCCCATATAGGTGTAGTTCGAGGCCACGATCGTGACGTCGTGCCCGCGCGCGATGAGGGCGCGCGCCAGCGAGTAGTGTCGCGTGCCGCCCGTCTGGGAAGGCGGGATGGCGTAGTGGTTCACGATCCAGATCTTCACGCCAGCTTGCTCCCCAGCCAGATCAAGGTCATGGCCTCGCCGAAGGCGGCGGGATCGGCTTGCAGGCGCTGGTCGGAGAAGGCCCGCGCCACATCGAAGCCGGGCGCGAGCCAACCGTCCAGCCGGCCGGCCAGCCCGTCGACGCGCTCGCGGATCTGGCGGCCCAGCCCGGCGGCCACCCAGGCGTCCTGGCCCATGTCGAAGCCGCGCTTGTAGCGGGCGGCCCGAATCGACTCGGGCAGCCGGCCGCGCATGGCCTCGCGCAGCACCCACTTGCCGAAGCCCGCGCGCAGCTTCAGCGCGTCCGGCAAGCCCAGCCCCAGCTCCACCACGCGGTAGTCGAGGAAGGGCAGCCGGCTTTCCACGCTGTTGGCCATGGAGTTGCGGTCCTCGTAGCGTAACAGCGACGGCAAGCTGAAGCGCGTCACGTCCAGCAGCTGGCGCCGCCACAAGGGCGCGGCCGGGTCGTCCCCCAGGGCCAACGGCTCGGGGGCGGGGAGCCGCAAGGGCGACGGCGCGGCAGGGCCCCCCGTGTAGCGGTGGCGGTGGCGCCAGTAGCCGGCGGCTTGGGGCAGCTCCGCGAGCGCCAGCAGGCCCAGGCCCGGCAAGCCGCGCACCAGCCCGCCCGGGTCCTGGCCGCGCAGCCAGCGGCGCAGCTGGAAGGCCTGGTACTTGCGGTAGCCCATGAAGTCCTCGTCGCCGCCCTGGCCGCCCAGCAGCACCTTCACGCCGGCTGCCCGCGCCGCACGGTAGACCAGCAGCTGGGCGACCGCGCTGCCGCTCAGGAACGGGGCATCCTGGGCTTCCAGCGTGGTCCACAGGGCGTCGGTCAACCCCTCGGGCGGGGCTTGCACGTACTCCACCCGGATGCCCAGCTTGCGGACCAATTCCGCCACCAGCGGGCCTTCGGACGCGGCGTCCGCCGGGGAGCCGAAGCTGAAACCCACCACGTCCGCGTGGCGCTCGGCGAGCAGGGCTGCCAGCGACGCGGAGTCCAGGCCTCCGCTAAGCGAGACGCCCACCGGCACGTCGGCGCGCAGCCGCAGCACCACCGCATCCGCCAGCTGCTCGCGCACGCGCGTCACCAGCGTGGCCACGGGCAGCCGTCTCAGCTCCTCGCGTTGGGCCTCCACGCGGGCGGCCAGGTCGTAGTAGGCTTCGCGGTGCACCTCCAGCGCGCCTGCCGCGTCCCGGCGCACGCGCATGCGGTGGCCGGCGGGCAGGGTGTGCAGGCCGGTGTAGGCGGTGCGGTCGTCGTCCGTCTCGTAGACCCAGTAGCGTAGCCCGCGCGCCAGGTAGGCCGGGTCGGGCGCCAGGCCGAGGACGCGGGCGATTGCCCCGCCCGTCGATGCGAAGGCCAGCCAGTCGGCATCCAGGTGGTAGCAGAGCGGCTTCACCCCGAAGCGGTCGCGGAAGAGCCAGAGGGTCTCCGCCTGCATGTCCCATAACGCGAAGGCGAACATCCCGTTGAAGCGCAGCACGGCGTCCGGCCCCCAGGCCAGGTAGGCGGCCAGAATCACCTCCGTGTCGCTCTGGGTGGCGAAGCGGTGGCCCAGGGCCTCCAACTCCACCCGCAGCTCGCGGTAGTTGTAGATCTCGCCGTTGAAGACGATGCAGGCCCGGCGGTCCACGTCCCACATCGGCTGGTGGGCAGCGTCGCTCAGGTCGATGATGCTTAGGCGGTTGTGGCCCAACAGCAGGGTGGCGCCGCGCGTTTGCAGCGGGCGGGTGGCCTCGAAGTCCGGTCCGCGCGAGTGCTGGCTCGCCACGATGCCGTCCAGCAGGGGCTGCCAGCGCGCCGCGTCGCCGGGGGCCCAGATACCCGAAATACCGCACATGGCTAGATTGAACCACGCGCGGCGGGCCCTGGACAATCGCCCTCGAACCGGGCGACGGTTTCTCTGGCAGCCTTGGCGGTATAATGGCAGCAGGAGGTTCCGATGCCGACACGCGATCACCTTCATCACCTGGTCGACACGTTACCTGAAGGCAAGATTCAGGCAGCAGAGCGCTTGTTCTTGCTGCTCGTGGCCGAGGACTCGCTACCACCCGCTTCTACGCCTGATGAGATCGCGGCGCTTCGCGCGGAGCTTGCCCTGTTGCGTGCTGGTGGACCGACCCTGGACGAAGTGATGCGCGCCGAGGAACCAAGCATGAGCGGTCAGGACTTCCTGGAACACTTGCGCGCGCGGGATGCCGCCCGGAATGCGAGCCCTTGAAGATCGAAGTCCAGTTCGCGCTGCAGGCCCAACGAGACATTTTCCGGTATGTCGAGGAACAAGCACAGGCGGACCTGGTTGCCGCGATCATCGAGCGATTGGGGGCTTTCCCGGAAATAGGAACGCCGGTGCTCACGTCGACGCGGCCTGCGCGGGCACATCGCTTTGGTGGCTGGCAAGTCTACTATGTGTCGACTCCGAACGACGTGCTGGAAGTGCTGCGAATCGTGCCGGATACCCAGAGGCATGTTCAGTTAGATCCTTAGCGTGGAACCCGGGCCTACTCCCCCGTGCTAGCATGGCATCGTCCCGTCGGGAGGTTGCGCATGGCATTCGAGCAAACCCCTGCATTCTTCGAGGCTGAGGCCTAGGGCGCCGGGAGTTTCTGAATAGTTTCTTGCAACCTTAGATTTGCACGGACTCATAAACTATTGAAAAACTTTCGGGCGGCGAACCCCGCGCCGTTCAACGGATCGAACGACCCCTGGTGCTAGGCTACAAGCAGGTCCTGGATGCGGTCCAGGCCAGGCAAAACGTCGTGCTACTGACGAACCGGACCATCCAGAACCTCTTCGAGTTCGACGTCCAGCGCGCCAGCAGCGTCCTGGCAGATCTGGTAGACCGGGGCGTCCTGGTCAAGGTTTCGACCCAGAGCTGAGGGCCTGGCATCGAATACGGCCCGGGCCCGAAGTTTCCGCCTGGCAACCGGGCGAGGTAACATAGGGGCGTTGTGAGGGCCCTAAAACGATTCCTGGATGTCCTGGCCGCGCTGGTCGGCCTGGTGCTGCTCTCGCCCGTTCTGCTAGGGGTTGCCCTGTTGTTGGCCCTGACCACGGGCCGACCGGTCCTGTTCACGCAGGAGCGCGCGGGTTACCAGGGCCGCATCTTCAAGATCTACAAGTTCCGCTCCATGACCGACGCCCACGACGCCCAGGGCCAGCTGCTGCCCGACGCCGAGCGCCTCACGCCCGTGGGCCGCTTCATCCGCCGCACCAGCCTGGACGAGCTGCCCCAGCTCTTCAACGTGCTCAAGGGCGACTTGTCCCTGGTGGGCCCGCGCCCGCTGCTGGTGCGCTACTTGCCCCGCTACAGCGCCGAGCAGAACCGCCGCCACGAGGTCATGCCGGGCATCACCGGCTGGGCCCAGGTGAACGGCCGCAACGCCGTGGGCTGGGAAGAGCGCTTCGCGCTGGATGTATGGTACGTAGACCACTGGAGCCTGGGCCTGGACCTCCGCATCCTGGCCCGCACCGTCGGCAAGGTCTTGGCCCGCGAGGGCGTGAGCGCGGCAGGGGAGGCCACCATGGCCGAATTCATGGGAACGGAGGGGCTGCGATGAAGGACCTGGTCATCGTGGGCACGGGCGGCTTCGCCCGCGAGGTGCACCAGATCGTCGAGGATCTGGGCAGCTGGAACTTCCTGGGCTTCCTGGACGACAACGTGGCGAACCACGGCACGCGCGTGCACGGCCAGCCCGTGCTGGGCGGTGTGGAATGGCTGAACCGCCACCCGGAGGTGCACGTGTCCGTGGGCATCGGCGCGACGCCGGCCAAGGCGCGCGTGGTCGGCCGCATCCACAACCCCTTCGCCACCTTGATCCACCCGCTGGCCTGGGTGGGCAACCGCGTGGCGATTGGCGAAGGCAGCACGCTGTGCGCCGGCGTGAAGGTGACGACGGACATCCGCATCGGCCGCCACGTGATCCTGAACCTGGACGTCACGGTGGGGCATGACGCCGTGCTGCACGACTACGTGACGGTGGCGCCATCCGCCAACATTTCTGGTAACGTGGAGGTGGGCGAAGGCTGCGACCTGGGCACGAACTGCACCATCATCCAGGGCCTCGGCATCGGCGCCTGGACCATCGTCGGCGCAGGCTCCGTGGTGGTCAAGGCGCTCCCGCCCAACGTCACGGCGGTAGGCGCGCCCGCGCGTGCGATCAAGGAGCGGCCGGAGGGGTGGCACAAATGAACCAGGCCGATCGCCCGTCCCCTGTCCGCACGGCCCCCTTGCCGCCCTGGCCCACTTTCGCCCCCGACGAGATTGCCGCCGTCACCGCCGTGCTGCAGTCCGGCAAGGTCAACTACTGGACCGGCAACGAAGGCCGCCTGTTCGAACAGGAGTACGCGGCCAGCCTGGGCATGCCCCACGCCATCGCGCTCGCCAACGGCACCGTCGCCCTGGAATTGGCCCTCTACGTTCTCGACATCGGCCCCGGCGACGACGTCGTCACCACCTGCCGCACCTTCATCGCGAGCGCCAGCGCCGCCGTGATGCGCGGCGCGCGCCCGATCATGGCCGACGTCGACCGCGACAGCCAGAACGTCACGGCCGAGACGATCGCGGCCGCGCTGACGCCCGCCACCAAGGCCCTGATCGTGGTGCACCTGGCCGGCTGGCCGTGCGACATGGATCCCATCCTCGCGCTCGCCCGCGAGCGCGGCTTGTATGTCATCGAAGACTGCGCCCAGGCCCACGGCGCCACCTACAAGGGCCGGCCGGTGGGCACGCTGGGCGACATCGGCGCCTTCTCCTTCTGCCAGGACAAGATCCTCACGACCGGCGGCGAGGGCGGCCTGATCGTGATGCACGACGAGCGCCTCTGGAAGAAGGCCTGGGCCTTCAAGGACCACGGCAAGAGCTACGACGCGGTCTACCACCGCGAGCACGCGCCCGGCTTCCGCTGGCTGCACGAGAGCTTCGGCACCAACATGCGCCTCACGGAGATTCAGTCGGCGATCGGCCGCGTGCAGCTGCGCAAGCTGCCCGAGTGGGTGGCCACCCGCCGCCGGCATGCCGCGCAGCTAATCGAGGCCTTCAGCCGCCTGCCCGCGCTGCGCGTGCCCGTCGTCGCGGGCGACAGCGAGCACGCCTACTACAAGTTCTACGCCTTCGTGCGCCCCGAGCGGCTACGCGTCGGCTGGGACCGCGACCGCATTCTCCAGGCCATCGTCGCGGAGGGCGTGCCCTGTTTCAGCGGAAGCTGCTCGGAGATCTACCTCGAGCAAGCCTTCCCCGCCGAGCTGCGGCCGCCTGAGCGCCTGCCCGTGGCCAAGGAGCTGGGCGAGACCTCGCTGTTGTTCCTGGTGCACCCCACCATGACGACCGCCGACATCACGGACACCTGCCAGGCCGTGGAGCGCGTGCTCGCGCTGGCGACGGGGGCCTGAGATGTTACGCCCGCTGGCCGGCATGTTCACGCTCCCCCGCCTGGCCCAGGCAACGCTAGACCTGCTGGTCTGCCTGGGGGCCTGGTACGTGGCCTACGTGCTGCGCTTTGACGGCAGCATTCCGCCCAGCTACTACCGCCAGTTCATGCTGCTGTTGCCCACGGTGGCCTTCCTGCGCCTGGCGACGCGCTTCCCGATGGGGGTGCACGCCCAGCTGTGGCGCTTCGTCAGCCTGCGCGAGGTGCTGGACATCGTGCTGAGCGTGTCGCTGGGCTCGGCCTTGTTGCTGATTACGAGCCGCGTGTTCTACCACGCCCACATCCCCTGGGGCGTGCTGGCACTGGACTGGGGCGTGGCCCTGTTCGGCCTGCTGGCCCTGCGCGGCGTGCGACGGGCGATCGCGGAGCGCCAGCCATTCGGCACTGCTGCCGGCGACCGTCGCCGGACCCTGCTGGTCGGCGCGGGCCAGGCGGGCAACCTGATGGCCCGCGAGGTGCTGTTGCAGCCCCAGATGGTGGCGCGCGGCTTCGTGGACGACGACCCCAAGAAGCAGAACAGCCGGGTGCAGGGCCTGCGGGTGCTGGGCACGACGGCGGACATCCCGAAGCTGGTGGCGCAGCACCAGATCGACGAGATCATCCTGTGCATCCCATCGGCGAACCGGCAGGACATCCGCCGGATCCTGGAGCTGTGTCGGGCCACGAAGGCCAAGGTGAAGACGCTGCCCGGGATCCAAGATCTGATTTCGGGGCGAGTGGAGATCAACCAGGTCCGCGAGATCGAGATCGAAGATCTTCTGAACCGCGATCCGGTGACGCTCGACCGGACAACGGCCTCCGGCTACCTGGCCGGCCGCGTTGTCATGGTCACGGGCGCGGGCGGCTCGATTGGCGCCGAGCTCTGCCGGCAACTGGCAACCATCGCACCGAGCCGCCTGTTGTTGCTGGGCCGCGGCGAGTTCAGCATCTATTCGATCGAACAAGAGCTGCGCGAGACCTTCCCCGGGCTCGATCTGGTGCCCCTGATCGCCGACGTGCGCGACCTGAACCGCATGACCCACATCTTCACCCAGCATTCCCCGGATGTGGTTTTCCATGCCGCCGCGCACAAGCACGTACCCCTCATGGAGCGGAACCCCGGCGAAGCCGTGCTAAACAACGTCTTCGGTACGCGCAACCTGGCCGAGCTGGCCCACCGTTTCAGCGTGGAGACGTTCGTGCTGATCTCGTCGGACAAGGCCGTGAACCCGACCAACGTGATGGGCGCGACCAAGCGCGTGGCGGAGATGACGGTGCAGGATCTGGCGACGCGCAGCAGCACCCGCTTCATGAGCGTGCGGTTCGGCAACGTGCTGGGCAGCCGCGGCAGCGTGATCCCCTTGTTCAAGCGCCAGATCGCGGAAGGCGGCCCGATCACCATCACCCACCCGGACATCATCCGCTACTTCATGACCATCCCGGAGGCCACCCAGCTGGTCATTCAGGCCGGCGCGCTGGGCAAGGGGGGAGAAGTCTTCGTGTTGGACATGGGCGAGCCCGTGAAGATCGTGGACCTGGCCCGCGACCTGATCCGGCTCTCGGGCTTCGAGCCCGACGTGGACATCAAGCTCAAGTTCACGGGCCTGCGGCCGGGGGAGAAGCTCTTCGAGGAACTGCTGACGGCCGAAGAAGGCACCACCTCGACGAACTACAAGAAGATCTACACGGCCAGGCCCGAGCCTGTAAGCAAGGACCAGCTCGAGGTGGGGCTGACGTTGTTGCAGGTGGCGGCCACTGCCGACGACGAGCTTGGCGTCCGGCGTGGGTTGAAGTCCCTGGTGTCCAGCTACCAGTTCGTGCGCGAGGAGGACAAAGTGCCTCGGGCTGAGGGAAGTTAGGGAACACAACGTAATACAAATGAAATAGAATTCGTAATGTGGTTGTAATGTATTTCTAATGACACCATGGTAAGCTTGGCCCCAAAGGGGCGATCAGGGGGGTGCCACATGATTGCATTGGAATTGGGCCTGGTAGCGCTGTCGTTCATCAGCGCCGGGGCAATTTGCGCCGTATGCATCACTTCCGCAAACGCGAACAATCGCATTGAAGGTTTGCAGGAATTGCAATAAAAAGGTCTTGTGCCCAATGGCGCAAGACCTTTTTATTGCAATAGGGGTTGGCGCTTAGAAGGCGCCCAAGCCTTTAACAACTACCTTGAAAGTTTTATAGAGAACCTTGAGGTCGAGAAAAATGGACCAATTTCGTACGTAATTGAGATCCATATTAATC
>JAQBPE010000451.1 GCA_028287685.1 Cyanobacteria bacterium RYN_339 | reverse complement strand
AACAGCGTAGAGGGGTGCTCGATCCCGATGCGGCGCAGGTCGTCCGCCACTTCGCGTTTGTCCAGGTGCCGCGCCCAGTCCGCCGGCCCCGAGCGGAGCGGCTCGGCGCTCGCCACCATGAGCAAGTCATGCGCCGTGCCCTGCCAGATCTCCACGTAGGGGAATTGCCCCTGCAGCGTCCGCAGGCCCACCTTGAAGCCCTCGTCGTTCATGTAATAGCCCTGGAACCACTGCATCAGCAAGCCGCCGGGCTTCAGGTGCTCGCGGGCCAACGCATAGAAGTCGCGCGTGAAGAGGTTGCCCACGCCCACGATCCACATATTGGAAGGCTCGGACACGATCACGTCGTAGCGGCGGGTGCTGGTCTGCATGTAGGCCAGGCCGTCCTCGTGGACCAGCCGCAAGCGCGGATCATCCAGGGCCTGGTGGTTGAACGGGCCGAAGACCCTGGCTGCCTCGGGAACGGCGTTGCCCAACTCCACCACGTCCAGCCGCTCGATAGGGTGTGTCAAAACCGCCCCAGCCGAGATCCCGCTGCCGAGACCGATTTGGAGCACTTCACGGGCGTCCGGGTGCAGGATGCAGGGGAGCTGGCCGAGCAGCACCTGAGTCGGCATATCGGCGGTGGTGCTGGCTTCGCCCTTGCCGTTGGTGCGTAGCGTGGGAAGCCCGTCGTCGATCACCACCGCCACGGAGCCGTCAGGGCCATCCTGGGCGTACACGATGTTCATCGCCTCTTGCCGCTCCCTGAAGCTCTGGAAGTCTGGCAGGGGGTGGCCGCGGTCCTCGAGGGAGCCGGTGAAGAACGAGGCGATGGCCCAGCCACCTCCCCAGGCCTGATAGCCTTGGAAGGCTACCAGGGCGGAAAACGTGAGCGCTACCCGACGGTGGCGCCGCGGGTCTGGAAGTTGCCACCAAGTCCCGAGCGCCAGCGCCAGCGTGCCAAACGCGGCGGCGTCGAACATGCCGCGCAGCCCTAGCCAGGGCATCAACCAGGCCCCGGCCAGCAGGGCGCCGGCCACCGTCCCCAGCGTGTTCAAGGCGTACACCAGGCCCACACGGGCCCCCACCTCGTCCAGCGTGCGGGTAGCTACGCGGGTGGCCAGCGGCAGGGCCATGCCCATGAAGGTGGTGGGTACCAGCATCATGGCTAGACAGATCACGAGCTTGCTGGCCTCCAAGAGCGCGTACCCGGCCAGGGTCCGCGGCGAATGGTGCGCGATCAGCAGGAACATGTATGGCAGCCGGTCGTAGAACGGCACCGTGACCAGCAGCCCCGCAGCCCCTCCGGCCTGGGCCCACCCCAGGCGTGCCAAAGACGTCTTGCCCGGCAGCCAGGGGCGGTCCACCAAGAGGCTGCCCAGCGCGATGCCACAGATGAACCCGGCAACGGCGAGGCTGAACGCGTACGTCGAGGCGCCCAGCGTGATGGCGAGCAGCCGGATCCAGGCCACCTCGAGGCCCAGTGCAATGAAGCCGGAAACCAGGGCCACCAAAACCACCCAACGGATCTGCCAGCGCCCGTAGGGGGGCTCCCCGCTGGTGGGCGCTGTCGCCGCTGCCGGAGCCGGCACCTCGCCCCGGGCCAGGCGCAAGGCCAGCGCGCCCAAGGCCACGTTGATCAGGCCGCCGGCTACCAGCGTCGCGTCCAGGCCGAAGGCGGGGATCAGAACGTAACCTGCGGCCAGGCTACCGAGGGCGGCGCCCGCGCTGTTCCAGAAGTACAGCCAGGCGATCGTCCGCCGGACGTCGGCCAACGAAGCGCTGACATGGCGCGCCAGCGCGGGGAGCGAGCCGCCCATCAGGGTAGTGGCCGGTAAGAGGGCCGCCGCCGTGATAGTCATCCGCAGAACGGTCAACGGCGCTCCTTCAAGGCCGAGGGTCCGTGCCAACCATACGTATAGCGCGCCAGCGGCCGTCAGGATCAACGGCGAGAGCGCGGCCCACAGACCGACCGCCACTTCGAGCCGTCCATACCAGGCAAGCGCGTTGCGAGTACGGTCCACGCGCGGTCCCAGCCAGGCGTTACCGAGGGCCAGGCCACCCAGGAATACCGCCAGGACGGCCGCCTGGGCCGCTGCGGTGTTGCCCATGACCAGGCACAGATAGCGTGACCACAACACCTCGAAGACGAGGCCGGTGGCGCCGGAAAGGAAGAAGATCGCCGTAACGGCGCGTGAGATCGGCGGCATGGTGTCGTATCTACGTCATACCCAAGCACGACACCGCTGGTTAGCCGGAGGGCCATCCCGGGCATCATGCGGCCGATGAACCAGGAAACGCTTGGGATCCTGCGCTGTCCCGGTTGCCATGGTGCCTACCGCCTGGAGGCCGGCTCCGTGCTGCAATGCGGCGGCTGCGGCGTGCAGGTGCCCATGGTGGAAGGCTTCGCGCACTTCGGTGAAGCCCAGCTGGCCGGGGAACCGGTCCCTCGGGACCTGCAAGTGAACCATGCTGGCGCATACCGGCGCTTCCTGGACCAGAAGCGCCAGCGGGCGGTCTTCGATTGTTACGCCGCCTTCCAACCTTTCAACGAGTCCACCCGGGCCTTGTTGCCGCTGGTGCCGCTGCTGCGCGAGACCCTGCGCCCCGGTGATCGGATCCTGGACCTCTGGGGTCGCACCGGCTACTCCGGCGAGCTGTTGGCCGGCCTGTTTCCCGAGCAGCGGGTCGTCAGCCTGTGGGAAGGCGACGCGGGCGTGTTGGGCTACCTGGGTTACAGGCATTGGCTGGGCGAGGGCGCGCGCGCGGCCAACCTGGACGTGCTGTTCGCGTCGCCGGAGAAGCCGTTGCCGTTGGCCACCGGCGCTTTTGCCATAGTCCACGGCCTGGATACGCTGCATCGCTACGGCCTGCTGCCTTTGCTGGCGGAGTGCTTCCGCGTCTGTGCGGCCGACGGCATAGTGGTCTTTCCGCACGTACACCTGGCCAACAGCGAGCCCGAGCCCTACTTCGACCGTGGCGGCCGCATCGCCCATGGCCGGGTCTACCGGGAGCACTTCGCGCGGACGCTGGCGGAAGAACCGCGGCGGGCATACATTCTCTCGGAGGCGCGCCTGTTCGAGGAGGGCGATGGCCTGGAGCTGCGCGATGACGCCGATATGGCGCACTACAACGGCCTGGCGCTGGTGGGGTCGCGATCTTGGGAAGGCCGTCACCTGGCCCTGCCGGGGCTCCCTGACAGGGGATACCTGCTGCCAAACCCCTTGGTGGCAGTGGATCCGCTGGACGGCCGGCCGCGGCCCGCGCCGAATGCCCTGGGCGGCACGGCAGCCGACCTATTCATGCGCCATCCGATCTACCACCGCCGGCTGGCGCGGCGCTTGCCAGAACGGCTTACCCTGTTACAGCGCCAACTGCTGTACTGGGCAGAGCGGGCGGTGCCTCTGGAAGCGCTGCCGACGCGGGTGGGCCGCGCGGAGAGCGACGTGCGAGCCGCTGTGGCAAGCCTCGTGGAGCTGGAGCTCGCGCAGGCCGTGCCCGTGAGCGCGGCCATGGCCAGGCTATACGCGTTTTACGCAGGACGCGATGCCGAGGCCCCTTCGACCTTCCCGGCCCTCTGGGAGCGAGCCGGCGCCCGGTATGGCGCGCAACCGCTGGTGGTCGCGCCCGATGGCCGCGGGGACTTTTCTTTTACGGACGCCGAAGACGTGACCAGCGGGTTGGCGGCGTTCATGACGGCACACAAGATCCGCCGTGTGGCGCTGGTGGCCCGGCCACACGTGGAATACCTGCTGGCGGTGTGGGCTTGCCTGCGGGCGGGCGTGGTGGTGGCGCCGCTGGACGCCGAGGCCCCTCGAGCAGAGGTCTTGGGCCTGCTGGAGCGCCTGGAGCCCGATTTGGTCTTCGTGGACGAGGCCCGGTTGTCGCTGGCGCGTGGGCAAGCGGCCCGGTGGGTGGTCTTCGACGAAGACGACGTGGCAAGCGCGCCCGCGCAAGCTTTTGCGGAAGTGCTGCAGCCTTGGCTTGGGCAAGCCGCGCCAGCGTGCGACGTTGCCGCCGACGACGTGGCCGTGGTGCTGTTCACCTCCGGTTCGACCGGCCGAGCAAAGGGCGTAGAGTTAACCCAGGGCGCGCTTTGCCGCAGCGCCGCCCTGATGGCGCGGGTGGGCGGCTGGCGCGAGGGCGATCGCCTACTTTCCCAGGCGGCTTTCCACTCCATGAGCGGCTTCCGCAACCCGGCCGTCGCCGCGCTGGCTTCCGGCGCCACCGTGGTCGTGCCGGTGCTGGAAGACCTGCACCCCGTTGCGGTGATGGCCCGCTGCGCGGCCGAGCGCGTGACCGTCCTGGGCACGGTGCCGGCCTTCTTGGCGGGACTGGGCGATCGCCCCCTTGCGCGCCACAACCTGCGCCTGGCACTGGTCACCGGTGCGCGCCTGGCGCCCGAGGTGGCGGCGCGGGCGGAGGCCACCCTGGGCGTGCCGGTGGTGGACTACTTCGGCCTGACGGAGACGGCCGGGATCTGTGCCTCGGCGGCCCCGGAGGCGGTGCGCGAGCCGGGAGCGGTGGGACGGCCGGTGGGGGCGATCGCGGCGATCGTCGATCCCACGGGAGAGCCGGTGGCGCCGGGCGAGGTGGGCGAGCTCTGGATCTACGGAGATAACCTCATGCGTGGCTACTTCCGCGACCCCGAACTCACGGCTGCGGCCTTCCAGGACGGCTGGCTGCGCACGGGAGACCTGGCCCGCTCCGACGGCGCGGGTGGGATCGTGCTGGTCGGCCGGCGCGACGACCGGATCAAGACCGTGCGCGGTGAACTGGTCTATGCGAGCGAGGTGGCGGACGCGCTGGCGGCCCACCCCGGCGTGGCCGAGGTGGCGGTGGTACCCTACACTGGCGCGGAAGGCTACCAGCACTTGGCTGCCTTCGTCGTGCCGGCGGCCGCGGAACTGCCCGAGACGACCCTGCGGGACCACGTGGCGGCGCGCTGTGGGATCCACAAGGTGCCGGCCTTGATCCGGCAAGTGACCACGTTGCCCCGGGGTGGCAGCGGCAAGGTGCGCACGGCCGACCTGCTAGAATCCCTGTATGGCGATCGCACTGTTTGAAGGCTGGCCCATCGCCGCGCAAGTGGCCCAGCGTCCCGGCAAGGTCTTCTTGGACGGCCCGACCTCGCTCACCTACGGCGAGCTTGCCACGCGCATGGCGCGCATCGGCGCCTGGTGCGAGGCCGTGGGCCTGGCGCCCGGCAGCCGGGTGGTGGTGGCCGTGGCGTCGGACGAGGCAGCCCTCCCGATCATCCTCGGACTCTTGCGCTACGGTCGCGTGCCGCTGATCGCGAGCCACGAGGCCACGCGCGCGGAGCTGGCGGACCTGTTTGCTTGGGTGGAGCCCGAGGGCGCGATCCTGGACCAGACGCTTGCCACCGACCTGGCTTGGGGCGAGGCGGGCAAGCCTCTTCTGGCCGTGGGCCAGCCGGTGGGCTCGCTGCTGGGTAAGCTGTTCCGGCGGCGAACCGCCGGAGGGACCTCCTACCCCGACGCCGTGGCCGACTTACCGGCGGCGCCCGCGCCGCCCGTCCCTGCGTCGGACCAGCTGGCTTACGTGCTCTTCACCTCGGGGTCGACCTCGCGGCCAAAGGGCGTCGAAATCACACATGGCGCGCTGACCGCCCACCTCCAGACTTTCGTGCAGCGCTTCGGCTACGGGCCGGACACGCGCCTGTTGAACGTCCTTCACTTGTTCCACACCGACGGCCTGTTCCACGGCCCGCTGGTAGCCCTCGCGGCAGGGGGCACCTTGGTGCGGCCCTTCCCGGGGTCGCTGGCCGTGGAGCGGCTGGGCGACCTGGAAGACGCCCTGTTCGCCCGCACGCCCACCCACCTGGTCACGGTGCCCACCATGCTGGCCTTGCAGCTGCACTATGCCACCGCGCCGGCGGAGCGTCCTCCGGCGCTGCGAATGATCCTGTCCTCCGCGGCCACGTTGGAGCCGCGCGTGTGGGCAGGTGCTATGGCACGCTACGGCGTGCCGGTGGTCAACATTTATGGCCTGACCGAGACGGTTTGCGGCTCGCTGTATGCGGGCCCTGACGAGGCGAGCCTGCGGGTGGGCACGGTGGGCGTGCCCGACGGCTGCGAGGCGCGCATCGAGCGTCCAGACGGCCTCGCGGCCGCCCCGGACGAACCCGGCGAATTGCTGCTGCGGGGACCGCACCTCCTGCGTGGGTACCACCGCAACCCCGAGGCAACGGCCCAGGTGCTGCAAGGCGGCTGGTTGCGCACCGGCGACCTGGCCAGCCGTGACGCCGACGGCCTCTACCGCCTGCGCGGCCGCGCCAAGCACGTGATCATCACCGGCGGTAACAACGTGTCGCCCGACGAGGTGAACGAGGTCCTGGCGGCGCACCCCCTGGTGCGCGAGGCCGCCACCCTTGGTGCGCCCGAGCCCACCTGGGGCGAGGTGGTGGTCTCGTTCGTGGCGCTGGATGGGCCCGGGGACAAGGCGGGCGAGGTGCTGGCGTATTGCCGCGAGCGCCTTTCCGCTTACAAGGTGCCGCACCGCCTGCACATCGTGGAGGCGCTTCCACGCGGGGGCTCTGGCAAGGTCCAAATGGAGGCGCTGCGAGGCCTGCTGGCCGAGCTGGAGCCGGAATTGCCTGTGGAGCCTGCCACGGGCCCCGAGATAGAGCGCACGGTTTATGGCCTGGCCGCCCGCTGCTTCCGGGTGCCGCCCGACATGCTCACGCCGACGACTGGTCCGCGAACCCTGGGCGGCTGGACCTCGCTGGCCCACATGGAGTTCGTGGTGGCCCTGGAGCGCACCTTTGGCATCCAGCTGGGCACCCGCGACATCATGGCGTTGGCCGACCTGGGAGCCGCCGTGGAGGTGGTGCGGCGCCACAAGGGGGCCGTCCGATGAGCACAGCCCGCGATTGGGAGCATGAGGCGAAGCACCGCCCCTTGCGAGATGACATCCGCTTCCTCGGCAACATGCTGGGCAAGATCCTGCGTGAGCAAGCTGGCGAGGCAGTCTTCGAGACGGAAGAAGCGCTGCGGCGCGGCTTCAAAAGCGCCCGCGCTGGCGAGGCCAACCGCGATGAACTGCTGACCTTGATCGCCAGCCTGGACACGGGCACGGCGGCCAAGGTGTTGCGCGCCTTCACGCTCTATTTCCAACTGGCGAACCTGGCGGAACAGCACCACCGGGTGCGGAGGGTGCGCGCTTACGAACGCGAGGACGGCGCCCGCCCCGCGCCGGGCTCTCTGGACGCGGTGATCGGCAACCTGGCACAGGCCGGCGTCAGCGCCCAGGCCCTCCGCGCGCTGCTGCCGGGTCTCGCCATCCTGCCCGTCTTCACCGCCCACCCCACGGAGATCCTGCGCCGCACCGTGCTCGAGAAGCACCAGCGCCTGGCCGAGGCCCTGGAGCAGCGGGATAACCCGCTGGTGGGGCCGGGCGATCGCCAGCGCCTGGAAGCCCGCATGGCCGCCGAGGTGGAGAGCCTCTGGCAGACCGATGAGGTCCACCACCGCGCGCCCACGGTGCTCGACGAGGCCCGCCATGGCCTCTACTACTTCGACAAGGTCTTGTTCGAGGCCGTGCCGCACCTGTATGAGACGCTGGGCGCCGCCCTCGCCCGCCACTACCCAGGCGAGGCCTTCCCGCTGCCGTCCTTCCTGCGCTTCGGCACCTGGATGGGCGGCGATCGGGACGGCAACCCCAACGTGACGGCCCAGACCACCTACCAGGCGCTCCTGATGGCCCGGCGGTTGATGATGCGCCGCCACATCGCCCGCGCGGAGGAGATCTCCAGCGACATGAGCCAATCGACGCACTGGACGGAGGTCACGGCCTCGTTGGCGCGCTCGATCGAGGCCGACGCGCGGCGCTTCCCGGCGTTGGCGCAGGAGGTGGGCGAGCGCAACCCCTTCGAGCCCTACCGCCAGAAGCTGGCCTACGTCCACCTGCGCCTCAAGCAGACCCTCGCGGCCATGCCGGAGACGTTGGAAGAGGCCGAACGCTGGACGCCGGAGCGGTTGGCGGAGGGCTACCGCAGCCCCGGCGAGCTGGTCCAGGACCTGCGCCTGATGCAAGACAGCCTGGCGGCCAACCGCGGCGCCCGCGCGGCAGACGTGCTGCTGGAAGACTGGCGGCGCCAGGTCGAGACGTTCGGCTTCCATGCCGGCTCGCTGGACGTGCGCCAGCACGCGGTGGTGCACGCCGACGCGCTGGCCGACGTGGTCGACACGTTGCGGGTGCTGGACCGCCCCTACCGCGAGCTGAGCGAGGACGAGCGGGTGGCCTTCTTGCGCAAGGAGCTCGCGACCAGCCGGCCCTTGATCCCCTCCGACCTGGAGGAGTTCCAGCCCATGACCCGCGAGGTGGTGGGCACGTTCCGGGCGATTGCCCGCGCGCGCCTGGTCTTCGGGGCCGAGGCCCTGGGCGCCTTGATCATCAGCATGACGACCGCTGCCAGCGACCTGCTCACCGCCTTGTTGTTCCTGAAGTCCGCCGGCCTCTTCCGCGCCCTGCCGGAGGGCGGCGTGCGGACCACCATGCAGGTGGTACCGCTGTTCGAGACGATCGGCGACCTGCGTGCGGCGCCGGCCATCATGGAGGGGCTGTTCGCGGATCCGCTCTACCGGGCGCACTTGCGGCAGCTCGGCAACCAGCAGGAGATCATGCTGGGCTACTCCGATTCGAACAAGGACGGCGGGATCCTGACCTCGAACTGGGAGCTGTACAAGGCCCAGCAAGCGTTGTGGCAAGTCGCCCGGCGGCACGGGCTGCAGTTGCTGCTGTTCCACGGCCGTGGCGGCTCCGTCGGGCGCGGCGGCGGCCCTTCGCACCAGGCGATCCTGGCGCAACCGCCCGGCACCATCCATGGGCGGATCAAGCTCACGGAGCAGGGCGAGGTGATCTCCAACAAGTACGGGTTGCCGGCGATCGCCCGCCGCAACCTCGAGCTGGTGACCTCCGCCGTGCTGGAAGCCTCGCTGCGGCCCGAGCTGCACGCCCAGCCCCCCTTGGACGTGGGGCGCTGGGAGGCGGTCATGGAGGACCTGTCCCGCCGCGCCATGGCGGCATACCGGGCCATGGTCTACGAGGAGCCCCGCTTCGTGGCGTTCTTCCAGAAGGCCACGCCGCTGGAGCTGCTGGGCAACCTCCAAATCGGCTCGCGCCCCGCGAAACGCAAGCAGAGCAATGCCATCGAGGATTTGCGCGCCATTCCTTGGGTCTTCTCCTGGACCCAGATGCGCCTGATCTTGCCCGGCTGGCTGGGCGTGGGCGCGGCCCTGGACGGCTACCTGGCGGAGGCGCCGGAGCGCCACCTGGCCTTGTGTCAGGAGATGTACCGGAGCTTTCCGTTCTTCCGCGCCTTGCTGAGCAACGTGGAGATGACGCTCGCCAAGGCCGACCTGCCGATCGCGCGCCGGTACGTGGAGGGCCTGGTCCCGCCGGAGAGCGGGCTGAACGAGGTATGGCAGGGGCTGGAAGCCGAGTACGAGCGCACCTGCCGCGTGCTGCTCGCCATCACAGGGCAGCCGACGCTGCTGGCCGACAACGGCACGCTGCGCCGCTCCATCGAGGTGCGCAACCCGTATGTCGATCCGCTGAACTACCTCCAGGTCGAGCTGCTGGCCCGCCGGCGCGAACAAGAGCTGGAGAGCGAGCGCGCGCTGCTGGACGACGCCCTCAAGCTGAGCGTGAACGGCATCGCCGCGGGGATGAAAAACACCGGTTGAGGGGCGGGCATGGAGTACACTGGGGGCGACCCGCATGAGCCCACCGATCCTCCGCCAGAAGCTGACCCCGCCGCGCCCTTGGGCCGGCGTGATCCCGCGCCCCCGGCTTGAAGCCTGGCTGGACGCGGCGTTCGAGCGCGGCGCCCACGTGGGCGTCTTCGCCGCCACGGGCTACGGCAAGACCGCCCTGCTGGCCGCCTGGGCCCAGCGCCATGGGGCGGCGTGGCTGACGTTGGACGCCGAGGACGCGGATCTCGACGTGGCCCTGACGTACCTGATCACGGCCTTCGAGAACGCCCTACCGGGCTTCCGGACGGAGGCGCGCGATCTGCTCGGCCGCGCCCGCGAGCGGGACGGCGCGTTCGCCACGCTCTCCGCGCTGCTGGCGGACCTGGACGAGCAATGCGATCGCCCCCTGGCCCTGGTGATCGACGACTACCACCTGGCGGCCTCCCCGTCGCTCGACGCGCTCGTGGCGCGGATGTTGCGCTACCTCCCGCCCACGATTCGCCTGGTCCTGGCCTCGCGCAAGCCGCCTGACGTGGAACTGGCCATGCTGCAGGCGCGCGGCTCGTTGGAGGTGTTGGACGAGCGCGGCCTGGCCTTCGACCTTGCCGAGCTGGGCGAGCTGCGCCCGGGCGTCGAGCCACAGGGCTTGATGAGCGCCACCGGCGGCTGGCCGGCCGCGATGGGCCTCACGCCGGAGCTGCTGGACGCCTTCCTGGAGGAACAGCTGCTGGCCTCCCTGCCCGCGGACGTGCGCGCCTTCATGCAGCGCGTGGCGGTGGTCGAGACCTTCGACGCGGCGCTTTGCGAGGAGGCCCTGGGCGAGCCGTTTACGCGAGAGCGGCGCGATTACCTCGTGCGCGAGCGCCTGATCTTCAACCGCGGCGCCGAGCGCTTCGCCTTGCAGCCGGCGGTGCGCAACTTGCTGGCGCGCCGCTTCCAGGCGGAGGTCCCGCGTGACGAGCGGCAGGGCTTGCTGCGTCGGGTGGGCGACCACTTCTGGCGCACGGGCCAGGCCTCCACGGCGCTGCGTTATTGGGGCGAGGCCGGCGAGGGTGACCTGGCCGCCGAACATCTCCGCCAGGTGGCCGACACCTGGCTGGCGGCGGGCCGCCTGGACGCTCTTGCGAATGCCATTGCCCAGCTGGGGCCGGCGGCCGAGCGTGCCGACTTCCTGTTCTATGCCGCGGAGCTGCACCGGCGCTGGGGCGACTT